>JBBCIV010000302.1:0-9874 GCA_037189665.1 Phycisphaerae bacterium | reverse complement strand
CCCTCGGGGGATGCTGAACCGCGATTACTGGTAACCCTTCGGGAAAGGGTTGGGTTCGATCAGATCAGGCGATTCGGCGATCACCTTGAACTGACCGTCCGCCAGCATTTCGCCAAGGCGGGCCTTGGACCACAGGTGGTGGTTTTCGTGAATGCGGACATAGCCTTCCGGCGCTTCCTTAAACTCGATCCCCGGCGAGGCCGCGGCGATCTTGTCGATGTCGAAGCTCTCGGCCTTCTCGACCGTCAGCTTCCACAGCCACGGGCCGAGGTAGGCGGCCTGCGTCACGTCGCCGACGACCGCGTCCTTGCCCCACTTGGCCTTGAACGCCTCGACGAACTTCTTGTTGTTCTCGTTGTCGAGCGACTGGAAGTACTTCATGCAGGCGTAGAAGCCCTTCACGTTTTCGCCGCCGATGCCGAGGATCTCGTCTTCGGTGGTCGAGATCGTGAGCAGGATCTGGTTGCGCTTGGCAAGCGACTCGCCGGTGATGCCGGCGGCCTTTAGCTGCTTGTACCAGCTGACGTTCGAGCCGCCGACGACGACGGAATAGATGCAGTCAGGCTTGGCGAGCTTCACCTTGTTGATGAGCGAGCCGAAGTTCGTGTGGCCGAGCGGGTAGTACTCCTCGCCGACGACCTTGCAGCCCTGGAGGAACTTCTCGATGTGGATTCGCGCGATCTTGTTGCTCGTGCGAGGCCAGATGTAGTCGGAGCCGATGAGGAAGAAGGTCTTGGAGCCCTTTTCCTTGTGAGCCCAGTCCAGGCCCCACAGAATCTGCTGTGTGGCTTCCTGGCCGGTATAGATGACGTTCTTGGAGGCCTCGAGGCCTTCGTAGAACGTGGGGTAATAGAGCATCCCGTTCTCTTTTTCGAAGATGGGGAGCACGGCTTTACGGCTGGCGCTGGTCCAACATCCGAACACGGTGCCGACCTTGTCGTTGATCAGCAGCTTCTTCGCTTTTTCGGCGAAGGTTGGCCAGTCGCTGGCCCCGTCTTCCTGGATGATCTTGATCTGACGGCCGAGGACGCCGCCCTGGGCGTTGATCTGCTCGATGGCGAGCTTTTCGGCCCAGACCGAGCCGGTCTCGCTGATCGCCATCGTGCCGGTGACCGAGTGCAACTGGCCGACCGTCACCTCGGTATCGGTGACCGCGAGGCCGGTCGTGTTGACCTTGGCGGTCGGATATTTTTCGTTGGCCATCGCGTCGGCGGGTGAAAACGCCGTGAAGCCCGCAACGGCGACAACGCCGAAACCCAGAGAAGCGGCCCATCGCAGGGCAACACGCTTCAACAACGTCGTGTTGTTCATTCCAAACTCCTTAATAAAGAAATAGTTGTAGTACAAATAATGAGATGCACGTATCGAAACGGTTCCGGGGTGATTCGTACGTGAACGGACGCTCAGGCAAACGCGGACGGCAGTTGGTTGACGGTGCTCTCACAAACCGCGTACCAATAATCAAATCCATTTCGACATTGATGGAATTGCGCTACGGCTGTTCCGCAGATTAGCGCGACCTTAAGGCGACTTGAACGGCCTTGCGCATGCCCGCACATTTCCGAAGCAGAAGTGCGGGTAATCAGGGCATCCCCAATGCTCGGAACGCCGGCGGGACCACATGCGTTTTATAGCCGCAGAAATGGCGGATCGAATTGAAAATCAAACAGAATCACACGAGCCGCCGCCCGCGCGATCCATAAGCACTGCCCAAACTCACCGCGCGATCGGCGGCAAAGTTGCGGGTTGCCTGTTGGTTGCCGCGCTGGCGCGCATCGCAAGTTCGAAATCCTGAGGATTGCGCCTTCGTGCCGCCCAGCCCGCAGGAATGATGGTCAATTGCGCACCACGCCCGCCGACGCAAACAGGCGAATACGCGGGGATTCGATTTTTTGGTACTGCGTTTGCAAAGCGTTCCTCCAACGCGATCGATGTTGTGCCGCTTCCGGGAATCGCGGCGCACGTGCTCTGTGATCTGCTCGGCGCTGCCTGCACGCGTGTTGTGCAGTCACAGGATCCCAAGGACCTACATGAAAACACTTATCAAGATCGACGTGAAGACGGCCCCTGAGAAACAGGACGTCCTTCACAATCGCTGGCACCCCGATATTCCGATGGTGGAATGGGTCGAGCCCGGCGATGAATTCCGAGTCGAATGCGTTGACTGGACCGGTGGGCAGATCAAGGACGACGACTCCGCCACGGACATCAAGGTCGTGGATCTCTCGAAGGTCCACTATCTCAGCGGTCCGATCGGCGTCCACGGCGCCGAGCCGGGCGACCTGTTGGTCGTCGACATCCTCGACGTAGGCGTGTTGCCCGATTCCCAGTGGGGTTTCACCGGCATCTTCGCCAAGGAAAACGGCGGCGGCTTTCTTGACGAACACTATCCGGACGCCCGTAAGGCGTGCTGGAACTTCAGCGGTATTTACGCCAACTCCCGCCACATTCCCAAGGTCGAGTTCGCCGGCATCATGCACCCCGGTCTCATCGGATGCCTGCCGTCGCACGCCGAGTTGGCCAAGTGGAACAAGCGTGAAAAGGAACTCTTCGACACCAATCCCACCCGTGTGCCAGCGCTGGCGACCTTGCCTTACGCCGAAACAGCCCACCTCGGGCGACTGAAAGGCCCGGCGCGCGATAAGGCCGCGCTGGAGGCCGCCCGCACAGTGCCCCCGCGCGAACACGGCGGCAACTGCGATATCAAGAATCTCACCCGCGGCTCGAAGGTTTACTTCCCCGTCTATCAGAAGGGCGGCGGGCTTTCGATGGGCGATATTCACTTCTCGCAGGGCGACGGTGAAATCACCTTCTGCGGCGCCATCGAGATGGCCGGCTATCTCGACCTGCGCGTCAACCTCATCAAGGGCGGCGTCGCCAAGTATGGGATTAAGAACCCGATGTTTGAGATCAGCTCGCTGCAGCCGAACTACTCGAACTACATTGTTTTCGAGGGCATCTCCGTCGACGAGAAAGGCAAGCAGTATTACCTCGATCCGCACGTCGCGTATCGGCAGGCCTGCCTGAATGCCATCGAGTACTTGAAGAAGTTCGGCTACACCGGCGAGCAGGTCTACGCGATCCTCGGCACCGCGCCGGTCGAAGGCCGCATCAGCGGTATCGTCGATATTCCCAATGCCTGTGCCACGCTGGCGATCCCGACCGATATCTTCAAGTTCGATGTCAAGCCAGGAGCGCTTGGCCCGACGAAGGTCATCGACGGATCGATTGATCTGGCGAAGGTCACCTGATCCTCTCACGCATCGCGTCGGCCGGGCCGTTCGTTTCTCTGCGGACGGCCCGGCTGATCCTCTGTTTTTGCCTTTGAAGCGGGCCCTGCTGTTTTCCCGAGGTGTGCGTCATGCCGCTGTACGAATACGAATGTGAAGAATGTGGCGTTTTTGATTCCTTCCGGCCGATAAGCGAGGCTTCCAAGCCGATGGCCTGTCCGGCGTGCAATGCGATGTCGCCTCGCGCCTGGAGCATTCCGGGCGTGCGAACGATGTCGCCCGTCAGCCGCATGGCCGCGGAACGCAACGAGAAGAGCCGCCACGCGCCGCATGTGTGCAGGTCATCATGTGGCTGCGGCAAAAAGAAGAAATCCGCCGCCGCCGAACCGGGAAAGTTGCAGCGATACACGGGGCCGCGATCCTGGGTTATCGAGCACGCCTGATTTTCGGCACGCATTTCCGCCGTCTTTCGCGCAATGGAAGTCGTACCACGAGAAACAGTGCACCATGGCTGTGCGAACTCATAAAAAGAACGCGGTCATCCTGACCCACGATGAGCGTCGAGCGTTTCAGCAACTGATCGACAACCGGCGCTTGCCAATGCGGCCGTTACTGCGGTTGCAGGTGTTATTGCTCGCCGACCAGTCCCCGGCGGGAATGGGCCTGACCGACGCCGAAATCCGAAACCGGACCAAGTTCTCCATCCGCTCTATCGAATGGATTCGGGCCACCTACTGCAATAGTGGCGTCACCGAACTCACCTCCTGGCGAGGCAAGCCCACCCTCGTCCCGCCCACGTCTATTCCCGCCGCCACGCCGATTGAACCCGCATAAGCCCCGTCTCGAAATAACAGCCGCAGGCGCGCGCGCGTTGCTCAGCACCGAATACGGCTCCTCTCCGCAGTCAGACTTTTGTGTATGAGGAAGTCCGCGCCATCTGAGAATAAAGGGTAAGTCGCTTATTCTCGGCTCAGGCGGGGGACGAATTGTTTTTCGGTCTTGTTGGCGGCGGCGAGGAGTTCGCCGCGGGAGCTGACGTTGAAACGCTGGTGCAGCGCTTTGACGTAGTTGTGAACGGTGTGCTGGCTGATCTGCAGGCTCAGCGCGATCTGTTTTTCGCTGCTGCCCTCGAGGAGCTGGTCGAGGGTTTGGCGGAGCCGGGGGGCGAGATCGCGGTTGGGATCGCGCGTGGTGGCGAGCACGTCGGCGCGCCAGAACCGGCCGAGCTCGGCGTGGAGGATGCGGAGGAGGCGGTGGTCGGTTTCGGTGAAATAGCCCGCGTCGCCGTGGCCGCGATGGATGCCGAGCTGATCGACCGCGTTGATGTGCGGCAGGTGCTGGTTCGAGAGGATGAACGATCGCCCCTGATGCATCGGCTCGGCGGGCGCGATGGGGACGCGGTCGTCGTTACTTTTAGCTTGGGCGGCGTCGCGGATGAGGATGTCGTAGGTCGTCGGATCGGTTTCGCGGGTGGTCGACTCGATCCGCCATGCTTGCCCGCTGGCATCGCAGCCCCACCCGATATCAACCACGTTCCACACGCCATTGTCGCTGGTGGGCAGCACGTAGATTTCGGAGCTGACGACCAGTTCGGCGCGGAAGACGGAAACCAATTCCTTGATCATGAACGGCCGCCAGTCGTTCGGCTCGTCGCCGACGCGACGGATCTCTGCGACCAGGCGGAAGATACGGCGGACGTCGCGAAGTTTTAACTGCGGGCGCTTCAAGGTGATGCGTCATTCTGCCAGACCGTCCATCGATAAACAACGATGTCCGCCGATGCTTTACGTCATCGCGTTCGGTAAAATCGCCGCAGGCAAGGAGGAATGGGTATGCCGGTGACGGTCACTTCGAATTCTCGTCGTCAGTTTTTGGCAGGCGGGCTGGCCATCGGCGCGGGGCTGATCGTCGCGGACGTGTTGCCCACGTTGGCCGAACCGCCACGCACCGCCGACCCGGATCGCTTTGTCGTGTTCTCCGACACGCACATCAGCGCGAACCCCGATCAGGACGAGCGCGACATCGTGATGTCTGCCCACCTTCGCGCCGCCGTCGCCGGCGTTCTGGCAGCAGGCGTGGGGGATCGATTGCCGTCATGGTTGTTGGTGAACGGCGATCTCGCCTGGCATGAGGGGCTGGCGGGCGACTACGCGCAGTTTCTATCTTTGATGAAGCCGATCGTTGACGCGGGCATTCCGCTGACGCTTGGGCTGGGCAATCACGATCATCGCGAGCGGTTCTGGCAGGCGGTGCCCGCCGCCCTAGGAGCGCCGGCGGTGGTGGAGGGCCGGCATGTTAAAGTGATCGAATCGCCACGGGCGACGTGGATCGTTCTGGACACGCTGGACGTGGTCAACGCCACGCCCGGCCTGTTGGGCGCGGCGCAGCTCAAGTGGCTGGAAACGTATCTGGACGCCCATCCGACCAGGCCGATCCTGGTAATGACGCATCATCAGCCGGAGCGGCATCGCCCCGGCCAGCAGCCGGCAGGGCAACAGAGCTGGCCGTCGGGCATCGTGGATGGGCCGGAACTGGTCGAACTGCTATTGCCTCGCAAGCAGGTGAAGGCGCTGATCTACGGCCATGTGCACCGCTGGGGCGTCCTGCAGTTCGAAGGCCTGCAACTCGTCAGCCTGCCGGCGGTGGCGTACGTGTTTTCGAAGGACCAGCCCAGCGGCTGGACTGATTGGCGGCTGACCGATGCCGGCGCCCGCATCACGTTGAACACGCTCGACCCCAAGCACCCTAAGTCCGGCCAGACCGTCGATCTCGCCTGGAGATGATCGGCCAACTAAAAGAGCCGGCGAGCAAAACGACGCCCGCCGACTCCTAGTGGGTGGCATTTTCTCCCCCCGACCATGGGGAGTGCCGCCGGTTATTTCGTTGTCGCCCAGCGTGCCGTGAAGCGACGTTTGGCGCGAGCAATCATCATGTCTGAATCCCCTGCTGTCCGAAATTGCCCTAAACAGGTCAGTAGGGCGGCACATTGAAAATGCGGCACTCCAATTTTGAGAAGAGGCCGTTCAAAAGTGCTTGAAAATTCGTGATTTTGTGGAAATTGCGACCATTTGGCCGCCTTGCGAAGCGTGGGGGTTTCGACGACACTCCCGATCCCACACATTCAACAAGAGGAAGGAGCCATTTCGATGGCGTTTGAACCGGAAAAGAAGCTTAAGTTTACGTTTGGCCTCTGGACCGTCGGCAACATCGGCCGGGATCCGTTTGGCGGGCCGACGCGCGAGTCGTTGGACGTCCGAGGAATCTGTGATCTGCTCGGCGACGCCGGCGCGTACGGCGTTAACTTCCACGATAACGACCTCATCCCCATCGATGCCACGCAGGCTGAGGCCGACGCGATCAAGAAGGAATTCAAGAAGGGCCTGAAGGACAACGGGCTCGTCGTGCCGATGGCGACGACGAACCTCTTCAGCGATCCGGTCTTCAAGGACGGGGCGTTCACGAGCAACAACGCGCGCGTTCGCGCCTACGCCATTCAGAAAACCATGCGGGCGATGGATCTGGGCGCCGAGTTCGGCGCGAAGATCTACGTCTTCTGGGGCGGCCGAGAGGGCGCCGAGACCGACGCGGCCAAGAATCCGGTCGATTCGATCAAGCGCTTCCGCGAGGCGATCGACTTCCTCTGCGAATACTCCATCAGCCAGAAGTACGGCTACAAGTTCGCCTTCGAAGCCAAGCCGAACGAGCCGCGCGGGCACATGTACTTCGCGGTCACGGGCAGCTACCTCGCGCTCATCCCCACGCTGGCGCACCCCGAGATGTGCGGCGTGAACCCGGAAGTGGCCCACGAAACGATGGCGGGCCTGAACTTCGTCCATCACGTCGCGCAGGCGCTGGAGATGAAGAAGCTGTTCCACATCGACCTGAACGATCAGGAGATCGGCCGGTACGACCAGGACTTCCGCTTCGGACAGGCGAACCTCAAGCAGGCGTTCTTCCTCGTGAAACTGCTGGAAGACTACAAGTACGACGGCCCGCGTCACTTCGACGCCCACGCGTTGCGCACCAGCAACTACGAAGACGTGAAGGCGTTCGCCAAGGGCTGCATTCGCACGTACATGATCCTGAAGGACAAGGCCGCCCGCTGGAACGCCGACAAGGAAATCCAGCAACTGCTGCAGACCATCAACGTCGACGACCAGCACGTCGCCAAGCTGACCAAGAAGTTCAGCGCTGGCAACGCGAAGAAGCTGCTGGAAGCCCCGCTTGACCGCATTGAGCTTGCCAAGAGCCCGCTGCCGTACGAGCGGCTGGATCAATTGACGATGGAAGTGCTGATGGGCGTGCGATAAGCCGCGTCATCTACGGCCATGGATATTCGGATTTACGGGCTCGCGCCGATCTTCGGCGCGAGCCCGCGAGTTTTCATATCAGTTGATTGACGAACTGATATGAAAATCGATCGAGACGAAAATTCCAATCATTTGCCCGAATCGTTTCAGCCGGCCTGCGATACCCTTAGGTTCGGGGTAACCCTTGGCGAGAGGCTGATCAGATGAAGAAGTACTGGATTCGTGCGGCGTTGGCGGCGTCTTTGGCAGGTTCGAGCGTGCTCGCGCAGGTGGTGCCCGAACCAGGCCAGATCCCGCCATTGCCGCCTCGGTTGCCCGAAGGATTGCCGCCGGCGTTTCCGGGGGCGTGGGGCGGCGGGATGTATACGACGGGCGGGCGGGGCGGGCGGGTGATCGAGGTCACCAATCTCAATGACGCCGGCGAGGGCAGCTTCCGCGCCGCGGCGGAGGCACAGGGCAAACGCATCGTCGTCTTCCGCGTTGCGGGCATCATTCCGCTGGAATCGAACGTCAACATCAATCACCCCGACATCACCATCGCCGGCCAGAGCGCGCCGGGCGACGGCATCTGCATCGCCAACCATTCGCTCAACATCAACACCGAGAACGTGATCGTCCGGCATCTCCGCGTGCGACGCGGCCGACCGCAAGGCGGGCAGGGTTCCGACAACATCGGCGGCAACCCGATCGGGCAGATCATCATTGACCACTGTTCCACCAGTTGGGGCATGGACGAAAACCTGTCGCTCTACCGCTATATGCGCCCCAACCCGGACGGCTCGCAGACCAAGCTGCCGGTGCAGAACCTCACCATCCAGTACAGCATCAGTTCCGAAGCGCTCAACGCCGGCAATCACGCGTTCGGCGGCACGTGGGGAGGCCGTGAGTCGACGTTCCATCACAACCTGTTCGCCTGCAATACAGCTCGAAACCCGTCGATCGGCATGAGCGGCCAATTTGACTATCGCAATAACGTCATCTTCAACTGGGGACACCGATCGATGGACGGCGGCGATGAAACATCGATCGTCAACGTCATCAATAACTACTACAAGCCCGGCCCGGCGACGCGCCAGGACATGCGCAACACCATCGTCCGCATCGAACAGCGATCCATGTACTCGCCCGGCCGGCGATGGGAGAAGGGCACGTGGTTTCCGAAAGCTGAGAACCGCCCGGGCAAGTGGTACGTCGCCGGCAACCACATTGACGGCTATTCCGACGAGACCGCCAACAACTGGCGCGCGATGCGCGGCCCGGAAGAGCTTGCCCGCGTCAACACGCCGTTCGAAGGATGGCCCGTCCCCCAGCAGACCGCATTGGAAGCGTACGAAACCGTGCTCGCCAAGGCCGGCGCGACGCTGCCGAAGCGCGACGCCGTCGATGCCCGCGTGATCGAATCGGTGCGCACCGGCAAGGTCGCCGGCGAAGACGGCATCATCAAAGACCCCGCGGAGGTCGGCGGGTATCCGGAGTACAAGTTCGACTCGGCGTCAGTCCCCGTCGATACCGACAAAGACGGCATGCCCGATGCCTGGGAACTTAAGCACGGCCTCAATCCCAACGATCCTTCCGACGGCCCGCTCGACTCCGACAAGGACGGCTATACGAACGTCGAGGAATATCTGAACGGCACCAACCCGATGGAATGGATCGACTATTCCAACCTCGACAACAACGTCTGCCCGATCAGCTGATACGCCATCCGGCCAAAAAACGATCGTAGAAGCGGGCAACGAGGGCCACTATCCCCACGCTGCCCGCCTTGCGTTGGTTCATTGATCGGCGGCCCTGTCGCAAGTCCTCATCCCAGCAAGCAGTTACGTGATAAACGTCGTGCAACTGTTTCTGTATTGTCCAAATATACGACATCCTGTCGCAAATTTTGCCAAATTATAAAAAGCGAAGAACGGGTGATTTAGGGTAATAATTAGCCTTTTTTGTTGACACGGTGGTTTTGCGTTTTAAACTACGCAACAGTTGCGTGACGTGATTTAGCATGCGTTATCGCGACGCTGGCGCGAGGGTCACATGTCAAAGCCGGTTCAATCAATTTATGAGTTGGCGGACACGTTAGGGGTGTCCACCAGCACGATCAGCCGGGTGTTGAATCGGCGAGGAGGGATTGGTGCCGAGACGCGGAAGCGCGTGCTCGCCTCGGCCCGTGCCGCCGGTTTTCGCCCTCGGATGACCGCCCGCCAGCTGACGATCGCGGTGGTGATCGACCGCCATCGCTTCACGACCTACGGCGGTTTCGTGCCGAACCTGCTGTCGTGCGTGGTCGAATCGCTGTCGAAGCACGACGTGGCGGTCGAGCTGGTGACGGAGCACAAC
>JBBCIV010000301.1:0-8974 GCA_037189665.1 Phycisphaerae bacterium | reverse complement strand
ACGAAAGAGACGTGTCCGCCGATTCCGCCAAGCCCGAAGCCCCAAGCCCCAAGCCCCAGACGCCCGCCATCGGCCTCGTCTGCTCCGGCGGTCATACCGCGCTGTATCACGTGCGATCGTGGACCGACATCACCCGCATCGGCCAGACGATCGACGACGCCGTCGGCGAGGCCTACGACAAGGTGGCCGCCATCCTCGGCCTCGGCTATCCCGGCGGGCCGGAGATCGATCGGCTGGCGGCCGAAGGCAATCCGAAGGCGATCGATTTTCCGCGGTCGCGCCTCGATCGCGATTCGCTCGATTTCTCCTTCTCCGGCCTCAAGACCAGCGTGCTCTACCACGTTCGCGGTCACAAGGGACGTGAACGCGAGCCGGGCAGCGTCTCCCCATCCGAACTACGCGACGTGTGCGCCAGCTTCCAGCAGGCGTGCATCGATGTATTGCTGATGAAGATCAGGCGGGCGATGAAGCAATACGACGCCCGCTCCGTGATCGTGGGAGGCGGGGTCAGCGCGAATCGTGGGTTGCGGGCCGCGATGGAACGGTTCGAGCGTCCCGTCTTCTTTCCCCCGATGAAATACTGCACCGACAACGCCGCCATGATCGCGGGACTCGGGCACGTAATGCTTGAGCAGGGCCTCACCAGCGATCTGTCGATGGACGCGATCACATCCGGATCGATTCTGGCAGCGAGTTAAGATCGGATTGTCGATGGCGAAACGCATCCACATCCTCCCGCCGCTTCCGATTCGCCCGAAAGACGGCCACAAGGGAGTGTTCGGCCGCGTGCTGGTGATCGGGGGGAATGCCGAGATGATCGGCGCGCCCGCGTTTGCAGGGGGTGCCGCCTTTCGCGCCGGCGCGGGGCTGGTGCAGATCGCGACGCCGAAGGCGATCCTCCCGTTCTCGCTCGCGGTCGAACCTGAACTGATCGGCCTCGCCTTGCCCGCCACGGAAAAGAAGTGGGGCGATGCCACCGCTAAGGCCGACGCCATCGTCATCGGTCCCGGATTAGGACAACTCCCGAATGCCAGGAAACTGCTCGCCGCCGTCCTCAAGCTCGGCAAACCGCTCGTGATCGACGCCGACGCGCTCAACCTGCTCGCCGCCCGAACATCCTGGCCGAAGAAGATCGCCGCCCAGTGCGTGCTCACCCCGCATCCCGGCGAGATGAAGCGGCTCGGCCGGTTCTTCGGCAAGCCCGACCAAACCCAATCTCCCGAAGACCGCCTCGACACCTCGCTCCGCGCCGCGCAGGCGTTCGGCCAGATCGTCATCCACAAGGGCGCCGGCACCATCGTCACCGACGGCCATCGTTACTACGTCAATCCCACCGGCGATTCCTCCCTCTCCAAAGCCGGCACCGGCGACGTCCTCACCGGCGTCTGCGCCACGCTGCTGGCCCAGGACATCGATCCTTTTCACGCCGCCTGCATGGCTGTCTGGCTCCACGGCAAGGCGGGGGAACTAGCCGGGCAGAAGCTTACGCCACGCAGCACGATTGCCCGCGATGTCATCGCCGCGATCGGCGAGGCATTCGGCGCGTACGAGCGGACGTTCGGCGCGAGCAGCGTCTGATCCGCCCGCTGGACGCGCCCACCGGTCGCGTGGGGAGAAGGTCAATCGTTCTTACGCAGGTCCAGCGTGCGTGGAGACCAATTGCCTTCGTAGTTCACCATCGCGACGCCATGATGGCGTTATGCGGATGCGAAAGTGTCGTCCGGATCGGTATTGAAGATGTCGATTCCGCCGCCACTGCGGAGGGTGTCGGCGCCGGGGCCGCCGGTGAGGGTGTCGCTGGAAAAGCCGCTGCGGAGGTAGTCGTTGCCGGCGTCGCCGAAGATGGCGAAGGTGTGATCGCCTCGCCGGCCGAAGGTGATGATCGTGTCGTTGCCGTCGCCGCCGCGGAGGATGGAGCCGAGGACGGGGCTGTCGTTGGATGGGAATGTGTACGCTCTGATGGAATCATCGCCGCTGCCGCCGGTTACGGTGTTGTTGTCACCGTGGAGTTCAATGCGATCGATCCCGGGCCCGCCGTCGATGGTGTAACCGTTTCCGGTGACATTGATGCGGTCGTCGCCGATACCGCCACCGATGAGGGTGGGGGCATCGCCGTAGAAGCGGATGATGTCGCTGCCTGCCGCGCCAGCGATAGTAGCGGGCAGTGTGGACGTGTGGCCGCTAATGTTGTCGTCGCCGCTGCCGGCGTCGATCAGCACGCGGCGCACGCCGCTGAAGGTGCGGCCCCAGCTTTCGCGCTGGACGTAGACTTCGCCCGAGCCGTCGCCGGCGATGACCGTTCCCTGGTAAGCGCTGAGATGATCCGATCCCGGCGTGCCGCGGAGGGTCAGTGTGCCGTCGGGCGCGAGATCAGCATAGCTCGGCGCGTCGTTGGTCAATGCGGTCGCATATATCTCGCCACGCGAAGCGCTGTAAAGCACGTTGCCGTCAAAAGCGACGTTGGCCGAGGGGAACGTGCCGCCGCTCCACGTCGGGTCGGGCGTGCCGTCCGGGTTAAGGCGTAACGTGGGGGAGCCTCGCAGGATGACCTTCCCGTCTGGCTGTGGGAAGACGCCGCCATACGCGTAGGTGCCGGTCTCGCGTGTGACCGCGCCGCCGTTGCCGAAGGAAGTATCGAAGTCGCCGGTTGCCGTGTACTTGAGAAGATATCCGCGAGTGCCGATCAGCCGCCGCGCGACGACCAGAAGTGAATCGCCTGTTGGAACGAATTCGGTAAAGGCGAGATCGGCCCGCACGCTGACGTACCCGTCGCCGCCAAAACGCGTGTCGGCAGTGCCATCGGGTCGAAGCTTGCGGATGAAGCGCGTTGAACTGCTGACTTTCCCGTCGCGCACGACGCTGCCGGACTGGTAGATGCTGCCATCGTCGGCAATTCTGAAGTCGGAACTCAGGGAAGCACGCGACGTGCGCAGCGGCAGGGTGCCGTTCTGGCCGAACGAGCGATCGATCGCGCCATCCGCACCGAAGCGGGCCAGCACCGGCGGGGCTTCAGAGGCGTAGGTGGATGTCACGAGCGTGACCTGACCTGCGGCGGAGATGTGTGGCGAGTAAGGCCGCGCCCGGCGTGAGAAGGTGTCGAGCGCCACCTTTACCCGTCCGCCGTTGCCAAACGCCGCATCCGCCGAGCCGTCGTTGTTGAATCGCGCGAGGTACCAGGTGACGCCCGTTTCGCCATTTTCTGCGGCCTGATAGCCGAAGGCGTAAAACTGGCCGTCGCGGAGCGGTCTGATCGCCCGCACCTGATCAAAGAAGGTCGCCAACTGGCCGGTGCCGGCAAGCGTGTGATCGAAGGAGCCGTCGGCATTGAACCGGTAGAAGTCAACGCCATCCGGCGTGCCTCGGGTATCGTCGCCATTGGCCGCGGCGACCAGCACCTTGTGATCGCGCGTGACTGCCAGAGCGATGGGTGCCGGCGCGCTATACCCACGCCCGACTCGTACCAATCCACCGATGCCAAAATTTTCCAGAGGGTCGCCTGCGCTCAGTAAACGACGCAGTTCGAGGCTTTCGATCACTCGGTTCCCCTTTCATTCGCCCGACTGTTTCAATCGAAGGGACGCCGCCGCATCGGTCGCCATTTCAACTCGGAACTATTCTCCTATCAACCGCGCCACCTCCTGGCAATCCTTGTCGCCGCGGCCGGAGAGGTTCACGATGATGACCTTGTCCTTGCTCAGCGTCTTGGCCAGCTCGGCGGCGTGGTAGATGGCGTGGCTGGTTTCGAGGGCGGGGATGATGCCTTCGGATTTGGCCAGCAGGCTGAAGCCTTCGAGGGCCTGATGGTCATCGACGGTGACGTAGTCCACCCGGCCGGTGTCCTTCCAGTGGGCGTGCTCGGGGCCGACGCCGGGGTAGTCGAGGCCGGCACTGCAACTGTGGACGTCGGCGGTCTGGCCGTCGTCGTCCTGGAGGACGTAGCTGAGCGATCCGTGCAGCACGCCGGGCTTGCCCGCGGTCAGCGCCGCCGCGTGCTCGCCGAGCGCGTTGCCGCGCCCGCCGGCTTCGACGCCGATCATCTTCACGCTCTTGTCCTCGGCGAACGGCGCGAAGATCCCCGCCGCGTTGCTGCCGCCGCCCACGCAGGCGACGACGTAATCGGGAAGGCGGCCTTCCAGTTTCTGGCATTGCACTTTCGCTTCCTGGCCGATGACCGCCTGGAAGTCGCGGACGATCGTCGGGAACGGGTGCGGGCCCACCACGCTGCCGATGATGTAGTGCGTCTTCTCGACGCTGCCCATCCAGTCGCGCATGGCCTCGTTGGTGGCGTCCTTGAGCGTCTTGGAACCGGAGTGCACCTCGATGACGCGGGCGCCCATCAGCTTCATGCGGAAGACGTTCAGGTTTTGCCTGCGGACGTCTTCGGCGCCCATGTACACGTCGCACTCCAGCCCGAAGTACGCCGCCGCGGTGGCGCTGGCGACGCCGTGCTGGCCGGCGCCGGTCTCGGCGATGATGCGTTTCTTGCCCATGCGCAGGGTGAGCAACGCCTGGCCGATGGTGTTGTTGATCTTGTGGGCGCCGGTGTGGTTGAGGTCTTCGCGCTTGAGGTAGATCTTCGCGCCGCCGAGCTTTTCGGTCAGGCGCTTGGCGTAATACAGCCCGGAAGGCCGGCCGACGAATTCGCGCAGGATCTTGTGAAACTCGTTCTGAAACGCCGGGTCGGCCTTCGCCCGGATGTATTCGTCTTCCAACTGGTCGAGCGCCGAAACCAGCGTTTCCGGCACGAAAACGCCCCCGTACTGGCCAAAGTGCGACGGCAGGCGAACGGACGATTCAGCGGCGGCGGCGGTGGTCATAGCAGGGAATAGTAAGGGGGCAGAAGCAGGACGTCTATCAGGCCGAGAGCGATGAGGATGAGCGAGAGCGATGAGGGCGCTGCGGACTCGCGGATTACGGTCAATCCCGCGCGATCGTCGGCCTGGCGTCGCCGTGGAGGTCGAGCGGACTTATATTCTACTCCGCGCGATGCCGCCCCAAATCTTTATCTTCGCCGGCCTGCCGGGCGTGGGGAAAACGACCCTGTCGCGACGACTCGCGCGCGAACTTCGCGCCGCCTACCTGCGGATCGACACGATCGAACAGGCGATGCGAGACGAGGGGCTTTCGGTCCGCGGGCCGGAGGGGTACGTCGCCGCCTATCGGCTTGCGGCGGACAACCTTCGGGTGGGCGTGTCGGTCGTCGCCGATTCGGTGAACCCCATCCGCATCACGCGCAGTGCGTGGCGCGACGTCGCGACGCATGCTGGCGTGCCGTTCATCGAGATCGAGGTGATCTGCTCCGACACTGCGGAGCATCGCCGGCGCGTCGAGTCTCGTGCCGGCGATATCGCGGGGCTTGGTTTGCCAACCTGGGACGACGTCCGGAATCGCAAGCGTGATCCGTGGGACACCCGTCCCCTCGTCATCGACACCGCTGGCCGGACGGAGTCGGAAAGCTTTGCGGAATTGCTCGGCCGCCTCTCAGGGAAGGCGTGAGAGGGGGAATCGCCATGACGGCGGAGATCGCCGTCGCAGGCGATCGGGGACGTCTTCACGCCGCCGCTTCGGCTTCGGCGGCCTTCGCTTTTTTCGCGGCGTGCCAGGTGATGCTCGTCCAGTAGCCGAAGATCGCGCCGGCGATGCCCAGGGTAGCGTAGTGCAACGGCAGGACGCGCGACGGGCCGGCGAGCAGGCCGCGAACATCGCCGATCTGATGGCCGGCGGCGCTGAAGAGGCCGGTGTAGAGATACGCGATGACGCCCGCCAGCATCGTGCCGGCGATGTACCACACGCTGCCGCGGACGGCGTGGCTCTGGTGGATCAGCGCGCTGGAGACCACCCCCGCCAGGCACGCCGTCGCCAGCGCCTGGCCTTTGACGGGGGATTGGCACAGCAGCATCAGGACGACCAGCATCGCCAGTGCCTGCAGCACAACGACGGTAAGGCGGTCGCCGAGGGTATCGGGCTCGTCCGATTTATTGGTCGAGGGGGCGAGCAGGCCTTTGCCGGCGAGCCGTTCGAACAGCAGGCTTGCGCCGATCCAGATCGCGCCGAGGACGGCGGCCTCGATCGCGAGGCGCGCGTAGATCGCGGGCGAGCCGGCGTCGAGCAGCGCGTTGCGGATGTCGCCGCCGTGCGCGGGAAGGCTGACCAGGCCGATCGCGCAGCAGAAAAGCCCCGCCTCC
The DNA here is from genome assembly GCA_037189665.1 of Phycisphaerae bacterium. Classification (GTDB taxonomy): domain Bacteria; phylum Planctomycetota; class Phycisphaerae; order Tepidisphaerales; family Tepidisphaeraceae; genus BPJO01. The sequence goes on along the minus strand of JBBCIV010000301.1, from coordinate 2,789 downwards.
GCCCGCACGCGGCCGACGAGGGTCGAAATCAACAGCGAGATCAACGGGATGCCTATAATCAGGATCGCCCAGGCGATGAACGGCTGCGTGGTAAGGCTGGTGGTGATGCCCGGATAGGTGGGCAATCCGAGCGAGGTGCGCAAGGCGTGCCACAATCCATAGCAAATCACCGCCCCGGCGGCGAGCAACAGCTTTTGGACGTTCGTGAGTGCGGCGGAGTCGTCGGAGCTTCGCGTAAGCATTGCGGTTCGGATTCCTTCCCGGGAGTCAGGTCCGCACGTAGCATCTTCAATCATGACGGATTTGCAACGAAACGACGGATTGTTTCCCGAGGCCGACACGGATGTCGCGGGCGGCGAGGGCGCGCCCCCACGGCACGACGGGCCGTTCGCGGGGGTGGCGATCGAGCAGTCGATCGACCACGTGCTCGACTATTCCGTCCCGAAGAAGCTCCAGGCCCGCATCGAGGTGGGCCAGCGCGTGAAGGTGCCGCTGGGCCGAGGAAACCGCGCCGCCTACGGGTATGTCGTCCGGTTAAGCGATGCGTGCGCGTATCCGAAGACCAAGCCCGTCACTGAGATCGACGACGACCGCGTGCTCGTCCGCCCGAAGATGATGGAACTGGCCCGGTGGATCAGCCGGTATTACGTGTCGCCCCTGGGCATGGTGTTGGAGAGCATCATTCCCAGCGCGGTGAAAAAGCGCATCGGCCTGGGCTATACCCGTCAGGTTCGCCCGGCCAAGTCGCGCGAGCAGATCCAGGCGATCCTGGAGGTGACCAAGAGCGCCAAACGCCGGACGATCCTCGGCCATCTGCTCCAGATCGAAGAGGGCAAATCGGTCGAACTGCATCAACTGGCGCTGGAGGCGGGATCAACGGTACAACTGGTCCGCAAACTCGCCGCCGCGGGGCTGGTGACGATCGCGGAGGAAGCCGACCTCGGTTCGCTCGACGCCCGCACGCTGGATGCCTCCCTCGTCCCGCCCGCATATGCTCCCAATGAAGAGCAGCAGCGCGTGATCGAGTCGGTCCGAGCGCGCCTGAACGACGGATTCAGCTCCAACCTGCTCGTGGGCGTCACCGGCAGCGGCAAGACGGAGGTGTACCTGCGTTGCATCGAGACGGTGGTGGCGATGGGCAGGCAGGCGATCGTGCTCGTGCCCGAGATCGCGCTCACCCCGCAAACCGTCCGGCGGTTCGTCGAGCGGTTTCCGCGGATCGCGGTACAGCACTCGGCGCTCACCAACACCGAACGCCACCAGTTCTGGCAACGCATTGCCACCGGCGATGCGCAGGTGGTGGTGGGGGCCCGCAGCGCGATCTTCGCCCCGGCGCGAAACCTCGGCCTCATCGTCGTCGACGAGGAACACGAGCCCAGCTACAAGCAGGACAGCATTCCGCGCTATCACGCGCGCGACGTGGCGATCAAACGCGCGCAGATCGAAGATGTGCCCGTGCTGCTGGGCAGCGCGACGCCGAGCCTGGAAAGCTGGCTGAGGATTGGGAGGCCGGAGGTCGTCGGCCGTGGGTCGGAGGTCGAACAGTCGCGCGATCCGACCCCCGACCCCCGACCAACGACCAACGACGTACGCCATCTCCTTCGCCTCGATAATCGCGTGCGCGGGCTGGCGTTGCCGAAGGTGGAGTTGATTGACTTGCGCGAGGTCAACAAGATGCGCAAGGGCATTCACCTGCTCAGCCCGCGGCTGGAGAAGGTGCTGTCGGAGACGATCGCGGCGGGGGAGCAGGCGATTTTGCTACTCAACCGGCGGGGGTACGCCAACTGCATCTTCTGCAACCACTGCAACGAGGCGGTGAAATGCAAGTACTGCGACGCGACGATGACCTATCACCGCGCCTCCGACATCCGACCCGTCGACCTCACGACGGCCGGCGGGGTGCACGCGGGACAGATGCATTGCCATTACTGCCTGGCGGTCAATCCCTTGCCGGCGACGTGTCCGACGTGCGGGAAGAAGCTGTCGCTCTTCGGCCTCGGCACGCAACGGGTGGAAGAGGAGCTGACGCGGAAATTTCCCGGCATCAGCTACGCCCGGGCCGACAGCGACACGATGCGATCCAAGGCCGACTACGAGCAACTCCTCTCCCGCTTTGGCAGGGGAGAGATAACGGTGATGCTCGGGACGCAGATGATCGCCAAGGGGCTGGACTACCCGAACGTCACGCTCGTCGGCGTCGTCAGCGGCGACACCGCGCTCTCGCTGCCCGACTTCCGCGCCGCCGAGCGGACGTTTCAACTCATCACGCAGGTGGCAGGGCGGGCGGGGCGGGGCGACAAGCCGGGGCGCGTGATCGTGCAGACGTTCCTAGGACACGATCCGGCGCTGTCGATGGCGCTGAAGCACGACTTCGAAGGCTTCGCCGCTGGCGAACTGGCGCACCGTCAGCAGGCGAACCTGCCGCCGTACGCGCGGATGGTGCGGATCGTGTTGCGCGACCAGTCCGTCCAGGACCTCCACAAGCGCGGCGACGAGCTTGCCGGCGCGCTCAACCAGCAGATCGCCGATTCCGGCGTGCCCGTCGAGCTTCGCGGGCCGATGCCGTGCGCCATCGAACGCATTGCCAACCATCACCGCGCCCAGATCGTCCTCACCAGCCCCAGCGCCGCCGCCATTCAACACGTGATGGCAGTCCTGCGCGTGGACCGCGGGCTGGTGTCGAACGACAAGATCGCGGTAGACGTGGATCCGGTGTCGATGTTGTGATTGTCGGGGGGGCGGCGTGGGTCGTGGGTCGGAGGTCGAGGCGGCGACGACTCCCGCCCGAC
>JBBCIV010000300.1:0-11942 GCA_037189665.1 Phycisphaerae bacterium | reverse complement strand
CATCAGCCGACCCATCCCGTCGATGGAGAAAATAGACTCGACAATCACCGCTCCGCCCAGCAGGCTTGGCAAAATGCTGGCCGCAACGGTGATCAGCGGCAGAATCGAGTTTCTCAGCACGTGGCGATAGACGACGACGTGCTCGGACAACCCCTTTGCCCGCGCGGTCCGAGCAAAGTCGGCGGAGATGTTTTCGAGCATTGACGCCCGCATCAGCTTGGTCATCACCGCGAACCCGCCGTAGGTCAGGCAGATGACCGGCAGCACCAGGTGCCAGGCCGTATCGAGCAGGTAGCCGCGCTGGAACTCGCCGTTTACGTAGCCGGGCAGGTAATGCATCCGCGTTGCCAACGTGTCATGCAGGCCGCCGGTCGGGAAGAGGAAAAGATACTCGCGGTTGGCGAGAAAGCCGATCGCCATCACGCCAACCCACATCACCGGGAGCGACCATAGCGCCACCATCGTCGTGCCGATGCCGACGTCGAAGCTCTTGCCCCGCTTCTGAGCCGCCCGAATGCCGGCGGTGATGGAGATCGCATAGATGATCGGGATGGTGACGATGTTGAGCAGCAGCGTGATCGGCAGCGCCTCGCCCACCACGTCCATCACCGGCCGGCGGCGATTGAAGCTTTCGCCGAGCGCCGGCGCCTTGATCGCAAGTCTGCCGAGCGTGCCGTCGTCGTTCACTCGAAAGCCGACGGGCGAGATCTGGTTCAGCCAGCGGAAATACTGCACGACCATCGGCTTGTCGAGGCCGTAGCGCTGGTTGAGGTATTTCATCACGGCCTCCCGCTCCTGCGGCCGCATGTTGCCCTCGGCGCCGTCGAGCGCAGCGCCCACCCCGCCGGGCGACATCGCCATGGTGAAGAAGACCACCATGGTGATGCCGATCAGCGTGGGGATCATCAGAAGGATTCGGCGAACGATGTAGGTCAGCATGACATGCCCGCGGCGACACCGACGATTCCGACGTTACGACCACCAACCGATCAGTTACGCGTCCAGCGTTGCCTGTCCTTCGGGACGTACCACTCCGTACGCGGCGTCAGGCCAGAGCGAAGCTCACGCACGTTTTCAAACCGCTTGTCCACGAACGTCAACGATTTGCCGAACCACAGGAACATGTACGGCTGATCGTCGTTGAGGATCTGGTGGCACTGCTTCCAGACTTTCATGCGCTCTTCTTCGTCGAGCATGGCGCGTGCCTGCACGATCAGCTTGTCCAACTCGGGGTTGACGTACGACATGAAGTTGTCGCCCCCCGCCATCGTCTGGCTGCCGTGGAACATCTGGAAAATGTCGGTCTCGATGCCGCTGGTCCAGCCGAGGGAGATCGCGTCGAAGTTCTTCTGCTCAAGGCGCTGGCGGAAGACCGACCATTCCAGCGGATCGGCGTCCATCACGATGCCCACGCGGCCGAGCGAATCCTTGATGAACAGCGCCATCCGCTCGTAGTTGGAAATGCCGCTGGGATAGGTCAGCTTGAAGCGGAACGGCACGCCCTCCGGCGATTCGATCACGCCATCGTTGTTACGGTCGACATACCCCGCTTCGGCCAGCAGCTTTCGCCCGGCCTCGACGTCGAAGGGGATGGGCTTGACGTTGGTATCGAACTGCTTGCTCAGCGGGCTGAACGGGCCGGTGGCAAGCTGGGCGTAGCCGAGGGTGATCTCCTTCATCAGGCGGTCGCGATCGATCACCATCGCCAGCGCCCGTCGAACGTCCTTGTTCGCAAACGCGGTGGGCTTGCCATCCTTGGCCTGGTTCCAGGCGACGTATCGATAGCCGCCGGAGATGGGAAAGTATTCGAAGCGATTGGCCTTCTCGTTTATGGCCGGCTCGTCCTTCAGCCTGACGTAAGCCTCGGGCGGGGCGCTGTAGGCGTCGATCTCGCCGTTTCGGAAGGCGGTCAGACGCGCGACGTCGTTGTCGATCACGCGATAGACGATCCGCTCCACCGGCGGCGAGATGCCCCAGTATCGCTCGTTACGGATCAGCTCGATCGGCTTGTCCGGCGTCCACGATTCGCCGGCTTCGAGCTTGTAGGGCCCCGAGCCGACGAGCAGTCCGGTGGATTGGTTGAACTGCTCGGGATCGAACTTGCTGTAGTAATTCCTCGACAACACCTGGAGGCCGGCCGCGAGTTCGAACGCCTCGAAATAGGGATCGCGGAAGAAGAAGCTGACGCGATTGGGGCCGGCGCTTTCGACCTTGGCGATCTTCTCGTAATAAGCGCGGGCGCGCGGCGCGTTGATCTTCGGATTCATGATGAAGTTGAACGTGAAGACCACGTCGTCCGCCGTCAACGGATCCCCGTTGCTGAAGCGAACGCCGTCGCGAACGTCAAAATGAATGATGACCGGAAACGGCCGATTCGGATCGTCGGGCAGCGGGGCATCGGGCTGGGTCGCCGGCTGCGTGGACGGGTGGGCCTTGATGTAGTCGAAGTATGCCTTGGTGTTATCGATCGTCTCCCACTTCGTCGCAAGCAGCGGCCGCCATTCGAGCGTTTGCGGGTCGCGGTCGACGAGGGTGTCCAGGATCATGCCCTGAACGTCCGATGCGTAGGCGTCGCCCGACACATACGGCGTCAGCGTCGAACTCTTGCCGGCCAGCGAGGAAATCACCCAGTCGCCGCGGGCGAAGTTGGGCATCGCCTCGACTTCGCGCAAACGGACAAACGGATCATCGCCCTCGGCCGATTGCGTGGTCGCCATGCCGCCGGGCGAGGCGATCACGCCGCTTTGCAGCTTTTCGGCGAGGTATCTCATCTCCTTCGCCTGGTCATCCAGCTTGGAGCGGATGAGCTGTATCTGGTCCCACTGCCGGTCGTACTGGAACATCGCCAGCACGACGAGCACGATCAGGACGCCGAGCGCCAGAAGCAAAACGAAATCTTTTACGCCGAAGCGATTATCCATGCCGCGACTCCAGCAATGCGATCACAGTTTCGCGGCGTCGCGTTTCGGGTCCAGCAAATCGCGAAGGCCGTCACCAAGGAAGTTTAGGCTAAGTAACGTCACCATCAAGAGTAAGCAAGGGAACAAGAGCAGCCACCACTTCGGGTCGATCAGATTAAGCGCGGCGATGCGGTTTTCGCTCGCCAGCGCCCCCCAACTGGGCAGCGGATCAAGGCCGAGGCCGAGGAAGCTGAGAAAGCTTTCCTGGAGGATCGCCTGCGGGACGGTGAGCGTGCCGTACACGATGATCGGGCCGACGAGGTTGGGCAGCAGGTGTTTCAGGAAGATGTGGCGTTCGGTCAGGCCCAGCGCGCGGGCGGCCTCGATGAACGGCTGGGCGCGCAAGGCCAGCACCTGGCCACGGATGACGCGGGCCATCGTCAGCCAGCTGACGAGTCCGATCGCCAGGAACATGACGACGAAGTTGGCCGCGTTACGAGAAAGGACGAGCCGCAGCGGGTCTTCTAACGCCACCTTGAACAGGATGATCAGCAAAACGTACGGCAGGCTGTAAAGGACATCGACGCTTCGCATGAGGGCGTGATCGACCCACCCGCCGCGGAAGCCGGCGATCAGTCCAATGCCGACGCCCAGCACCACGGACAGCGCCGCCGCCGACAGTCCCACCGCCAGCGAGATCGTCCCGCCGACCAGGCAGCGGGCGAGCAGCGGCCGGCCGAGCTTGTCGGAGCCGAAGGCGAGCTCGGGGTGCTCGAGGCTCGGCGCCAGTTCCGGCCGGGCGGCGTTCTGGGCGTCGTAGTGCCACGGACTGCCGAGGTCCAGCGTGATCGGCAAGGTCGCGACGCACAGGATCGCGATCAGCAGCAGCGTCGCCCCGCCGATCACCACGCGCGGCGTGCGCAACGCCCGCCTCACCAATCCCGGTTCGACGGCGGGCAGGGCGTGGTCGATTTCAACGGGCGTGGAGAGCGCGGTCATGCCTTTTTCGCCTCCATGTCGATCCGCGGATCGATGAACACGTACCCGACGTCCACCAGCAGGTTCAGCCCCAGCAGGATGAACGAGTACAGCATCGTCAGCCCCATGATGAGCGTGCGATCGCGGCTGGTGACCGACTCGACGAACAGCTTGCCCAGCCCGTTTTCCAGCCCGAACACCCGCTCCACCACAAACGACCCCGTCAACGCCACCGCCGCCGCCGGGCCGAGGTAGGTGAAGACGGGGAGGAAGGCGTTTCGCAGGCAGTGCCTGATGACCACCTGCGGCCTGGAGAGCCCCTTCGCCCGCGCCGTGCGGACGTAGTCGGCCCCGAGCACGTCGAGCATGCTCACGCGCTGCAGCCGCACGATGTACGCCATCGGCATCAGCGATAACGCCAGCGACGGCAGGAGGATGTCAAGCACCGAGTTAAACTGCCCCGGCCGCAGCATGCGGAGCCAGGCGCCGAAGACCAGCACCAGCACTGACGCCGTCACGAACGACGGCACCGAAATCCCGATCAGCGTCACCGACATGCCCGCGTAGTCGACGATCCCGTTCCGCCGGATGGCGCTGATCGTGCCGATCGTCATCCCCACGATGATCGCGATCAGCAGCGCCAGCAGCCCGATCGTCATCGACACCGGCAGGCCCTGCCAGATCAATTCGTTGATCGTGAACTCGCGGTTCTTCATGCTCGTGCCGAAATCGCCCTGCATGATGAGCTTGTACGGATAGTGCAGCAGGAACTTGTACCACTTGTCGGCGTGGTCGCGTTCCTTCATCTGTTGGAGCACTTCAGGCGCGATGTTGCGCTCGGACGTGTACGGGTCGCCCGGCGCGACCCACACGAGCAAAAACGTGACGAGGTAGACCGCCGCCAGGATCAGCGGGAACTGCAGCAGACGAAAGGCGATGGTCTTCCACATGGGCGTTTATCGCCGCACCTCGATGCGGGCGGGTGTTCGGCGCCGCGCGAAAGCCCGCACCGAGATGCGGTGCTAAACGGGCGGGCGCGCGAATTTATTCGATCGAAATGGTCTTGAAGATGGTCAGGTTCTTGGCGTTGGTGAACAGGCCTTTCACGTTGTCGCGGTGGAGCGAGATGTTCACGTAATGATACAGCGGGACGACCGGCAGTTCCTGGTTTAGCAGCGATTCGGCGTCGGCCAGCATCTGGTAGCGTTTCTGCTGGTCGGCGACGGGACGCACGCCGTAGACGAGGTCGTCGTAGGCCTTAGGGCCCCAGTTGCTGTCGTTGTTCTCGGCGTTGGCCAGGTATTTGTCGGCGAAGGTGGACGGGTCCATGTAGTCGCCGAACCAGGCGGCCAGGCCCAGGGTGTACTGTTTCTTGGTCAGCGAATCACGATAACTTTGCAGATCGACGCCGCGGCCTTCGACGGTGATGCCGAGCTTGGTGCGAAGCTGGTTTGAAATGCTCGCCGCCAGGTCGCGGCGGATGGTGTTATCGCTGTTGTAGACGATCGACACCGGCGGAAAGCCCTTGCCGTCGGGATAGCCGGCGTCGGCGAGCAGCTTTCTGGCCTCGTCGATGGTGCCCTGCGCGATGGGCTTGGCATCGTAACCCTCGAAAAAACCCGGGGGCATGTAGTGCAGCGCCGGCTTTTCGCCCATGCGGGTGACCGACTCGGTCAGCGTATTGCGATCGATCGCGATCGACGCCGCCTTGCGAACGCGCGGGTCGGAAAACGGGTTTTTGCCGCCCTTCACATCCGGAACCGATTCAGCGCAGTTCACGGTGATGAACGCCGTGCCGAACGCCGGCGACACGCGCAGGTCATTGCGGCCCTGCTGCTTCAGCGGGAAGGCGATGTCCTGCGATACGTCGGCCAGCCAGTCCACGTCGCCCTGTTCGTACTGAATGAAGCTCGACTGGGCGTCGTTCGTCACCACCATTTCAATGACCTTGAGCTTCAGATCCGCCTTGCCCCAGTAGTGCGGGTTCTGCTCCATGCGCAGCAGACGCTTGGGCTCCCACGCTACCAGCTTGTAGGGCCCGTTCGTCACCACCGCCGGCGGACGCGTGTACTCGGCCTGGTAGGCAAACCGGCCGTTGCCGATGGTTTGCTTGAACGGCTCCATGCTCTTCGCGTGACGCGGGTAAAACGTCGGAAACGCCATCAGATCGCGAAAGAACGGGCACGGGTTGGCCAGCTTTACCTGCAGCGTGTGGTCGTCGATCGCCTTGACGCCCACGGTGTCGAAATCGCCCGATCCCGATTTCGCGTACGCCTCCTGATAGTCGGCCGCGCCTTCCAGGTAGTGGAGCAGGTAGGTGTATTCGCCGGGCGATTCCAGCAACAAACGCCAACTGAAGAGGAAGTCGCCGGCGACGACGGGATCGCCGTTGTCCCACCTGGCCTCGGGGCGGAGCTTGAACGTCCAGGTCTTGCCGTCGGCGCTCACCTCATCGCTCACCGCCAGCGCCGGCTCGGGCTTGAAGTTCTCGGGGTTGTAGGTGTAAAGCCCCTCGCGGGTGGCAAAGGAAATGCGGAAGTCCTGGAGGTAGGACATCGCGTTGAGGTCGAGCGTGATGATGTCGCCGCGGTTGATGAACCGGAACGCGCCGGCCGGGCGATCGGGCTTGCGGTCGCAGGAGGACGAGGCCAGCGCGCACGCGACGGCAGCCACGCAGACGGTGAGGGTGGATCGGATGTATCGCATGTGATCTGGTCCTCCTGACCGCTCACAAGGCGATCGGACAAAATTAGTTACCGGCGGCGGCCTGCACCAGGGGTTGCACGGTGGGCGGATCCTTGATCGTGGCGAGCGCCGGGGTCTTCTTGATCTCGGCGACCGCGGCGGTCAGTTCAGCAAACATGGTGCGCGAGTTCATCTGCCCGAAACGTTGGAACGGCTTCAAAATGCCGACGACCTTCTGGTTGTTCTGGCCCATGAAAATGACGATCAGCGACCCCGCCGCCGTCTCGCCGACCTTCTGAAGGCGATCTTTTTCCTGGCCGGTGGCGTCGGCATACCGCTGCGCGGTGACGCCGAGCAGGTCAACCAGGTTCTGCACGCTCGCGACGACCGTCGCCGGCGGCGGCGTCATCTTCGGATCGATCACGGGCCAGAGGTAGTTGGCGGCATCGCGATCGGCATGCAGATCGGCGGGCAGGCCCTTGATGTAGAGCTGCACGCGGTGGGCGAGCAACGCGTTCACCGCGGCGGTCGCCTTATCGCGTCCGGCGGGCGGAAGCGTGGCGACGGGCAGGTTCAGGAAGGCCTTGTAAGCGTCCTGAACGATCGCGCCGTTGCCGGGATGTTTTTTGACGGTCTCGACAATGCCGGCGGTGAGCTTTTCGTTGTTGGCGGCAAACCCGCCCGACAGCACGCTGGGCAGGAGCGCCCCGGCGCTCTTCACGCCCCAGAGCGCGATCGCCGGCGCCTCGTCGTTGAGCAGCGTCTGGACGGTTTGCTGGAGGCCCAGCAGCTTCGACGCGTTGGTAATGCGATAGATGATGACCGCGGCCGTCAGTCGCGTGCCCACGTCCTCGCTCTTCAACATCGGCGCGATGGCGGCGGTGATGGAACTGCTGTAGACGAGCTGGAACGAGGCCGAGACCTGCACCCCGCCCTGCGGGTTGCTCTCGGCCTGCTTACATAACTCCTCGCGCGCCTGGGCGGCAGCGCGGGGGTCAGAGCCGTTGATCCGGTCAACAAGACTTTTGACGTAGGCGTCGATCGCGCCGCGCTGGGCCTCGGCGTTCTGCGAGGTTCGCGTTTCGACGGGAAGGTCGGCGTAAGCCGGGGAGGACATGCCAGCGAAAACCCCCATCGCCGACACCGTTAGTACTACATTCCGCAGGCGCTTCATCACGGTTGATTCTCCACCGGGTTACAGGCCCGTTCGACGCTAACCCATGCGGCATGGACTGTCAAGAAATCAAGTCCGCCGCAACGTTTACGACAGTTGCCGCTACACTGCGTTACTGATAAGTAAGCTCGCGTCATGGATTTTATTCGACCCGAACTCATCCCCGATCCGACCGTCCGGCGGCTAAGCCTCTACCTCAGGCAGTTGGAACTGTTCCTCAGACAAGGCAAGGAAACCATCAGTTCCAAGCAGCTCGGCGAAAGCCTCGGCCTGACCGACGCGCAGGTTCGCAAGGACCTGGGCTACTTCGGCACGTTCGGGCATCCGGGCGTGGGATACAACATCGCGGAACTCGTCGGGCGGATCAAACGCATCCTCGGGACCGACAAAAACTGGAACGTCATCCTCATCGGCGTGGGCAACCTCGGCCGGGCACTGCTCAGCTACGGCGGGTTCGCGGCGAAGGGGATGAACGTCGTCGCGTCGTTCGACGCCGACCCCGAAAAGGTCGGACGCTCCATCGGCGGACATGACGTGCTGGCGATGGACCAGCTGGAAGTCACGATCAAGGCCCACGAGGTCCGCCTCGCCATGCTCACCGTCCCCGCCGACACCGCGCAGGCGGTCGCCGACAACCTCGTGAAGGCCGGCATCCGCGGCATCCTCAACTTCTCCCCCACCGCGCTCACCGTCCCTTCGACCGTGGCAGTGCAGGCCGTCGATCTGGCGCTTCAACTGGAGCAGCTCACTTTCCAGGTCAGCCTGAACGCGATGACCCGCGCGGGGGTAAGACATCCGTAGCCAATCGTTTTGGGATGGCCAATATGGGCTGGCGGTTTATTAACCGCCGATCGCTGGACGACCGATCTACATCGCAAGGGGATCCCTCGCGATGTCGCTCCAGCCCGACCAAATCTCCTGCTACGTCACGATCTGCATCGGCGCGATCATGACGGCGATGCTGGTGCGCAAACCGCACGACCAGATATCGTTCACCTCTTGGCAGGCGCTGAAGACGTTCAGCGGGCCCATCATGCTTGGCGCCGGCGTGATCAGGCTGCTGTTGTTGCCAACCCCGGTCATACCGACGAACGCGACCGGCGAATGGACCACCTTCCGCTCTGAGGGCGGCCGATATTCGATCCGATTCCCTGGCCCGGTCACCGAAACGGAAAACAGCAATTACGCGATGAGCGGCCATCGCGTGGCGCTCACCGATACGCCGCGAAAGATCCGCTACGACGCAGGCTACTACGTCGTTCCCCGTGGCTATTCCTTCGACACCGCGAAATACGTCGAACATCTCGCAAGAGAGCACGGCCAACCCGCCAGCCGTCGCGGTTTGAGGGTGAACAGCGTCTGGGGCGAGGAATTCGTCTTTCACCTCCGCGACGGCGCCCATTATATCCAGTGGATGTTCCGAAACGGCGATCGCGTCCACTTCGTCCACTTCACAAGCCCGCCCGAACTGCTGCGCGGCCGCGAGTCCGACACGTTCTTCCGATCCCTCAAATTCTGGTAAGCGAAGCCCCCCAAAATCCCCTCATCGCGGGATTTTTCACGCACTTATCCGGCCAACTTTCCGCCACGGCGGCAGTAATACATTCACAACCCCGCGCCTCGCTGCGCGGGCGATTTCAAGGGGAGTCGATGCGATGTGAATCTGAACAAACGAACCCAATTGCCAGAGCAACGAACCGAATATTGTAGCCGCGACGCCTGCGTCGCCCATTGGTTTTCTTGAACGACCGGAATGGGCAACGCAGGCGTCGCAGCTACAACAAAAAGCGAGAGAAACCGAATTGAACAAACGAACCCAAATTCACCGGCAAGACGAACTGCGCCAAACGAACCCAATTTTCCGCGTAACCTATTTTCCTTCAATTACTTAGGACTGAAGGCAAGTCAGATCACCGCACCACCCCGATCGTCAGAAGCAGGTTCGCATAGATCCGCTGTTCTCCGGTCGCGATGGTGAGGCAGACGTCGGGCGATTGCGCCAGATCGTAGAATTTGAACCGTTCGACGGCCGTCAGTTGGACGTCGATGTTGTTGGAGGAAAACGATCGGCGAAATTCGTTCCAGATCGGCGGGTCTTCCGGCAGTGCGTAAGGTCCGGTGCGCGCGTAGTCCATCACGTCCGCCGCCTCGACCGGGATGGCGGCGAGGAGGACGTTCAGCACATCGGTGACGGTCGGCAGGCCTGGCGTGAGGTTAAGATAGACCACCTCGGCGTTCGGACCCTTGCGGGTCCAATGCGGGAAGTTTCCGTCGGAGACCAGCACTTTCGAACTGTGCCCCGCCCGGGCAAGGGCGGCGGTAATCTGGGGATGCAGGAGGCGCGATTTGAGCATTGGTTGATCTCCGTTACACTCATCTTTTCAAGAATCCGCAGGAATCTACACAATTTAGCATCAGAATTCATTTTCGTGCGGATTCGCGAAGGTTCGTACCATTCAGGGACTTAGGAGGTTCCCAAACACATGTCCGCCTACCAACTGCCCGCGTCGATCAAGACTCCGAAACTGAAGAAGAAGCAGGTCCAGCTGATCGCCAACGGCGATCTTCGGCTCAGCGCCAACCAGAAGTGCTGGCCGGAACAAAAGAAGATGGAGGACACCCTCACCACCGCGATCGCCGATCTCGGGTATGAGGTCGTCCGTGCCCATCCGTACAACCAGGAGCAGAAGCACGGCTTCATCCAGTCGCAGAAACACGGGCTGGAGGTCTTCAAGAACATCGACCCCAACGCCCCGCTGATCGTCGCGGAGTGCGTGTGGCAGTACAGCCATCACGTGCTGGCGGGCCTGATTTCGCACAAGGGCCCGATCCTCACCGTCGCCAACTGGTCGGGCACCTGGCCGGGCCTGGTGGGCATGCTGAACCTCAACGGATCGCTCACCAAGGCGGGCGTGAAGTACTCCACCATCTGGTCGGAAGATTTCACCGACGACTACTTCAAAAATTACCTCAAGAAATGGCTGAAGGACGGCCACGCGAAGCACAAGGTCACCCACATCACCCGCTTCAAACACGTCAAGGTCGGCGGCAAGGAGAAGAAGCTCGCCCTGGCGCTGGCGAAGCAGTTGCAGACGGAAAAGGCCATCATGGGCATTTTCGATGAGGGGTGCATGGGCATGTTCAACGCCATCATCCCCGACGAACTGCTGAACCCCACCGGCGTGTACAAGGAGCGCCTCAGCCAGTCGTCGCTCTACTACGAGGCCACGCAGGTGAGCGATAACGAAGCCTGGGCCGTCCGCCAGTGGATGGAAGAGCGCGGGATGAAGTTCATCACCGGCCCGAACGAAGAGGAGCACCTGACCGACAACCAGGTCCTGCTTCAGTGCAAGACGTACATCGCCGCCGTGCGCATCGCGGATGACTTCGGGTGTCACACGATCGGCATTCAGTACCAGCAGGGCCTGAAGGACCTGCTGCCCGCCAGCGACCTGGTCGAAGGCATGCTGAACAACGCCGATCGCCCGCCGGTGCTGAGCCGGGACGGGTCGCGCGTGCTGTTCGAAGGCGAGCCGATCCCCCACTTCAACGAGGTGGACGAATGCGCCGGCCTCGACGGCCTGATCACCTATCGCGTACACAAGGCGATGGGCCAGCCGGTCGAAAACACGCTGCACGACCTGCGATGGGGCGACCCCGACCACTCCGGCTCGACCGACGAGTACGTGTGGGTCTTCCTCATCAGCGGCAGCGCCCCGCCGGCGCACTTCATCGGCGGTTGGTCGGGCGCGTCGTCGGAGCGCCAGCCCCTCATGTTCTTCCGCCTCGGCGGCGGCACACTGAAGGGCATCAGCAAGCCGGGCGAGATCGTCTGGAGCCGCTTCTACATCGAAGACGACAAGCTGAAACTCGACATCGGCCGCGCCGGCGTGATCGAGCTGCCCGAAGCCGAAACCCAGCGCCGCTGGGACGCCACCACGCCGCAGTGGCCGATCATGCACGCGGTGACCTACGGCGTGACGCGCGACCAGATGATGGCCAAGCACAAGGCCAACCACATCCAGTGCGTCTACGCCAACAGTTCCGACGAGGCCGACAAGGCCCTGCTCGTGAAGGCCGCCCTCGCCGACGCCCTCGGCATCGAGGTCAACGTCTGCGGCACGAAGAAGAACGGCCGGGGATGGGCATGATCTGATTCAACGTGGCGTGGCGTGGGCGTCCCCGCCCGCAAGTTTGTTCGCCGC
>JBBCIV010000299.1:0-4670 GCA_037189665.1 Phycisphaerae bacterium | reverse complement strand
CCCGCCGATCGCCAGCCCCTTGCCGCCCTGCGCTTTGGATTTAGCGAGCGCAATAAAGCCGGTGATGATCCCGATGATCGGCGTGATGATCAGACAGCCGACGATCCCGCAGATCAGGCTGACGATCGCCAGCGCGTTCGTCCGCGGGGCCGGGGCGTAAGCGCCCTGGGGGGCATATGACATGGGGGGTGGGGCTTGGGTCATGGTTTTCTCGATTTGAATGGATTTTCTACACGGACACCCGCGATCACCTGATCGTGGTGAAGATCCTCGGTCAACAACACGTCACACCCGCCTCGCGCCGCGGCAGTGACGATCAGCGCGTCCCACAGACTGATGGAAGTAGATTCATGCAACTGAACCGCGGACGCGACGTCCGCAGGCTCGATGATGATAACATCGGCATAGTGCGTCAGGCCCAGCAGTCGGCTCACTTCTGCCGCCGACCGCTTGGCTTTGTTGATTGCCACGTTCGCAAACTCAATGAGAACCTGCGTCGAAACAACAGGCCGGCCCGGCCGCAACTCCTGCAGCGTTCTCCTGGCAATAGCGGAACGGGGGTCTTCGGAAGATAGAAGCGCGTAGACAAGAACATTAGTATCGATGAAGCACCTAGCGCTCGTAAAGCTCATCGCGGTTCCATTTCCAATCGCCGAGATCGAACGAGATGTCCTTCACCGAATCCAGGAAATCCGCCAGCGTCCGCTCGTCAGGGTTGGGAGACTGAACCGATTTGCCCAACTCAGCGGCCGCCCGAGCGACCAAGTATTCCACGCTAACGTGACGCTGCGACGCCAACTCGCGAAGGCGCTCGTACACCTGATCATCCAGTTCGATCGTGGCGCGGACCATCCCCGGATTTTACCGGCTATTCCCAAACCTGTCACCCTTTTGTCACGCCCGCCAGGATCTCCGCCGAGCGGAGGGTGTTGCGCAGGAGCATGGCGACGGTCATCGGGCCCACGCCGCCGGGCACGGGGGTGAGGTGGGCGGCCTTGTCTTTGACGGAGTCGAAATCGACGTCGCCGACGGTCTTCTTCGTGCCGTCGGAAAGCGTGATGCGGTTGATGCCCACGTCGATCACGCACGCCCCCTCGCGAACGTGGTCGGCGGTGATCAGCCCGGCCTTGCCGGCGGCGCTGACGACGATGTCCGCCCGGCGGGTGTGGAACTTCAGGTCGCGCGTCGCGATATGACAGATCGTCACCGTCGCCATCTGCTCGGTCAGCAACAGGGCGATCGGCTTGCCGACGATATGGCTGGCCCCCACCACCACCGCCTCGGCGCCCTCGAGCGGCACGCCGGTGGTCTTGATCAGCTCCACCGCCGCCATCGCGGTGCAGGGGGCGATGACGACGTGCTTGTAGAACACGTAGCCGATGTTGGCGGGGTTCACGCCTTCCACGTCCTTCACCACGTCGATCTCGTACTGAATGCGGGCGGTGTCGATGTGGTTCGGCATCGGCATGTGCAGCATGATGCCGGTGACGGACCTGTCCTTGCTGAGATTGCGAATCTCGGTTCGCAGGTCTTTATTGGAGATGTCGTCCGCGAGCGCCAGCAGCGTGTAATCGATGCCGATCGCCCGGCACGCCTCGGCCTGGCGGTTGGCGTAGATCTCCGCCGCCGGCGTGGCGCCGACGAGAACGGCGACCAGGTGGACCGGATGCCCCCCCTGCTTCAATCGTGCAATGCCCGCGGCAGTCTCCTCGCGAACGCCTGCGGCAATCTGCACTCCATCGATGATCCTCGCTGACATAGACCGCCTACTCTACCCGCAACCGCTTTTCGGATCATCCCATGACGATCGCCGTCCCCCCGACCACATACGGGATGTCCACGTGCGGCATTTCGACAGCTTGTTTTCGATGAACGTGCGCTCCATACACGTCGGCAAAGCCATCACGCGGCGGTGGGACACCGCGGGCCATGTGGAAAACGACTGTTATGAATCGATTTGTCCCCCGCATCGTTGCAATCTTCCTCTTGTCCGTTTCGCCCGCGTGGGGCGCCTCGCACTGGAAATTGACTCCCGACCTTTCCGTCAAGGAAGGCTACGACGACAACGTCTACCTGCAAAGCCGCGGCGATCTGGCGGATCGCGACTCGCTGGTCACGTCGATCATGCCTTCGCTCACGCTCAGCTATCGCGGCGATGAGGGATGGAAGCCGCAGTTGGAACTGAAATACGCCCCCGAGGCATCGTTCTACCACTCCGAGCACGACGAGGATAACGTCGCGCACAACATCGCCGCCGGCTTCAAAGGCCGTCGCGGAGAATGGTCATTCGACCTGGCGAACACCATCACCGCGATCGACGGCAGCCGTTACGGCCCCACCTTTGTCGCGCCCGGCGCGGTCCCCGCGATCGGCGGAATCCCCCTGCGCGACCGCCGCGACGCGGTGATCCTGCGAACGAACTACTCGCTGCGATACGACCACGCCGACGTCATGTTGCGCGCCGTCCTCACCACCTACGTGCATGACTTCCGGACAGCGCAACAATCGATCCCGGGCTACGAAAACTACGTCGACCGCGCCGACTTCAACGGCGGCGTCGATGCGGGCTACAGGTTCCTGCCCGAGACCTACGCAATCGTCGGCTATCGATTCGGCCACCAGCATCAGGACGAGCTGTTCAACAACCCGCTGGCGTACTCCAGCTACTACCAGCGAATCCTCTTCGGCGTCGAGGGCAGGCCGGCGCCGTGGGTAAAGCTGTCGCTGTCGATCGGGCCCGACTTTCGTAATTTCACCGGCGATCAGGCCGACGGTTTCGACACGATGCAGACCAAGATCTACGTCGACTCCACCGCGACGTTCACCATCACGCCGAACGATCAGGTAACGCTTCTGGCCCGCCAGTTCCTTCAGGTCAGCTTTACCGGGCGTGCGATCGCCGAGGACATCACCTATCAGGTGAACTACAAACACCAGTTCACCCCCGAAGCCAGCGCCGGCCTTCTGGTGCGTTCCTACAGCAGCGACTGCCAGAACCTCTCGACGCGCAACGACACCATCTACACCGTGGGCATGAGCGCGACCTACAAGATGAACGACCACCTCACGTTCGAGGCCAGCTACAACTACGACCTCGCCGAGAGCAACGTTCCCCACAACAACGCCCGCGAATACCGCCGCAACACGATGTTTCTGGGCGTGCGATATGCCTTCTGATGCCGGCTCGCGCTGGCCCGCCAATGAAAAGGATTTAACGGATTTGCGATCGGCGTTCGGGGTCTAGCATCGTCGTGGAGAACCTACGATGATCGCCAAATCCACCGACCGCGTGACGCGCAACACCGACCCGCACATCAACGACGAGATCCGCCGACGGACGGACATGCGCATCGCTTACTACCGGCAGCACCCCGAACAAATCAACCGCCGGCTGGACGAACTGGACCGCGAGTGGGACGTGGAGCGCATGCTGGCGATGAACTCGTCTGCGATCACGCTGACGGGGCTGCTCTTCTCGCAGCTGAAAGGCCGGCGATGGCTGCTGCTGTCGCTGGCGGTGCAGGGGTTTTACCTCCAACACACGCTTACCGGCTGGTGCCCGCCTTTGCCGGTGATGCGAAAGCTGGGCTTCCGAACACCAAAGGAAATCGAGGACGAACGACACGCGCTGCTCGACATTCGCGGCGAGCGCGGCGGCGGCGGCAACGAGGCCGCCCCTGCTGATTCCCGCGCGTCCCGTCGCCGCAGCGGAGCGGCGGCGCGATAGCACCACACCGCGATAGCACCACACCCCGCCCGGGCAGAAGCCGGCCGGCGACGGATTATCATATCAGCGACCTCAAAACCGATATGATAATTCCCGCCGGCCGGTTTACATCTTCCGCCGATCGCTTATCGTTCGGGGCAGAGATCTCACGTTGCTCGCGCTCCTGATCCGTCGAATCAAAGTTCTCTCCAAGCGGCTGCTCGCATCGATCGGGTTGCGCGAGGACGTCGCGCTGAATCCCGTGGCGGTGCTCATCGGAATGCTGACCGCGTGCCTCGCGGTGGCGTTTCACGGGCTGATCGAGTTCCTCAAGCATTACCTCTACGAATCGCGCTCGGCAGAATGGCTTTACGGCGACGGGCTCTGGATGCTCGTCGCGCTCCCGGCGGCGGGCGGGCTGCTGGTGGGATTGGTGGCGCGATACATCATGCGTGCCAGGGAAGGCCACGGCGTGGTCGACGTGATCGAATCGGTCATGCGCACGCGCGGCTTCGTCCGCCCGGTGACCGCGATCGAGAAGATCCTCACCTCCGCGATCACCATCGGCTCCGGCGGAAGCTGCGGCGCCGAAGGCCCGATCGTGCAGATCGGCGCGGCGGTCAGCAGCGGCGTGGGACGGCTGCTGTCCATCTCGCGGCTTCGCATGCCCCTGCTCATCGGCTGCGGCGTGGCGGCGGGCATCAGCTCCATCTTCCACGCCCCCATCGGCGGGGTGCTGTTCACGCTTGAGATCATCCTGCGCGACTTCTCCGTGCGCACGTTCGTCCCCGTCGTCGTCGCAAGCGTGGTGGCGAACGTGACGACGCAGGCGCTGATGGGCTTCTTCGACCCGCACGGCTACCAGGCGATCTTCTGGGTGCCCGGCCATCTGTTCGGGCCCGACTTCTCCGTCACCTGGTCGCAGGCGGGACAGTTCGCACTCCTGGGCTTGATGTGCGGGCTC
>JBBCIV010000298.1:0-4639 GCA_037189665.1 Phycisphaerae bacterium | reverse complement strand
CGCCGACGGGTTTTCCTCGAAAAGATTCGCGCGCGTACGTCATACGCGCGTCAGCTTCGGACGCGCAGCGCGAGCTTTCCGAGGTAGTGGGTGTCGAGGGCCTTGTGGGCGTCTCTGGCCTCGTCGAGCGTGAAGGTCCGGGCGACGTTGACGTGGAACGGGCCGGACTCGATGAGGCGGTTGAGGCGCTCGATGACCTCGGCATCGGCGTCGCCGTTGAAGGTCTTGATATCGAGGAACGGCGGGGCCTGGGGCTCGGGCTCGACGCCGTTGGGATACGCCGCGCGACCGCCGGCGCGAATCGTGGTGAGCGCCTCGTCCGCCGCCTCGCCGCCGGCGGTCATCAGCGCGGCGTCGATGCCCTGCGGCGCGAACGCCTTCGCGGCGGCGACGATGTCGTCCTTTCGGCCGTCCACGGCGGCGTCGGCGCCGAGCTTCTTCGCCAGCGCCACTCCGTCTTCGCCCGACGCGACCGCGAACACGTGTGCGTCGAGTCGCTTCGCCAACTGGATCGCCATGTGTCCTAGTCCGCCGCCGGCGCCGAAGATGAGGATCGATTCGCCCGGCTGGACGTTCAGCACGTCCTGCAGGCCGCGCAGCGCCGTGACCGCGTCGCCGGGCATCGCGGCGGCCTCCTCCGTGCTGAGATTGCGCGGGATCGGCGCGACGGTCTCACCCTTTACGACGGCATATTCGGCGTACGTCCCGCCTTTCGGGTTCAGGAAGCCGGCGGTGTAGACCTTGTCGCCGATGCGGATGCCCTGAACGTTCTCCCCTACCGCCTCCACCTCGCCGGCGGCCTCGGAGCCGATCACCAGCGGAAACTTCGGCTTTTGCCCGGTCATCTCGGCAAACCCGCCTTCGCGCTCGAACGGGTCCCACTCGCTGACGCCGGCATACTCGACGTGCAGCAGCACTTCGTCCGGCCCCAGCTCCGGAACGGGCAGGTCGCGCACTTTCAGTTCGTCGAGGCCCCCAAACCGATCGATCGCGACGGCCCGCATGGTTTGTTGTGCAGTATGGATCATCTGGCGGCTCCTTTCGGTTGAACCAAAGCCCGATTAAAGGCGGCCGCGAGAGGCGAGGCGAATGGGTTCTGCGCCGATTGTGACGTCGGCATAATCCCGACGCGCGCGCGGCTTACCTCGCCGGCTTCCACGGCACGTCTTCGACGCCGGCGCGGTGATTCGCCAGCCGGGCCTGGACGAACAGCCAGTCGCTAAGGCGGTTCAGATACGTGACGAGAACGGGATTGATCGGCCGTTCCCAACTGAAGCTCACCAGCAGCCGTTCGGCGCGTCGGCAAACGGTGCGCGCCAAGTGCAGCCGCCCCGCCAGCTCGGTCCCGCCGGGAAGGATGAAGAATCGCAGCTTCGGCAATTCCGTTTCCGCCTGGTCGATCTGCATCTCCAGCCGGCCGATCATGTTCTCGTCCAGCGGCGGCAGGTACTTCTGGGCCGTCGGATCGTTCTCCGGTGCCGCCAAGTGCGAGCCGATGACGAACAACTCGTTCTGCACCGGCCCAAGCATTGATTTCAGATCCCCGTCCGCCGCCACCTGCACCAGCCCGATCGCGGCGTTCAGCTCGTCCACCGTGCCGTAACATTCCAGCCGCTGATCGCTCTTGCGCACGCGATCGCCGCCGATCAAACCGGTCGTGCCGTCGTCGCCTGTGCGGGTGTAGATCTTCATCGACTCTTACAATATATCCGATGCGTGAAATAGGACACAGATCGCACGGAGAGGCTCAGATTGACGCGGATAAGACAAACGCATGCTGCGAGCTACATAAAATCTGATCTTTAGTACAAGGTTGCGAATGAGGGCTGGCACACAAAAACGCTGGACGTACGCGATAGTTGGAACGGCAGTCGTGCTGTCGCTCATCGTGTTCGTCGGACCGTGGGGAATGCGTCAGTTGCTGGGGCCGACCGTCGTGCCGGCCACGGACGCCGCGATGATCAAGACGTTGACAGACGTGTTTGCAGAGTCAGGGTTACGCGTGGATTCGGTTTCCGTAGTAACGTGGCCGCGCGGCGGTCCGAAGGAAATGGTCGTTGTGCTTCATCTAGATCCCGGCGTTCGGCCGGAGTTGATATCGAATCTGTACTCGCGGGAAGAAACCAAAAATGCATTTCAACTCCGATTTGACAGCGCGTTCGACGACGGCATCCTCCCGGCTGAGCTGCGGCAACTGGATTGGGCCAACGGTCAGAAGGGCGACATTTTCGTTGGTGGTTTTGGCACCCGGCAGGTCTTTTTCGACCGCGACGCACGGCGGGCAGTCGCATGGATGCTGCTGAAAGAGTGACCACCTCCGCTCCCTGTGGCCAACGCCTCCATCCGTGTAATCTGTGCGATCTGTGGCCCATTCCAACCCTGATCTGCCGATCGACCAACACCTGCCCGCGATCCTCGACGCCGTGCGCGCCCATCGCGCGCTAGTGCTGGTGGCCGAGCCGGGCGCGGGGAAGACGACGCGCGTGCCGCCGGCGATTCTGAAGTCGGGCGTGCTTTCGTCCGAACACCCGAATGTCGTGATGCTTCAACCTCGCCGGATCGCCACGCGGGCGGCGGCGGCGCGGATTGGGGAGGAGAACGGCTGGGCGCTCGGCGAAGAGGTCGGCTACCAGGTGCGGTTTGAGAAGCGCATCGGCGCGCGAACGCGGCTTCGCGTCGTCACCGAGGCCATCCTGACACGACAATTGCTCGACGACCCCTCGCTCGACGGCGTCGGCTGCGTGATTCTGGATGAGTTTCACGAGCGGTCGATCCACTCCGATCTCGCGATCGCGTTCCTGAACGAAGTGAGGCAGTCGCTGCGCGACGACCTGATCCTGATCGCCATGTCCGCCACGCTGGAGGCCGAGCCGGTGGCGAAGTTTCTCGGCGGCGCGCCGATCGTGCGCGTGCCGGGGCGGACGTTCCCGGTCGACGTTCAGTATCGCAGCCGAGGGGGAGATTACCTTGAGAACGTCGTCGCCGACGTAGTGATGGATCAGCCGGACGACGGGCACGTCCTCGTCTTCCTGCCCGGTGCGGAGGAGATCCGCCGGGCGCAGGAGGCGATCGAGGACCGGCTGCCGAACCGCATCGTGCTGCCGCTGCACGGATCGCTGGCGTTCGACGAGCAGCAACGCGCGATCGCGCCGTGCCGCGAGCCGAAGATCGTGCTGGCGACGAACATCGCCGAAACATCGCTGACGATCGACGGCGTGCGGACGGTGATCGACTCGGGGCTGGCCCGCAAGCCCAGCTTCGATCCGCAGCGAGGGCTGGATGCGCTGAACCTCGACCGCATCAGCAAGGCCAGCGCCACCCAACGCGCCGGCCGCGCCGGGCGAACCGCAGCGGGGAGGTGTATTCGACTTTGGACGCAGCAGGAACATGCGCTGCTCGACGATTTCGATCTGCCTGAGATCGCGCGCGTCGACCTGTCGCCCACGCTGCTCGACCTTCACGCCTGGGGACAGGCCGATCCGACCGCGTTCGGGTGGTATGACGCCCCGCCGGCGGAGGCGATTCGCAACGCCGATCGACTGCTCAAAATGCTCGGCGCGCTCGACGCGGCCGGCAAGCTCACGCCGGTTGGAAAACGCATGCAGCCGATGCCCGTTCACCCGCGGCTGGCGCGGCTGCTGATCGCCGCGGCGGACGCCGGGCAAACTCGGCTCGGCGCGAGCGTGGCGGCGATCCTCAGCGAAAAAGACTTTGTGCAAAGGCAGTGGACGGATCGCAACGCGATCGGATCGTCCAAGGTGTTGAGCGAAAGCGACGTCGCCGTGCGGCTTCACCTGCTGGACGAAGCGGAGCGCGGCCATTTCAACCGCGGCCGAGCGCCCGAAGGGGTTGATGTGTTCGCGGCCAAGCAGGTGGCCCAGGCCCGAAACCAGATAGAACGATCCGCCAGCGCAACGAACAACGCCTCAGGGTCGGCCGATCAGGACACGTTCGTCCGCAAACTCGTCCTCCTCGCTTATCCCGATCGCGTCTGCCGGCGCCGCAACGACGTGCGGGCCGCAACCATGGTGGGCGGCGTGGGGATTCGGCTGGATCAGGATTGCTCGGTATTGCACGGCGACCACTTCGTGGCGGTCGATCCGCGACAGGACGATCGAGCGCGGGCAAGGGAAGCGTTCGTTCGAATCGCCTCGGCGATCGAACCGGCATGGCTGGAAGAACTGTTTCCGCAGTCGATCGTGAAAGAGCGCGTGGCGGAGTACGACGACGCACGCGAGCGCGTGGTGACGCGCGTGCGAACGCGTTATCTCGACCTGGTGCTGCGGGAGGAAGTCGATTCGTCCAACGTCAACCGCGACGACGCGGCCGAGGCGCTGGTGCGGGCGCTGAAGGACCACATCAACGACGTCGTGGCGAACGACGAGCGGCTGTCGGCGCTGGTATCGCGCATCCGCTTTCTGGCGAGGCAGATGCCGGACAAGGGATTTCCGACGTTTGACGACTGGCGCGACACGCTGATCGACGCCGCCCAAGGCAAGCAATCGAAACAGCAGGTGCTGCACGCGCTGTACGACACGATTCGGCATCGACTGGTTTACCCGCTGGATCGATTGCTCGAAGAACACGCGCCCGAGGCGATCGAAGTGCCGACGGGATCGAACATCCGCCTGGCGTACGA
>JBBCIV010000297.1:0-35728 GCA_037189665.1 Phycisphaerae bacterium | reverse complement strand
CTCGTCGCCCTTGTCGCCTTCGCCCGCCACGCCGCGTATTTGAGCGGTCACGCCCGCGGGCAGGTTTCCGAGCAGCGGGACAACGTCAGCGCCGGCGATCAACTGATCGTAGAGGGCATCGCGGGCAGCAAGATCAAGCCGAGTGCCGATGTAGTAGGCGTTCCCCTTGCCGACGCGGTGTTTTGTCACTGCCGGTTGGCCGGCGTAGAAGTCTTCGGCGTAGGTGGCGATGACCTCCGCGCCGCTCAGATGCAGCAGGGCCGCAACGTCGCCACCCGTGCCCGGCAAGCCTGCGATGGCGCGCGGCGTTCCGGAGGTGAGACGATCCATTTCCTCGACCCACAGGCCGAAGATGTCGGTCAGCCCTTCGCCGGGCCATCCGCCGAGCAGCATGCGGTTGTTGTCGTCTGCCATCCCGGTGTCCCACGTGGCAACGACCGTGCCGCCCGCCTGCACGTATGCCCGGATCTTGGCGGACAGCGCCGGCGTCATGATCCAGTGCATCGGGAGAACGACGATCTTGTATGCGTTGAAGTCCGCGTCATCGCCGACCACGTCCACCGGGATGCCGCGC
Organism: Phycisphaerae bacterium; assembly: GCA_037189665.1. Lineage (GTDB taxonomy): Bacteria > Planctomycetota > Phycisphaerae > Tepidisphaerales > Tepidisphaeraceae > BPJO01. The sequence continues at coordinate 35,154 of JBBCIV010000297.1, read as the reverse complement.
TGCCAGAATACCTGGTAGTGCTCGGTGGCGATCTCGTCGTAGTAGTGGCGGGCGGTGGACCACCACTCCGGATGCCGCACGCCCGTTCCGCCGGAATAGTGCTGTCCCCAGCGGCTCTCCCAGTCGTAGATCACCGCCACCTGCGGCTTCACCGTCGTGCCGAGCAACGGCGGCAGCTTGGCGTACAGGTCCGACAGCGATCGCAGTTCGGCATATCGCCGCGTCTGCGTATGTTTTTCCGGACCCCAGTGTTCGACCACCGCGCCGTGCAGTTTTTCCGACGATCCTCGTCCGGATCGGAACTGGAAGTAGCACGTCCCGTCGGCCCCGTGGGCGATCGCCTGAAGCATTTCCAACCGGTGCACGCCGGGACGCTTCGCCTTCTGCGGCGTGCGCCATTGCACCGCGCCGGGGCACGATTCCATCAGCATGTGCGTGCGATCGGGTTTGAAACATCGGTACAGGTCGTGTTTCATTGACCAGAAAGCAGCGCTCTTGGCAAAATCGGGGTTGGCGGGATCGTAGCAGGGGTATTGATCGTCTGTGACGACGTCGATCGCCTTGGCGATCTCGCGGTAATTCAGGCCGAAGGTGGTCTGCATCAGGTTGGTGGTGATGGGCACGTCCGGCGTGATCGGCCGCAGCACGTCGGCCTCGAACGTATACCAGTCAATCAACTGCTGGTTGTTGAACCGATGCCAGTTCAGCACCATGCCGTCCATGACCCAGTCGGTGGGCTCGACATGACGCCATTCGCCGGCGGCGTGCGCCCAAAAGTATGCCCAATGCGCGTCGTTCATCGCCTTGATCGTGCCGTACTTCTTCTCCAGCCAGGCGGCCCATGACTTGCGGCACAGGTCGCAGAAACACTGCCCTGACAGCTCGTTCGACACGTGCCACATCGCCAGTGCTGGATGGTTCCTGTAGCGCTCCGCCAGCTTGGAATTGATGATCCGCACTTTCTCGTGATACGACGGCGACGACCAGCAGTGGTTGTGCCGCCGGCCGTAGATCGCGCGATGCCCGCGTTCGTCCACGCGCCGCGCATCCGGATACCTCTCCGCCAGCCAGGGCGGCATCGCGCCGCTGGGCGTGGCGAGGATCACGCGGTTGCCGATCTTCGCCTGTATGTCCATCAGCCGGTCGAGCCAGTCGAATTGGAATGCCCCCTCGGTCGGCTCCAGCGTCGTCCACGAGAAAATCCCGGCGCTGACGGTGTTGATGCCCGTCTTCCACATCAGTTCCGCGTCTTCCTCCAGCACGTTAGGCGTGGTGGGCAGCCACTGATCAGGGTTGTAATCCCCGCCATGGATGAAGGTCTTTTGGTCGTGAAATGGAGTTTTCGCCCGGCGCGAGGGGATGTATTGTCTGATCATCGTCGCAACAGTTTCGCGAGTTGCCACGATGCGGGCAAGTCCAGTGCGACTCGGGCAAACCGAACTCCCCAAAGCCACGCTTTTGCCTTCCCCATTGACGTTGATGTACGCCTGATCATCGGAGTCACGGCATCATTTCGAGGAACGCTTCCTCAGCTTGGGCATGACGACCTCTCCTGCCAAACGTGGCGATAACATGTTTGCGTGCGTCAAGATAGGTTGGCTTGCGAAGGGGGGGATGAGGTCGCCGAAGTTACTCGGATTCTCCGAACGATTTGAGCAAAGCGGGTGAAGGGACTCGAACCCTCAACAGCTAGCTTGGAAGGCTAGCGCTCTGCCATTGAGCTACACCCGCAGTATAAGTTTTACTTAACCAGTTGAGGAGATCATATCTCCGGTTCGCGACGATGCAAAGACGGACGCGGGGAAATCATTCGCGTAGTGCGCGGTCACACAGCCGCGCAAGAAGCGAGGTTCTGGCTAACATCGGTGAAATGAAGGCGTTTATCCTTTCCATCGGTGACGAACTGGTTCTCGGGCAGACGATCGACACGAACAGCGCCTGGATCAGCCAGCAATTGGCCAGCGCGGGATGCGATATCGTCGCTCACAAAACGGTCGGCGACGACCAACCCATGATCGAGGCGGCCATCCGCGAAGGCAGCGAGCTGGCGGAGGCGGTGGTGATCAGCGGCGGCGTGGGGCCGACGGAGGACGATCTCACACGGCAGGCAATCGCGGCGATCCTGGGCGAGCCGCTGGAGCTGAACGCCGAATGGCTGGCGGAGATGCAACGTTTTTTTGACAGGCTCGGGCGTCCGATGCCGGCCAGTAACCAGATCCAGGCAATGATTCCTCGCGGCGCTCAGATGATCTGGAACACCTGCGGCACCGCCGCGGGCGTGCGGGCGACAGTGGGGAACGCGCAGGTCTTTTCCATGCCCGGCGTTCCGAAAGAAATGAAGGCGATGTTCGCCCGCGACGTCTTCCCCTGGATCAAGGAACGCTCCGGCGGGGCGGTCATCCTCCAGAGAACGCTTCATACCTTTGGCGCGGGCGAAAGCACCGTGGCTGAGCGGCTTGGCTCGCTGATGATGCGACAGCGCAATCCTCGCGTTGGCACGACGGTGTCGCAGGGAATCGTCTCGGTCCGCATCAACGCCCATTACGAGACGCTCGAACGCGCCGAGGCCGAGATGCAGACCACCGTCGATCAATGTCGGATTGCCCTCGAAGAACGCGTTTTCGGACAGGACGACGAAACGCTACCGCTCATCGTGTCGCGCCTGTTGACGTCGGAGGAGAAGGCCAGAACGGTCGCGACGGCCGAATCTTGTACGGGCGGGCTGCTGGCGAAGATGCTGACCGACATCCCGGGTTCAAGCCGATATTTTCGCCAGGGATGGATCACCTATTCCAACGAGGCAAAAGAACATCAGCTCGGCGTGCGCCGTCAAACGCTGGAACAAAACGGAGCCGTCTCCGAGCCGGTCGTGCAGGAAATGGCAATCGGCGCCCGCGAGCTTTCCGGCGCGGATTTCTCCCTATCGGTCTCCGGCATTGCCGGCCCGGACGGCGGGACGGAGGCCAAGCCGGTCGGAACGGTGTGCATAGGCTTTGCCTATGCCAACGGCGTCGTCAGCCGCACGTTCGTCTTCCCCGGCGATCGTGAGATGGTTCGCGATCGTAGCGCGAAGATGGCGTTGACCATCCTTCGTTATCACCTGCTCGGCAAGTCGATGCCCGTCTGATGCGGAGATCGACGCCATGGGCAGGGCCACCGCGTATTATGATTCCGGCTCAATCGAGTACAGATTGCCGATTGCCAATTGGATGGAATGACCCCAATCGACAATCGGAAATTGGCAATCGGCAATTCTTTCGAGTGTGTTGGAATATCATATGCGTCAGCCCTGACCCCACCGGGCCCCATCGCCTCCCGAGTTGCATGCGCCACGGCCGGACGTATCGTTGAGGACATTGCGGGGAGATTCCCCGCGGATCGGAAACTCAGCTTGCCCGGGTCATTACTGGAATACGTTTCTGTTCTTCAGGGGACCGAATCGCGTCCCACGTTTTCGTGCGGCAATACGCTTCCGATCGTGGCGGTGCCGTGGGGGATGCACCACTGGTCGTTACAGACGGGGACTGGCAACTGGTTCTTCAACGCCGGCGAGCCGCATATCCAAGGCGTTCGCCTGACGCACCAGCCCAGCCCGTGGATGGGCGATTACGCGGCACTATGCATCATGCCCCAGACGGGGCCACTGCGTCTCGACCCATCCGGCCGTGCGTCGAGTTATCGTGTCAATGATTCGACGCTCCAGCCGCATCAGTACAAGCTCCGCCTGCTCAGATATCGCTGTTCGATGGATGTGGCGCCGTCGTGTCGCGGGGCGGTTTTTCGGTTTGAGTTTGACGATGTCACGACGCCACGCGTCATCGTGCAGGGCGTTCGCCTGTCGCAACAGGGACGATTCGAGGCGCGGCAGGCCGGCACGCATGTCATCGAAGGATTTACCACGCACAACAGCGGCGGATGTCCGGATAACTTTGCGATGCACTTCATCGCCGACTTCGACAAGCCGATCGCAAAGTTTGCCTTTGTTGACGATGCGTTTTACGTCGAATTCGCGCGGGGAACAAAGCGGGTCGAACTGCGACTGTGCGGGTCTTTCATCAGCCACGAGCAATGCCGTGTAAACATCAATAACGAGCTCATCGGCCGCAGTTGGGAAGGCGTGCGTGCGCTGGCGCGGACAGCCTGGCTGGAGCACCTCGATCGGTTTGAAATCGATGGTTGCACGGTCGATCAGCGCCGGACGTTCTACACCTGTTTATATCGCACGCTGCTCTTCCCGCGATTGTTCAGCGAGATCAACGAAGCCGGCCTCGAAGTGCACTACAGCCCATACGACGGCAAGGTGCATGAGGGACCGATGTTCACCGACACCGGATACTGGGACACCTATCGAACGCTGTTTCCATGGCTGCACTGGATGTTCCCCAGCGTGGCGGGACGTATGGCCGAAGGCATGTTGAACGCCTATCGGCAGGGCGGCTGGCTGCCGGAATGGGCCTCGCCGGGATATCGCGGCTGCATGATCGGCACGCATAGCGATGCCGTGCTGGCCGACGCAGTTGTAAAAGGCGTCGGCGGGTTTGAGATGGAGATCGCGCTGGCGGCAATGATCAAGCACGCCACGCACGAAGGCGCTCCTGACCGCCGTTACGGTCGGCAGGGCGTGGAGATCCTCGACGAACTCGGCTACCTGCCGGCGGACGGCGGGTTTCACGCATCGGCATCGGCGTCGCTCGACTATGCCTACGACGACTGGTGCATTGCTCAGGTGGCGGCGTCGATCGGTCGAGATGACATCACGGATGAGTTTCTCAAGCGATCCAAGCGATGGCGCACCCTATTCGACCCCACGACGGGCTTCATCCGCGGCCGGCTGCGAAGCGGGGCGTGGGCCGAACCGTTTGATCCCGTTACATGGGGCGGCCCGTACGTCGAAGGGTCGGCCTGGCAATCCAGTTGGGCCGTGCCGCACGACGCCGTCGGCCTGATGCGCGCCTACGGCGGATCGGATGGCCTGATCGCCAAGCTCGACGCGATGCTGACCTCCGCCCCGGCGTTCAATTCCGGCACCTACGGCAAGGAAATCCATGAGATGACCGAGATGGCCGCGGCCGATTTCGGGCAATACGCGCATTCAAACCAGCCGGTGCACAACGCCCTTTGGCTCTATTCGCTTGCCGGCGCGCCGGAGAAAGCCCAACGTGCCGTTCATCGTGTTTTGAACGAGCTCTACAGTTGGACATCTCGTGGCCTGCCCGGCGATGAGGACAACGGCGAGATGTGCGCCTGGTTCATCTTCGCTGCAATGGGCCTTTACCCATCCTGCCCTGGTGCGCCGACCTACACGCTCGGCCTGCCATGGCTCCCCCGAATCCACCTCCGCAAACCGGACGGTGGCGACCTGATGATTCTCACAGACCAACGCCTGCTTGGCTCACCCGGAACGCGTGTCACCCGTCGCATTGATGGCGAGTCGCATCGCGTGCCCACGATCGCCCACGAAGTGCTCTCTCGCGCAACGCGAATCGAAGTACTGCCCGCATAATCAATCATCCCGCAGGGTTGCAGCCGGCGTTGGGTTGATGAGTCGTCTTACGTGCCCGTCCGTTGAGGTTGGGTCGTAGCCGGCACGATGAGTTGTCCGGGGTTGACGGGTTTCGGGCGTGGTTGCTGCGGCTGTGCTTGGCGTTGCTGCTGTTGGCGTTGCTGTAGTTGTTGCTGTTGTTGCTTGGATATGACGCCAGCCGTGATGCAACAGCCTGCACCAAGTACTATTGGCATGATTAGGATGCCCAGTACAAATGTGATTGCTGCAATTGCGCTCCAGAACCATATTTGCGTCATTCTGGCGAACGCATAATCAACGGTTTCTTTGCCGTGATGCCTTCGTGGTGGTAATGGCGGCGGCAATCGGTTCATGTCTGGATCGTAGATTGGCTGCCTAAGCTGCCCAAAAAAGTGGAATTCTCTTGACAGGTTATTCGGACTCTCTTTTGTGTATTCATCGCCGCCTTGAACAAGCGGTGGTGGAAGTCGGGCCTGAACAACCCGCGAATAAAATGGTAAATGGAATCCGCACAAACTTCCTGCGCTTGTCTGCGCAATCCGTAAAGCCTCGGCCGTACCATTTCGGTCGGGGCCTGTTCACATCATCCGATGGCCTGAGTCGTCGGATGGTGTTTGGTGCGAAGAGCATCGCCCGGATGCTCGTTAACATAACGACGTTATGGTGCATAGGTCATACGATCGCCCTTCTTTCGCACCAAGGTCCCATAATCAGCGTTATGTTAATTTGAACGTAGACGGGGGGGGAATAAAGACAGGGCGGGCCTTGCCTTACCAAGCCAAGATGAGATCACATCAACGATTTCAGTAACGTCAGATTAATCGTATCCCAATCCCGGCCATCCTCGTGTTTGAGTTTGGGGGTTTCGAGGATCTTTGGGGTTTGGCGCCAACGTTTGTCTTGGACGATTGGCTGGAACCCTTCCACGCCGATAGTTCCACGGCCGATGTGTTCGTGACGATCCACCCGGCTGCCAAGGACCTTTTTGGAGTCGTTCAGATGCCACACCTGCACCTGTTCGATACCAACGGTCTTGTCCAACTCCTTCAAAAACCCCGCGTACTTTCTGCCACGAAAATCGTAGCCGGCGGCGAATAAGTGGGCCGTATCCAGACATACTCCGACGCGCTTGGCCGGCTTCACTTGCTTGAGCACGTGCGCAAGTTGTTCCAGTCGATGCCCCAATCCCGTCCCTTGTCCGGCCGTGGCCTCAAGGCAGACGATCGTCTTGCCCTTCGGATACTTCCGTAAAAGCTGCTCCAACGCTTCCGCGACCCGATCCAGCCCGGCCGTTTCTGAAACGGGGTTGTCGCGTTCGCCCATGTGCGCGCCGGGATGCGTCACCAGATACCGGATGCCCAGCGCCTCGCACCGCTGCAGTTCTTCGTCAAACAGATCGATGCTCTTCTTCCGCAACGCCTCGTCCGGCGAAGCCAGGTTGATCAGATAGCTGTCGTGGCTAACGACGTGTTCAAATTTTACCCGTTTGATCTCCGCCGCCCAGGTATCAATCGCCTCCTGCGATAGCGGCGGCACGCGCCACTGTTGCTGGTTTTTCGTGAACACCTGAACTGTATCAAATGCAAGCCGCTCGGCTTCAAGAACGGCCTTGTGCATTCCGCCGGCGATGGAGAGATGAGATCCGAACATGTCGCGATGAATCCATATTTCAGGCCTTCTGCTTGCGGGGCCTGACGCCGCCTTGCCAGACCTGGACTAGACCTAGATAAGCCGGACCGGCACGCCGTTGTCGGCGAGGTATTGCTTGACCGACCCGACGGTGTAGTCGTTGAAGTGAAAGATGCTCGCTGCCAGCGCTGCGTCGGCGTGGCCGGCGGTGAGGACTTTCAGCATGTCCTCGGGCGAGCCCGCCCCGCCAGAGGCGACGACGGGGATCTTCACCGCGTCGCTGACGGCGGCGGTCATCTCGAGGTCGTAGCCGGCCTTGGTGCCGTCGGCGTTCATCACGTTCAGCACGATCTCGCCCGCGCCGAGGTCTTCGGCCTGCCTTACCCAGTCCATGACCTTGATGCCCGTCCCGGTTCGGCCGCCGTTAATGAAGACTTCCCAGGTCTCGACGCCGTCCTTGGTCACGCGATTGGCATCCAGCCCCAGCACGGTCGCGCAGCGGCCGAACTTTCGGGCGATCTGGGCGAGCAAATCGGGGTTTTTGACCGCCGACGAGTTGATCGACACCTTTTCCGCCCCCGCCTGGATCAGCCGGGTGGCGTCGTCCAGCGTGCGGATGCCCCCGCCGACGGTCAGCGGCATGAAGCATTCCTCGACGACGTGCTGCACCACGTCCGCCATGATCCCGCGGCCTTCGTGGCTGGCGGTGATGTCGTAGAACACCAGTTCGTCCGCCCCCTGGGCCTGGTATCGCTTGGCCTGCTCGACCGGGTCGCCGGCGTCCACATGATCGAAAAACTTCACCCCCTTCACCACGCGGCCGCGATCGACGTCCAGACAGGGGATGATGCGTTTGGTCAGCATGGGAAATAGAGTTGCCAGTTTGTAGTTGCCAGGAAAGATCGCCTCTTTCCTGGCAAATACAAACTGGCAACTGGCAACTATTCCAAAAGGGTAACCGACGGGACTCGAACCCGCGACGTCCAGGACCACAACCTGGCGCTCTACCAACTGAGCTACGGCTACCGTCGAGTCGAGCTAATATGCTTGTTTTGCTTCCGCCTGTCAATCCACCGGCAAAGTCGGCATGGCAAGACCGAAAATGCCTTATTCGGACCGCTTCAATGCTCCATTTTTCTTGACACAACTCCCGCTCACTTCTAGGGTTGAACATACGGGAGATACGCCAGACCGCATGACGCCAAAGCCCCCCGCCAACAGTGAGACCGGCACCTTCGGCCTCGGACCCAATCTCGATACCGAGATCGGCCGCGTCATCGTTGACTCGGGCTTGGCTACCCGTCCCGAAATCGACTACTGCCGCGAACAGCAAAAGCAGGCCTCAGACCCAAACCAACGCTCCCTCACCGACCTGCTGGTCGAGCACGGCTTCATCACCGCCAACCAGGCCAAGCGCGTCCGCCGGTCGTTGGAAGATCGCCGCTCGAGCCAGATTCCCGGCTACGTGCTCATCGGCAAGCTCGGCAAAGGCGCGATGGCGACGGTGTACAAGGCGCGCCAGGTATCGCTCGACCGCATGGTGGCGGTGAAGGTGCTGCCGAAGAAGAGCAGCGACTCGGTCGATTTCGTCGAACGCTTCTACAAGGAAGGCCGCGCCGCGGCCAAGCTGTCGCACAACAACATCGTGCAGGCGATCGACGTCGGCTCGACGCCGGACGGGTTTCACTACTTCGTGATGGAGTACGTCGAGGGCCGCACGCTCTACGACATCATGCAGCCGCCGCCGGTGGGCGAAGGTCGCAATTTCTCCGAAGCCGAGGCGCTGGATATCGGCATCCAGATGGCCGACGCGCTGGCGCACTCGCACCGCAAGGGCCTCATCCACCGCGACGTGAAGCCCAAGAACATCATCCTCACGAATCACAACATCGCGAAGCTGACCGACCTGGGTCTGGCCCGCGAGGTGGACGATAAGGCGGCCGCCGAGTCGGAGGCGGGCAAGGCGTACGGCACGCCGTACTACATCAGCCCCGAGCAGATTCGCGGCGACGTCGATATCGACTTCCGCGCCGACATCTACTCACTCGGCGCCACGCTCTACCACCTCATCACCGGCCGCCCGCCGTTCGACGGCGAGTCGCCCAGCGCCGTGATGCACAAACACCTGCGCGAGCCGCTCACCCCGCCCGACCATATCAACGTCGCGCTTTCCAGCGGCATCAGCGAGATCATCGAAGTCACAATGTCGAAGAACCGCGACGAACGATACCAGAGCACCGAAGACATGCTGGAAGACCTGCAACTCGTCCGCGCCGGCCACGCCCCCAAGCACGCCCGCCGCGCGGTCGATCTGGATTCGTTCCAGAAGCTTGAGCAACACGCCCAGACCGTCGATATCGATCCCAGTGCCGCCGCCGGCTCGTCGGTGTGGCAGAACCCGACGGTGATCACCATGCTGGCGGTGGCGGGCGTGTCGGTGGTGTTGAACCTCATCCTGCTGGCGGTCGTCCTTTCCAAATAATATGGCGTGCGTGACATGAAGCACCGAATCGCGTTTATCGGCATGGGCATCATGGGCCTTCCGATGGCCGGGCATCTGCTGGATGCCGGACACACGCTGACGGTGCATTCGCGAACGAAATCGAAGGCCGCGACATTGCTCGACCGCGGCGCGATCTGGGCCGATACGCCCGCCGACGCCGCGCGGGACGCGGAGTTCGCCTTCGTCTGCGTGACCGACACGCCCGACGTTCACGACGTGCTGCTCGGCGATGCCGGCGTGGCGACGTCGGCATCGCCCGGAACCGTCGTCGTCGATCATTCGACGATCAGCCCTACCGCCACGCGGGAGATGGCGCAAGCGCTCCAGTCCGGCAGGCAGGTCGCCCTGATCGACGCCCCCGTCTCCGGCGGCGACGTCGGGGCGCGCAACGCCACGCTCTCGATCATGTGCGGCGGCGACAGGCAGGCGTTCGATCGCGTCTCGCCGCTGCTCGCCTTGCTCGGCAAGACCATCACCTACTGCGGCCCCAGCGGGGCCGGCCAGGTGACGAAGCTGATGAACCAGGTCCTCGTCGTCGGCACGCTGATGGCGGTGAGCGAGGCGATCGCCTTCGCCAAGCGCGGCGGGCTCGACCTCCACACCGCGCTCAAAGCCGTCAGCGGCGGCGCGGCGAAATCATGGCAACTGGAACAACTCGGCCCGAAGATCGCCGCCGGCGATTTCGCGCCCGGCTTCATGGTGGACCTGGTCCGCAAAGACCTGCGGCTCGTGGCCGAGTTCGCCGAGCAATCCGGCCTTCAGTTGCCGGCGACCTCGCTCGTTCAGCAGATGTACGAGATCGTCCACACCCTCGGCGCCGGACGCGAGGGGACGCAGGCGCTTTACAAGGCGATCGAACACCTCAACTCGTAAAATCGAATCGCGCCCAGCTTTGTTGGCCCCATCGCCATCCATGTTAGCGAAATAAACGACAGGAGCAGGATCGCAGGCAGAATCATTGAGCCTGTGGTAACACTGGAAAGGGCGCGCGCGATAGCTCCTTCCGTCTGTAATAGATTTTTTCCATAGGCGTTGCCTATGGATTGCAATAGGGTCCAGCTATTTGCCCGCTATCAGTCAGTAGGCCAGAATGCCCGGCTTGCGGGTGGTCAGGATGCCGCAGTTGAATTGAGGTCCGGCCGCACTACGGTAACCGCAGGGAAACGAAAATCGGGGTCGCGCTGATCAGCCGATCTCAGAGATCAGCAAGAGCAGTTCACAGGAGAAACCAGCATGTCATCTGAATCCAAGTGCCCGTTCAACCATGGTAAGGCCGCCATTGCCGGTGGCACGACCAACCAGCACTGGTGGCCCAAAGCCCTGCGACTGGAATTGCTTGCTCAGCACTCGACCAAGTCCGATCCGATGGGCGCCGACTTCAACTATTCGAAGGAGTTCAACAGCCTTGATCTCGCCGCCGTGAAAGCCGACCTGACGAAGCTCATGACCGACTCGCAGGACTGGTGGCCTGCCGATTTCGGGCACTACGGCGGGCTGTTCATCCGCATGGCATGGCACGCTGCCGGCACTTACCGCACGTTCGACGGCCGTGGTGGTGGCGGGCGCGGCCAGCAGCGCTTCGCGCCGCTGAACAGTTGGCCGGATAACGTCAGCCTCGACAAAGCACGCCGGTTGCTCTGGCCGATCAAGCAGAAGTACGGCAAGAAGATCTCCTGGGCCGACCTGCTCATCCTGACCGGCAACGTCGCGCTCGAATCGATGGGCTTCAAGACCTTCGGCTTCGCGGGGGGGCGCGCCGACACGTGGGAGCCCGACCAGGATGTCTACTGGGGTTCCGAAACCACCTGGCTCGGCGCCGACATCCGCTACGCGCACGGCTCGCACGGCGTTGAAAAGCCGGGCGGGGTCACCGTCTCCGACGACAATCCCGACGGCCACATCCACGGTCGCAGCCTCGAAAAACCGCTCGCTGCGTCGCACATGGGCCTCATCTACGTCAATCCCGAAGGTCCCGACGGCGTGCCCGACCCGATCAAAGCGGCCCACGACATCCGCGACACCTTCGGCCGCATGGCGATGAACGACGAGGAAACCGTCGCGCTCATCGCAGGCGGCCACTCGTTCGGCAAAACCCACGGCGCCGCGCAGACCTCGCACGTCGACGTCGAGCCCGAGGCGGCCGGTCTTGAACAGCAGGGACTTGGCTGGAAGAACAGCTTCGGCACTGGCGCGGGCCCCCACACCATCACCAGCGGGCTGGAAGTCACCTGGACGAAAACCCCCACGAAGTGGTCCAATAATTTCTTCGAAAACCTCTTCGGCTACGAGTGGGAACTGACAAAAAGCCCCGCCGGCGCGCACCAGTGGGTCGCAAAGGATGCCGACGCCATCATCCCCGATGCCTACGACCGCACGAAGCGTTGGCTGCCCACGATGCTGACGACCGATTTGTCGTTGCGTTTCGATCCAGCGTACGAGAAAATCTCGCGCCGGTTTTTGGCCGACCCGCAGGCGTTCGCCGATGCGTTTGCCCGCGCGTGGTTCAAGCTCACGCACCGCGACATGGGACCGCGTGCCCGATATCTCGGGCCGGAAGTCCCTGCCGAAGAGCTGATCTGGCAGGACCCGATCCCGGCAGTCAATCACCCGCTGATCGACGACAACGATATCGCCTCGCTGAAGGCCAAGATTCTCGCATCAGGCCTGTCGGTGTCGGAATTGGTATCGACCGCGTGGGCATCGGCATCGACCTTCCGCGGCTCCGACAAACGCGGTGGCGCGAATGGCGCCCGCATCCGCCTGGCCCCGCAGAAGGATTGGGCCGTCAATCAGCCCGCGCAGTTGGCAAAAGTGCTGAAGTCGCTGGAGAAGGTCCAGGCCGAGTTCAACAACAGCGCAACCGGCGGCAAGAAGGTATCGCTGGCAGACCTGATCGTGCTGGCAGGCTCTGCCGCAGTCGAGAAAGCCGCGAAGGACGCCGGGCACGACGCGACCGTCCCCTTCACGCCCGGCCGGGCTGATGCCACGCAGGAGCAGACCGACGTCGAGTCGTTCTCCGTCCTCGAGCCGGTCGCCGATGGCTTCCGCAACTACCTCAAAAAGCCGTTCGTCCTCCCGGCCGAACATCTGTTGATCGACAAAGCCCAGTTGCTCACCCTCACCGCTCCGGAGTTGACCGTTTTGGTCGGCGGACTGCGCGTGCTGAACGCCAACGAAGGCCAGTCGCAGAACGGCGTCTTCACCAAGCGGCCGGGCACGCTGAGCAACGACTTCTTCGTCAACCTGCTCGATATTTCCACCGAATGGAAGTCGATCGGCAGCGACTCCAACCTCTTCGAAGGCCGCGACCGCGCCACCGGCGCCATCCGGTGGACCGCCACCCGCGTTGATCTTGTTTTCGGCTCCGATTCCCGCCTGCGTGCTCTGTCCGAGGTCTACGGCAGCGCCGATGCGGGCAAGAAATTCGTCGCCGATTTCGTGGCCGCATGGACAAAGGTGATGAACCTGGACCGCTTCGACCTCGCCTGAAACGGTTTCGGCTGCTGAAGGCACACAAAGAGACAATCAGCCACCGATAAACACCGATGGACACGGATAAGAAGGAGCCGCATGCTCTTTTTTATCCGTGTCCATCGGCGTTCATCTGTGGCTATAACTTTGCTTTCGATTGCTTTGGTCGAAGAGGTATTCTCCATGACCGCTGCCATTGACTGGCTGCTTGATTCTGACCCGTCAATCCGATGGCAGGCGATGCGCGACCTGACCGACGCGCCGGCGGACGCTGTCGCACGAGAACGGTCTCGCGTTGCAAAAGAAGGGTTCGGCCCGCAAGTGCTCGCACTTCAGTCGTCCGACGGACGATGGGGAGGCGCGGCGTGGAACCACGGCTGGGACTCCACCATGCACGCCCTGCTGCTGTTGCGCGATCTGGGTCTCGATCCGACGAGCGACGAGGCCCGGCGTGCGGTCGGCTTCGTTCGCGATCAGGTAACGTGGCGCGACTGCGGGCCGGAAGAGTGCGCCGACAATCCGTTCTTCGCCGGCGAGACTGAGCCGTGCATCAATGCCCAGGTCGCCGCCGCCGGCGCGTATTTTGGGCAAGATGTGAGCGGGCCGATTCGCCGTTTGCTTTCCGAACAACTTCCCGACGGCGGATGGAACTGCGAGGCGGAGCGCGGTTCAGTGAGGTCGTCGTTCCACACTACAATCTGCGTGCTCGAAGCCCTGCTCGCCTACGAACATGCGGGCCACGCCGATCCGCAGGTCACCGTCGCTCGCCATCGTGGTGAGGCCTACCTGCTTGACCGCGGCCTGTTTCGCCGGCAATCAACTGGCGAGGTCATCGCTGATCGTAAGGTGTCGACGACGGACTGGCGGCGTTTTGCCTTTCCAACCTGGTGGCACTACGACGTGCTTCGCGGGCTCGAGTATCTCAGGGCCGCTGGCGTCCAAGCAGACGATCGCATCGCCGAAGCCGTCGCCCTGCTTCGCTCTAAGCCCAACTCCGACGGCCGCTGGCTCCTGGAAGTCCGTCATCCAGGCGACATGCTTATCGAAATCGACGACGGCGTCGGCGAGCCAAGCAGGTGGAACACGCTCCGCGCCCTTCGCGTTCTGCATTGGCTTGGTGAGATAGGATTCCCGGGCAAACATCGGAGCGATCAGGGTTGGTCTTCAGCGGTGTTTTCGTCGTCGTAGCGGCGGATGCCGCTGGAAATGATGCGAGCCATGACGCGTTTGAACGCCGGCGTGCGTTCGAGTTTGTCGATCTCGGTTTGCTCATGCTTCACGCGGCGTTGGCCGTACGGGCAGAGATCGAGGAGTTTGCAGTCGCCGCACTTGGGATTGCGTGGCCGGCAGCGTTCCTTGGCGTGTTTGAACGTCAGTACGTGAGTGGCGGCATGGTTGCCGGGCCGGACCAGCGGCGACAGCGTCTGCTGGGCCTCCAGATCGCCGGCTTTCGGCCGGACGAGTTTCAGGCGTCGGACGACCCGCAGGATGCCGTTATCAACCGGCAGAATGTCAGCCCCAAGGCCAAACAGCATCACCAGGGCGGCCGTCCGTGGGCCGATGCCGTGCAGGCTGGTCAGGTAATCGAAAACCTCGCCGGCGGGGCGCGATCGAAGCTTCTTCAGCGTCAGACTGCCCTGCTGATGTTCGATCGTCTTCAGCAGGTTGTGCAGTCGCCAGGCCCGCATCCTTGCCAGGCCGCAGATGTTGATGCATTCCTGCACGTCGCGAACGGGCGCCTCCATCACCTGCCGCCATGTCGGGAACCGTTTGCGGAGGTTCGCGTAGCCACGATGGGAGTTAAGCCCGGACGTGTTCTGTGACAACATCGCCGACACAAGCTCATCCAGCGCCTCGCCGCGGCCAGGCTTCGGACCCTTGTACGGGCCGTACATCTGGACGAGCTGTTCCAACACCTCCAGGAGCTTCTCAAGTGTCGCGATGGGGCGCGACGGACGACGGGGCTTTTTTCGTCGGACCGATTTTTTGGCCATGGAAATCCGCCTGAAGTCTAGGCCAAAAGCCAGCGGTTCGCCTACCCTCTGCCATGGATAAACGAACCGCCGGCTGCATTTTTTACGGTCTGAAGCAGCCTTACGCCAGCTTTTCCCGTAGGTACGATTCGACCTGGCTGATGTTCACCTTGTCCTGAGCCTGCGTGTCGCGGTTTCGGATGGTGACAGTCTGTTGGCTGACGGTGTCGCCATCGACGGTGACGCAAAATGGCGTGCCGATCTCGTCCATGCGGGCGTAGCGCTTGCCGATCGACTGCTTGGGGTCGTACTCGCAGGTAAACTTCGTCCGCAGGTCCATGTATAGCTTCTCGGCGATCTCCGGCATGCCGTCCTTGTTCACCAGCGGGAAGACGCCCGCCTTGATCGGCGCAAACTGCGGTTTAAACGCGAAGTATTCCTTGCTTGGCCGGGTTTCGTCATAGCGATAGGCCTCGCACAGCAGCACCAGCGCCGCGCGGGTGAGGCCGCTGGCCGGCTCGATGACGTTGGGGACGTAGCGGCTGCGCTGCTTGATCTCGTCCGGCGCGACGCCCTGCTCCTTCAACTTCAGTTGCAGGTCCTGGTCGAAGTAATCGAGCTTGGCGCCCGAGTGCGCCTGGTGCTGCGTCAGGTCGAACGCGCCGCGGTGGGCGATGCCTTCGAGTTCGCCGAAGTCGGGCGCGGTGAACGGGTACAAATACTCGATGTCCACGGTCGCCTTGCTGTAGTGCGACAGCTCGTCCTGCTCGTGATCGCGGAACTTCAGGTTCTCCGGCTTGATGCCCAGCGACAGCCACCACTTCATGCGTTCCTGCTTCCAGAACTCATACCACTTCAGCGCGTCGTCCGGCGAACAGAAGAACTCCATCTCCATCTGCTCGAACTCACGAGAGCGGAAAATGAAGTTTCGCGGCGTGACTTCGTTGCGGAAGCTCTTGCCGATCTGGGCAACGCCGAACGGCACTTTCACACGAGTCGTATCGACGACGTTCTTGAAGTTCAGGAAGATGCCCTGGGCCGTTTCGGGACGGAGATAAACAAGGTTCTCCTGCGTCTGCTGAAGGCCAGCGTAGGAGATCATCATGAGGTTGAACTGCTCTGGCTCACCAAGCGGGCCGCCACAAAGAATGCATGGCTCTGTATTGTCGGCAAGCGAGTGCACCAGTGCCTTCGGATCGGCCGTTGCTGGACTAGAAATGTTGGAATTGTTGATCGCCGCCAGATTGGGCGCGGATTTGCGGGCTTTGTTCTTTACCCATCGGATCAGCGTGTCAGGATCTGTTTTGACGGCATTTTCGGTAGCCGCCATTAATTCGCTGAACCATTTCGACTGAGTTGCCAGAATGTCCCAATAGTGATCGGCACGAACAATGTGACCGCACTTCGAGCACCGTCGCATCGGGTCGGCGAACGTCGCCGTGTGGCCGCTCGCCTCCCACGTCTTCGGATGCTGGATGATCGAGCTGTCCAGCCCCACCATATCGACGATCGATCCGTCCGGCCCGATCGGCGGGCATTCGACCATGCAGCGCCACCACCAGTCGCGGATGTTGTTCTTCAGGAGCACGCCCAGCGGACCGTAGTCCCAGAAGCCGCGGAGGCCGCCGTAGATTTCGCTGGCCTGATAGACGAAGCCGCGGCGCTTCGCGAGGGAGACGATCGCTTCCATGACGTTGGAGGCTGGGGCGGGAGTGCTCATGGGGTTTCCAATCAAGTCAAGAGAGACGGACGGTTCGCAAGGCGAACCCTGCATGACAAAACGAGAAAACATGAAACAAGAAGTAGGCGCTCGGCCCGCTTCTTGTTTCATGTCTTCTCGTTTCCGAGTTTAGTTTTTCGATTCCGCTCGAGCGGGCCGCATGGCGAGGGATTACGCCTTGGTACCGGCCTTGGCTTTGAGCTGGTTCAGCTTCTTGGCCAGGCGCGACCGCTTACGGGCAGCGGTATTGCGGTGGATCGTGGACTTGGTCTTCACGCGGTCGAGCGTGCTGACCAGCGCGTTGAGCGTCTTCTCGGCGGCCGTCACGTCGCCCTTCACGACCGCGGCGCTGAACGCCTTGGTTTCGACCTTGATGGTTTCCTTGCGAGCGCGGTTGCGGGCGCGACGCTTTTCGGTCTGACGGATACGCTTCTTAGCAGACAGTGAATGAGCCACGATCAAATCCTCGTTCGGTACCTATTCGGTTTAGAGCCCGGCAATGATACGGATTTGTCCGGCGATGTCAAAGCAGCGTTTCCACCGCTTTAAGGCTTTTCTGATCCAGCTTTTCGAGCCTTGGCAGGGTGTAGATGTTGCCTTCCACGTCTTTGATACTGAAACGCCCGTCGGGCAGGAAGCGGATATCCTCGCGCTCCTGCACGCGGAAGCTCAGCGGCCCGCGGTCGGATTCGACGTACCACTGCTGATAGCCGAAATCGACGTTCACCCGGTCCACCCGCTTGATCACCGGGATGAACGAGTTGCCGGCGAGCCAGCCTTCCACCAATTTCCGCTGGTCGGGGGCGAGGTCATCCAGCCGCTCGATCATCGCCTGTTCCTTCCCCTTCTCATCGCGGACGGAGATGAATTCCGCCTCCCGGCTCCACGGGAACGACCTGCGGAGGCGAACGTCGCGGACGTCGTCGTGGCCGTCGCGTTTCAGCGTCAGCGTGCCGTCAGATTCCGAAATGAGTTGCATGATTCACGCCTGCCCTTCTTGCTGACGCCAGTAATCGACAAACATCGTGGCCGCCGGCTTGCCGCCGGCGAGCTTGACGAGGGAGTTGAGTTGACCGCGGTGGTAATTGGCGTGGTCGAAACAGTGATTGATCAGATGCCATAGCACGCCGGCGTGCGGCACGTTGTTCCGAAGATATGACACCCTGCTCTGGAGCGACTCAGCCGTCTGCTGGTCGACAAAATCGCGGACTTCCGCGTGAATGTCCGCCCACCGCTGGCGAATACCGTCGAGCGTGGGAAGGTCTTCCGGCGTCGGAAACCGCCGGGTCGAATCGCCCTTCCATCGCCCTACCCAAATGTGCTGGGCGCCCATCATGTGCAGCAGCGTTTTATGAACCGTGCCGAAGCTAAACCCGAACTCGCGATGATACGGCTCCAACTTTACAGACGCCGCCGCATCCAGACAGAGGGCGTCGGCCCACTGAACGTAGTCAAACTGCTGCGCGAGGTAAGATTGAAGGGTCATGCTCGGCGTTCCTAATTTCCCTCTCCTTGAGGACGGGGAGAAGACACGCATTACTACTTACTTTATGGCGATCTGCTGGTTCATCTCCATCTGCGTGCGGTAAAGCCTGGCATAGGCCCCTTCCGGATTGGCCAGCAACTCTTGATGCGTGCCCTGCTCGGCGATCTTGCCCTTGTCGAGCACGAGCAGGCGATCGGCCTTCTGGAGCGTTGAAAGCCGGTGGGCGATCGCAATCGTCGTCCGGCCGCTGACGAGGCGGTCCATGGCTTCCTGGATTTGCCGCTCGGTTTCGGTATCCAGAGAACTGGTCGCCTCGTCAAGGATGAGCACGCGCGGGTTGTGCAGGATGGCCCGCGCAATGGAGATGCGCTGGCGTTCGCCGCCCGAAAGCGACTGCCCGCGCTCGCCGACCATGGTGTCGTAGCCGTCGGGGAAGCCGACGATGAAATCGTGCGCGTTCGCCGCCCGCGCGGCCTCGATCACCTCCCGATCCGTCGCCTCTGGGCGGCCGTAGCGGATGTTTTCGGAGATCGTGCCGTGGAAGAGATACGGCTCCTGCAATACCACGCCGATCTGCTGCCGCAGCCACTGGACGTCGTAGTCGCGCACGTCCACGCCATCGACGAGGATCTGCCCGTCGATCACGTCGTAGAACCGGCAGATGAGGTTCACGAACGTGCTCTTGCCCGCGCCGGAGTGCCCGCACAGGCCGATCATCTGGCCGGGCTCGATGGTGATCGTCACGTCGTTGAGCGCGGGCTGAGCGCCCTCGTAGCTGAAGCCGACGTTGCGGAACTCCACCCGCCCTTCCAGCGTATCTTTTCGAACGGCGTTGGACTGGCTGTAAACCTCCGGCGGGGTGTCGAGCACCTCAAACACGCGCTGCGCGCTCGATGCCGCTCGCGTCACCATGCGGGCGCTGTTGGCCAGCTCTGCGATCGGCCCGAAGAACATGCCGACGTAGAACGTGAAGAGCATCAGCGTTCCGATCGTATTGCCCGGCCGATCGGGGTAAGTGATGACCATGTAGCCCCCCACCACCCAGATCAACAACATGCTTAGCCGCATCACACCGCTGACGACCGGTTGAAGCGTGAACCACATGCGGTTCACTTCCTGTTCTTTATCGGTATAGCTGATGTTCCGGTCATCAAAACGGCGAATCTCTCGCCCTTCGCCGGCGAAGGCTTTTACGACGCGCACGCCGCCCATGGCATCGCCGACGACCGCGCTCATGCGCGACCAGTAAGTCCACAGCCGGCCGAACATGCGATGCATCGTCTTGCCGCGCCACCAGGTGATCAGCCCGATCAGCGGCAACGGCGCCAGCGCGATCAGCGCCAATAGCCAGTTGTAATAGAGCATGACCGCGACCGACACGAAGATCATCAGCACGTCCCGCACGACGTTCACCGAGCTGAAAACGATGAAATCCCACAGACGGTCGGTGTCGTTCGTCACACGGGTGATGAGAGAACCAGTTCGACGCTTGGCGAAGAACCGAAGCGACAGGCTGTGCAGGTGTGCGTAAACCTGATGTCGCAGATCGCGCGCGACGCTCGTTCCCACCTTCGACAGGATCGCCATACGCCCGCCGCCGATGACCTCGCTGCCGACGATCACGACGGCGAACAACGCCGACCAATACGCCAACGACGACAACCGCTGCGCTCCGTCAACGGTGACGGCGCTGATCGCGTCGTCCACGATGTGTTTCTGCACGATGCCGGGCATCGCGGTAAACGCGGAGTGAACCAGCGTGAGCGCAAAAGCGATGATGACGAGATGCCGGTACGGCCGGGCAACTTCGAGCAATCGCCAGAGGATTTTTCGGCTCTGTGAGCACCGCGGACAAACCTGGTCGGCGTAGCTCGGGATGATGTGGCCGCACTTGGGACACTTGAGCTGCTGCTCGGCCTGCCGTTCGATCTTCTCAAGCCAGTCAGGGCGTTCGTCCTTGGGCTTGCCCTCCTTGTCGGGCAACATTCGGGCCAGGTGCCGGTGCAGGCGAACCGCATCCCGGCGGAAACGCCGGGAATAGCGGAAATCCTTTGCGCCGGCGTCGGTCTTCAGCACCAGCCGGTCCATGCCGAGGCCCTCGGCGATCTTGGCGTCCTTAATCTGCGCGACGGGCGTAACGTTTTTCTCGCCCCCATGAACGTGAATGAGGCGATCCTGCGTGAGGACGACGAACGACTGTCTGACCTGATTGGCCGGATCGAGGTCGAGCTCGCTCCAGGCGACGACGTCCTCGTCGCGCAACTCGCCGTTGAGTTGGCCGATCAGTTCGCTGGGTAGTTCCGCCAATGGCTCGCGCGTGGTCACGTCAGGCATGAAGCACACCACCTTCCCGCCGGGCGTCGCGTTTGTCAATTTGGAGAGGCGTGACCCTCGATTGGCGCCTGCGGGGCCATCCCGCGACGATGCCCGCTCGTGCGATGGGGGATGGCAAGATGTGCGGGAAAACGTCGCAGTCGGGCCGGATCAGCCCCCCAACTGCGGCAGGCACGACTGCGATGTGACGCGGTCGCGTTGTACCGAACGCGCGGACCCGTATAATCCGCCGTTCCTCATGGGACTGATCGTACAAAAATTCGGCGGCACGTCCGTCGCCAACGCGGAGAAGATCCACCACGCCGCCAAGCGGGCCCTCGACGCCAAAAAACGCGGCAACCAGGTCGTCGTCGTCGTTTCGGCGATGGGCGATACCACCGATATCCTCGTCGATCTCGCCGACCAGGTCTGCACCGTCAACGGCGCCAAATGCAGCCCGCCCAAGCGCGAGATGGACCAGCTCCTCGCCACCGGCGAGCAGGTCACCATCGCGCTGATGGCGATGGCGCTCCACGCCCAGGGTAGCGACGCCATCAGCTTTACCGGCGGGCAGATCGGGCTGGTGACCGACGATGCGTTCTCCAAGGCCCGCATCAAGTCGATCAACCACCAGCGCATCCTCAGCGAACTGGAGCGGGGCAAGATCGTCATCGTCGCGGGCTTTCAGGGCATCACCCCCGACGGCGATTTCACCACGCTCGGCCGGGGTGGGTCGAACGCGACGCTGGTGGCGCTGGGCGCGGTGTTGAAGGCCGACGTCTGCGAGAACTACACCGACGTCGACGGCATCTACACCGCCGACCCCCGCATCGTGAAGAACGCCCGCAAGATCGATCGCATCACCTATGACGAGATGCTCGAGCTTTCCGGCGCCGGCGCGTCGGTGCTGCAGACGCGGGCGGTTGAATTTGCCAAGAAATACGACGTACCGATCGAAGTGCGCAACAGCGGGAACGACAATCCCGGCACGTGGATCGTGGCGGAGACGAAAAACATGGAACACATCGTTGTCTCGGGCGCGGCGTTGAAGAAGGACCTGATTCGGGTAACGGTGAAGTGCGTGCCGGATAAGCCGGGCATCGCCGCCAAGCTCTTCTCCACGATCGCGGCCGCCAAGATCGTGGTCGACGACATCATCCAGAACGTGATGGACGACAACACCGCCAACATCTCCTTCACCGTCGAGCACGGCGATCTGCACGACATCAAGCCCGTCGTCGAAAAGCTGATCGAAGAGCTCGGCGGCAACGCGCAGGCGATCTATCAGGACGGGCTGGCGAAGGTAAGCGCGGTGGGCGTGGGCATGCGAACGCACACGGGCGTCGCCGAGCGGATGTTCAAGGCGCTGGCGGACGCGAAGATCAACATCCAGAACATCACGACCAGCGAGATCAAGATCAGCTGCATCATCGGCAAGGACGACGGCCCGCGCGCCCTTCAGGTGATCCACGACGCGTTCGAACTCGAAAAGGTCCGCTAGCGGAACCCGCGTCTTCTCCGCCGGTGGCGCACGCACCTTTCGCACGCAATGGCCACGCCCCGCGCCAAACCCTCGCCGGAGCAGATCGCCGTTGCCGCGGTCAGGCGGCATCGTTGGTGGCGCGCGACGCTGGTGCTACTGGTGTTGTCGATCGCCGGGTCGAGCTATTGCAGCCATGTCGCCACCCCGCCGCACCCGCGGAACCTGGAAGGGCTTCGCGTCGTCGTTCACGAGGTGATCGATGGCGACACCATCGTCGTCCGCACCCCCTCAGACAAACTTGAACGCGTTCGACTCAAGGGAATCGACGCCCCCGAGCTTGCCCGCGACGGCGAACCTCCCGCGTACTTCGCAGTCGAATCGAAAAAATATCTGCACGACCGCATCGACGGGCGAAACGTGGTGCTCCAATTCGACGGCACCGAACTCCGGGACCGCTATGGCCGACTGTTGGCGTTCGTCTATCTCAATGAGAACGACAACATCAACCTGGCGATGGTGCAGTTCGGATTCGCCTACGCCGACCGCCGTTTCTCAAGCCACCTCCGCGCCAAGCTCGGCCAGGCCGAAGGCGAGGCCCGCGGTAAGAGCCGCGGGTTGTGGAAAGACGTCACGCCCGAACAGATGCCGGCATGGCGGCAAAAATGGCTAAAAGAGCGGACATACCCTGAATCGGGCAATTGAAGTGGTGCGTCAAAATGGGCATGATGTTTCTCTAGAGTTGGGAAGGGAACCCCACTTCGAACGATTTTTTGGAAGGAGAACATAACTTTATGTCCGAAGACGCCACCCCCACACCGGAACCGACACCGACGCCCACCTCGGCCGGAGACGTCTACACAGGCCCCGCGCCTACCGAAGACGAAAAGTCGACGGCCGCGCTGTCGCACTACCTGAACTTCATCTGGCTCGTGCCGCTCATCCTCTACCTGACCAAGAAGGACACCTCGCCCTTCATTAAGTACGAGGCCGGCAAGTCGCTGAACTTCACGCTGACGGCGCTGATCGCCTCGTTTATCCTGGGCATCACCGTGTTCTGCTCGCCGTTGGCGCTGGTGATCATCATCGTCCAAGTCGTCTACGGCATCATCAACGGCGGCAAGGTGAAGAAAGGCGAGCCCACCAAGTATCCGTGGGCGATCAACATCGTGAAGTAGCACGCCCTTTCACAAAGGTTCGCCACGCGGCGCGTTCTGCCGACCCCCTGTCGGACGCAGAACGCGCCGCGTGTATTTTGGGACGCCTCCGATAGAATCGCCGACGTCGATAAGCGGAGAGATCGCCACCATGACCCAGTACCAACAGCCCGGCTACCCAAACTCCGCCCCGCCGTACAACCCGAACGACAGCAAACGTATTTTGTGCGGCATCCTCGGGATCGTGATCGGCGCGTTCGGCATTCACAAGTTCGTCCTGGGTTTTACCGGGGCCGGGTTGACCATGCTGCTGGTCAGCCTGTTGACGTGCGGCTTCGGCGCGGGCGTGATGGGCATCATCGGCCTGATCGAAGGCATCATGTACCTGACCAAGTCCGACGAGCAGTTCTACCAGGAATACGTGGTCCAGCGCAAACAGTGGTTCTGACGGCAGCCTGCCGATTGGATCTCACGGGAGAACACGCCCGCGATATCGCGTCGCGGGCTTTACTTTGCGCTGGTCGCGCGACATCCTGACGCGAATCCATGAAGACACAAACCATCGGCGTCTCGTCGCTCGTCACCACGCGCTTGGCCTACGGCTGCATGCGGTATGTCGGCACGTGGAATCCGTCGGAAATCACGCCTGAACGCGAAGATCAGGCTCGCAAAGCGATCGCTTCTGCGCTCGACGCCGGCTACACGCTCTTCGACCACGCCGACATCTACTGTCGCGGCGGATGCGAGCGGGTGTTCGGCGACTTCCTGGCGGAGAACCCGTCGGTGCGCGACCGGATCGTCATCGCCACCAAGTGCGGCATTCGGTTTCCCGGCGACCCGAATCCCGATTCGCCCCACCGGTTCGATTTCTCGCACGACCACATCATCTGGTCGTGCGAGCAGTCGCTGAAGCGGCTGCGGATCGAGACGATCGACATCTATCAGCTTCACCGCCCCGACCTGCTGATGAACCCGCCCGAGGTGGCGGAGGCGTTCGGCAAGCTGCACAAGGCGGGCAAGGTTCGCTACTTCGGCGTGTCGAACTTCCTCCCCTCCTTCGTTTCGGCACTTCAGAAACACCTGCCGTTCCCGCTGGTGGTGAACCAGGTGGAGATCCACCTCGCGCGGCTGGCGTGCTTCTACGACGGAACGTTGGACCAGTGCATCGAGAACACCATCACCCCGCTCGCCTGGAGCCCCATCGCCGGCGGGATGCTGGGCGAGGGCGGGAAGGTGCGGGACGACCATCCGCGGAAGGACCTGTTGACCAAGCTGGTGGACCTGCTCGACCAGACCGCCGCCAAGTATGGCGCGTCGCGGACGGTGATGGCGCTGGCGTGGCTGATGAAGCACCCGAGCAGGATCATCCCGATCGTCGGCAGCGCCAAACCGCCTCACATCGACGATGCCGCCAAGGCGGACGCGATCGACCTCGACCGCGAAGACTGGTACCGCCTGCTGGTCGCCGCCCGGGGCGAAAAACTGCCTTGATCGGGCTCGGACGGATAGAATAGAAGGCGGCGCCCGCCCTCCGGGGTGCGCAAGCGTTACGCAGATCACTTGGCCAGACCTTAAATTACGCGGATTCTCACGTTTAGGGAGTTGGAAATGAAACATCGGAATTGGACTCGCTTTGCGGCGCTCGGCATGGTGTCGGCGGCGATCTCGCTCGCGTCGTCCGCCGCCCGGGCGGACGAGACCGCGGACAAGGCGCAGGCGCTGGTCGACAAAGGCCTGGCTTACCTCAAGTCCCATCAACAGCCCGACGGCGGCTGGCAGGCGAACGACAGGGAGCCGCCGGCGTTTACCGCGATCGCGCTTCGCGTGTTCGTGCAGGATAAAAACTACAACTCCAAGACCGACTTCATCGCCAAGGGCTTCGAGAAGCTCCTGGGTTACCAGGCCACCGATGGCGGGATCTACAAGGACCTGCTCGCCAACTACAACACCGCCATCGCCGTCAGCACGCTGGTGAAGGCGAACGACCCGGCGTTCAAACCGCAGATCGACAAGGCGGTCGATTATCTCAAGCGCCTCCAGTGGACCGAGGACACCAAGCCCGAGTTCGTCGATCCCAAGGAACAGAACACCGGCCAGCAGGTGGTGAAGGGAACCGACGACCCCTTCTACGGCGGCTGGGGCTACGGCGGACGATCGCGCGGGCCGGGAAGGCCCGACCTGTCCAACGCCCAACTCGCCCTCGAGGCGCTCCACGACGCCGGCCTGCCGAAAGATGACCCGGTCTTCCAGCGGGCCATCCAGTTCGTCACGCGATGCCAGAACTACAGCGAAACCAACGACCAGAAATGGGCCGGCAACGACGGCGGATTCGCTTACGGTCCAAGCGACGACCGCAACGGCGAGAGCATGGCCGGCACCTTTACCGATGAGTCGGGCGTCCGCCGCGTGCGGTCGATGGGCACGATGTCGTATGCCGGCCTCAAGAGCCTGATCTACGCCGGCGTCTCCAGGGACGACCCGCGCGTCCGCGCCGCCTGGGGCTGGGTCAACAACAACTTCACGCTCGACGCCCACCCCGGCATGGGCGACGACAAAGCCCAGTGGGGCCTGTTCTACTACTACATGACCGTCGGCAAGGCCCTCCACGCCTACGGCGAGACCACCATCAAGACCGCCGACGGCAAGGAAATCGACTGGCGCAAGGCGCTGATCGAAAAGGCCGCCGAGCTTCAGAAGGAAGACGGCAGCTGGGTCGGCATCAACAAATACATGGAAGACAAGCCCGTCTTGGTGACCAGCTACGTGCTGCTAGCACTCCAGGACGCCCAGGCCGACCTGAAGGACCGGCCGGCGAAGTGAGGAGGTAGTTGATAGTGGGATGGTTGATAGTTGATAGGCAGGTGACCAAGTCGCATTTCCTATCAACTATCAACCATTAACTATCAACTCAGTTCACCCCCAGCGCCTTCAAGTTCTTCAACGATCGTTCCACGCACTCGAACGGATCGAGACCGTTGCAGTTGTCCTGTTCGATGATGTACCACTCCGTGCCGGCCTTGCGGCACGACTCGATGATCCGCGGCCAGTTCAGGTTGCCCTCGCCCACCTCGCGCATCTGCTGCTGCTTGTCAGGGCTGATGCCCAGGTCCTTGAAGTGCACGCACGGAATCCGCCCGGCAACCTTGTCGATCCACGCCGCCGGATCGCCGCCGCCGTGGGTGATCCAGTAGCAGTCGATCTCGAACCACACGTCCTTGCTGCAGTTCTTGATGAGCAGGTCCAGCGCGGTCTCGCCGTCGTACTTGATCAGTTCGTGGCTGTGGTTGTGATAGCCGATCGACACGCCTGACCCCTTGAACTTCGCCGCGATCGCGGAGTAGTCCTTCGCGAAATCCAGCCAGCCCTGCTTCGTCACGTCCTTCCACCCGAACCCGCCGATCGCGGTGTAGCTGCAGCCCCATAGCTTGTGGTTTTCGATCACCTGCTCCGGCGTGTCGCGCATCGCATCAAGGCCGGCGTGGGTGGCGCAGCAGGTCAGCCCCTCGTCTTTCAGGATCTTGGCCAGCTCTGCCGGCCCGATCTTGCCGAGCGCCGAGCACTGGACGGCGTCATAGCCGATCTTCTTCACGCGCGCGAACGTCTTGGCGATGTCGGCGGGCGTCTTGGTGTAGTCACGGAGGGTGTAAAGCTGACAGCCGATCTGCGAGGCCATGGGTGATTCCTTTCGGGGTTGAGAACGCTAACGCTAGGGCAATCGCCGAATCGTTGCAAGCCGCCGTGCGACGTCAGTTGGCCGGCGCGGTTTCCTGCTAATCGGGGCGCGTCTCGCCATCGCGGTGAAACTCCGAAAGTCATCCCGCGAAAGCGGGTTTATGCCGTATAATCAATTCATGCACCGCCGTGGAACACTTTATTTCGATGCGGGCTGCGGTCTCTGCTCCGAGGGCGCACGGCGGTGGGAGCGCATGGTGGGCAAACGCGGATTCGAAGTCGTCCCGCTCCAGGATCCCCGCGCTGAAAAAGTGCTGAACCTTGCCCCCGGCGAACTGCCGACCGAAATCAAACTTGAAACCGCCGACGGCCGCATTCTTGGAGGCGTGGACGCATTCGCATACGTCGGCCGGTACGTCTGGTGGGCGTTCCCGCTTCACCTGCTGGCCTCGATCCCACCCGTGCGCGATCTGTTGGTCGAAGCCTACAAGCCGATCGCACGACATCGCACGAAGATCAGCAGCGCCTGCGGCCTGAAACCGATGATCGCACGCTAAACATCGTGGCGGTAAAAAACTGTTTCAAAACTTCAAGTGGAGCAGACGTTTGCCTTCGTGGCATGGGTTTTCAACCCGTGTTGGCATCCAAGGCCTCTCGCGAAAACCACGGGTTTGAAAACCCGTGCAGCCGAACAAGCAGACCCCTGATGATCATCGACACGCACCATCATTTCTGGCACTACACGGCAGACGAATACGGCTGGATTCCCGACTCGATGTCCGGCATCCGCCGCGACTATCTGCCTGGCGATCTGGCGCAGCAGATCCGCGCCGCCGGCGTCGATCAGGTCGTCAGTGTGCAGTCGCGGCAGTCGTTTGAGGAGACCGCGTTCCTCATCGAGCACGCCGCCGCGAACGATTTCATTGCCGGTGTGGTGGCGTGGTTTCCGCTGGCGTCGCCAGCCGTCGAGAAAGTCACAGGGCCGTGGTTCGGAAACAAGGCGATCGTCGGCGCGCGGCACGTCGTCCAAGGCGAGCCGGGCGGCTTTCTGCTCGGCGACGATTTCAACCGCGGCATCGATCTGCTCACGCGGCATCATCTCGCGTACGACATCCTCATCTTCGAACGCCAGCTTCCCGAGACGATCGCGTTCGTCGATCGCCATCCCAATCAGGTCTTCATCGTCGATCACATGGCCAAGCCCCGCAACGACGCCGACGAGATCGAGCCGTGGCGATCGCGCCTGGCGGAACTGGCCAGGCGTCCCAACGTCTACTGCAAAATCTCCGGCGGCGTCACCGAGATCGATCTTGAGTGGACGCCCGCCAGGCTCATCCCGTATTTCGATGCCACGCTGGATGCGTTCGGCCCGTCGCGCGTGATGTTCGGCTCCAACTGGCCCCTTACCGAGGCGGCCGGCGGATACGCCGCGTGGCTGGACGCGGTGAAGCAGTGGGCGGCCAAGCTGAGCGAGTCCGAGCAAAACGACCTCTTCGCCGGCGTTGCCGCGCGGGCGTATCGATTGGAGAAGCAACCTTGAAAACGATCGTCCTCCAACGCCCCGGTTCATTCGCCCTCGTCGATCGCGAGGCTCACGGCGCGATCCCGCTCGGACAGGCGCTGGCGCGCGTGCGTCGCGTCGGCATCTGCGGCACCGACTGGCATGCGTTTCACGGACGGCAGCCGTTCTTCAATTATCCGCGGGTGCTCGGGCACGAGCTCGGCGTCGAGGTCATCGACGTCAACGATCTCGCCAGCGATCTCAAGCCCGGCGACCGCTGCGCCGTCGAGCCTTACCTCAATTGCGGCCAGTGCATCGCGTGTCGCAATCACAGGGGGAACTGCTGCACGAACATGCAGGTGTTCGGCGTGCATATCGACGGCGGAATGACCGAGGAAATCCTCGTTCCCACGCATAAGCTTCACCGGTCGGCGACGCTCACGCTCGACCAGCTCGCGCTGGTCGAAACGCTCGGCATCGGCTGCCATGCCGTCGCCCGCGCGAACGTGCAAGCCGGGGAAAACGTGCTCGTGCTTGGCGCGGGACCGATCGGCCTGTCGGTCATCCCGTTCGTGCAGGCCGCCGGCGCGAACGTCATCGTCGCCGACGTTTCCGATGCGCGGCTTCAGGCGTCGAAAGACCTGCTCCAGGTAAAGGCGACGCTCAACGCATCCGCCGACCTGATCGAGCAATTGAAGTCAACGCTCGACGGCGATCTCCCCACCGCCGTCATCGACGCCACGGGCAACCCCGGTTCGATGGCCAAGACGTTCGACCTCATCGCTCACGGCGGACGGATCGTCTTCGTCGGCCTCTTTCAGGGCGACGTCACCTTCAACGACCCCAATTTCCACCGTCGCGAGGTCTCGTTGATGGCCAGCCGCAACGCGCTGCCCGGCGACTTCACCCGCATCATCCGCCTGATCGAAGACGGCATCATCGACACCACGCCCTGGATCACGCACCGCGCCCCGATCGATTCGTTCCTCACGTCGCTGCCGGATTGGCTGAAGCCCGATGCGAACGTGCTGAAAGCGATGATCGAACTCTGATTGTCCCATTTCCGCGGCGCGAGATGTGAAAATCGCTTTTCGCCAGACAGCTACGCTCGATAAGATTGCGGCCATGCCGCCACGAATCATGTACATTGAGGACAAGTCCGTCGGGCTGGAAGGGCCGGCGCGGATTGGGCGCGTGCAGTTTTCGCAGACCGGCAAAACGCTCTACTACCGAGGCCGTTCGTTTCAGTCGTTGAAGGGATACGGCTACAAAGCCAACTACTTCGACGTCGATACCGGCGAGCACTTCTGGATATCCGGCCCCAAAAAACGCGGCGGCGACCGGCTGTACGGTACGGGAACGGTGAATATCGATGACGACGTCCGCGAAGAATACTGGACGCTCATCCGCGGTCGCCCGTCGATGAAAGACGCAAGGCAAACGGGATAACGCGCACGGCCCCTCCTGCGTGGCCGGAACCGGCTTTTACCCGGTCGTTCGCGATGCAATAGGAAAACTTCGCTTTCGAAAAACGTTCCGCACTCTCTTCACTTGGGGATCGCGCGATGACCGCTGTTGAAAAATTCGTAACCGAAGCCGAGGCGTTCTCGCAATGGGCAGCAGCGGAGACAACGGACAACCGAATCGATGCGGCGGCAAGCGTGCGAGAAGCGTTGCGTCGCCTGACGCGTCTGTATGCCGCAGCCCTGGAATTGCCCGCCGTCCAACGACAAGAACGACGTCAAGATGAGTCTCCTGAAGTCAGCCACGATGAATGGAAAAGAGTCTTCACGAACAAAACACGGTTGCCCTTCGACCTCTACGGCCAGATGTTCAACCCGCTGATCATTCCGCCGGAGAGGGAGAAACCGGTCATCAGCTCTCTGAGTGACGACATCGCCGGTATCTATCGTGACGTAGAAACGGGTTTGCGTTACTTCCGGGCCGGCAACTCGGAAAAAGCATTGTGGGAATGGACGCTGAACTTTCGAATTCACTGGGGTCGTCACGCGACCAGCGCCATCCGCGCGCTGCATTGCTGGTTGCAGGAACATGACGATTCACGATTGATCGCGTAGCGGCACGAAGGCCCCGCCACCGCCATAGTAGCACTCGGTTCATCGCTCTACCGCATCTGCCCGAGCAGGCGATCGACGATGGTCGCGCGAACATCGCGGAGCGCGCCGTCGAGCTTGGCTCCCGCCGCTCGTTTGTGGCCGCCGCCGGCGAATTGCTCGGCGAACTTGGCGCAGTCCACGCCGCCCTTGCTGCGGAAGCTCACGCGCACCGGACCGCCTTCGGGGGATTGGGTCAACAGCACGCTTGCCTCGACCGTTCGCACCTGCAGCGGAATGTTGATGAGGTTTTCGGTGTCGTTGACGCTGGCGCCGGTGGCGGTGAAATCGTCGGGGCCGATCGTAAGGACGGCCAGGCGGTTGTCCGCCAACAGTTCCAGCGACCGCATCGCGCGGGCCTGCAGCAGCACGCGCTCCGGGCGTTCGTTCTGATAGAGGAGTTGATACAGCCGATCGGCATCAACGCCGGCTTCGAGCAGTTGAGCGCCGAGCCGCAGGGTAAACGGCCGGGTGGAGCTGAACTGGAACCAGCCGGTGTCGGAGACGATCGCCACGTAAAGCGCGGTGGCGATCTGCGGCGTCAGCGGGACGTCCCACTGCTCGATCAATTCCGCAACGATCTCCCCCGCCGCCGCGGCTTCCTTGATGACGAGCTTGCGGTCGGCCCAGTCTTCCTGGGTCTGGTGATGATCGACCACCAGTTTCTTCCCCTTGAACGCCTCGACGTACGGCTTCAGGCCCGGCAATTGCGACCACGTGCCCGTATCGACCACCAAGAGCGCGTCGTATGAATCGAGCGAGAACGAGTCGGGGAAACCTTTTTCGACGTCGATCCAGTCGACGTTGAGCTCTTCAAAGATGAAGGCGTACTTGGTGGGCAGATGCGACAACAACAGCACGGTGGCCGACACGTCCTTGGCGCGAAGCGCCAGCACCATCGCCGCCGCCGATCCAAGCGCGTCGCCGTCGGGGCGAACGTGTGTCGTGACGAGGACGGACTTCGACTCGGCGAGCGCGGAGAGAATGTCAGTGTAGCCATCCATCCGATAGGAGGCGTGTGTCGTGACGAGCGTATCGGCGTGAAACGCCTACGCGCGAACGGCGCGCGTTACACGTCACGCTCATCAAGCCACGCGAAACATTATTTGAACGCCCCCGACGACGCCGCCATGTCGACTGTTGCCGCCTTGGTTTCGAGCGTTTTCTTGCCGCCGTACTGCTTGGCGAGGTCGAGGAGAAGCTGGTCGTACTCGTCGCCGTTGATGGGCAGATCGACGCCGCGACGCCGTATGGCGCTCATGAGCATGGCGTTGCCGATCTCCAGCCCGTGAACGCCTTCTTCGCCGGGGGCGAGCATCGGCGTGTCGTTCAGAATAGCGCTGACGTAATTGCGCGTGATGCGCTCGTGCTCCATCATGTTCGGAGCGCTCTTGTACGGAATCTCGATGTTCCAGCTCTCAACGCTGGCAAAGGCGTCGGGCGACTTCTGGTTGATCTCCTTCACGTTCTTGCGCGTGCGGGTGAACGACAGCTTGCCCTTCTCAGCGATGATCTTGCCCTGCGTGCCGGCGATCTCCAGGCGATTGGTGCCGGGGGCTTCGCCGGTGGTGGTGACGAAGTGGCCGATCGCGCCGTTGGGGTATTCGAGGATCGCGCTCATCTCGTCTTCGACCTCGATCGGGTGCGTCTTGCCAATGAACCCGACGGCGGTGATGCGGTTGGGCATCAGGCCGGTGATCCACTGGATGAGGTCGAGGTTGTGCGGGCACTGGTTGATGAGCACCCCGCCGCCTTCGCCCGCCCAGGTGGCGCGCCAGCCGCCGGAGGCGTAGTAGCTCCAGGTGCGGAACCAGTCGGTGATGAGCCAGGTGATGCGGGTGATCTCGCCAAGCTCGCCCTCGGCGATCAGCTCGCGCAGCTTTTGATACATCGGGTTGCTGCGCTGGTTGAACATGATGCCGAACTTCTGGTTCGGATGCTTCTTGGCCACCTCGATGAGCTGCCGCGCGCCCTTCACGCCGACCGCGATGGGCTTTTCGACTAACACGTGATGGCCGGTCTCAAGTGCCCTGATGCCGATGGACGAGTGGTCGTAGTGCGGCGTGGCGACGAGGACCGCATCGACAACCTTCGCCTTGAGCAACTCGTCCGAACTGGTGTAACCGGGAACGCCGAGCTGCTTCGACCACTTTTCGGTCTTCGCCGGATCAATATCACACACCGCCGAGATGACGGCGTCATCGATCCTGGGAAAATAGCCACAGTGAGACGAACCCATGTTGCCCAGACCGACAATTGCGAAACGAACCTTGCTCACGAACATGCTCCTTTGGTGGATCGGGAATAAGACGTCCACTATAAAGCATGCGTGGTCTGCCGTCGAATCCACGATTTTTGATAAGTCCGTTACAGTTTTGTGTAATCCGGCCATCCCGTTGTGAAAATGGGGGGGATTTACTGGGCAAGAGTTAGTGTGGTGCAAGCTGGCCGCCATTAACGAATCGCTGGAAAATCGAGTTCTGCTGGCCGTGGAGGTCGTAGCGGATGTCTCTCCGGCAGGGCTCGCGCCGTCGAACATGTATGCGTTCGGCGACCACTCTATCTGGCTTTCAGCGCTGAAACTCCCAAGTACGGGCGCGAACTGTGGATATCCGCAGGAACGGCGCGGACAACCGGAATCTCGATGGATCTCAATCCGGGACCCGCGAACAGCAACCCCGCGCCCGTTTACGATTCCGGCCGAACGCTTTACTTTACGGCGTCGGCAGGGAAGCAGGTCGGCCTGTGGGCGACGCGGGGCAGCGCGGCGACGACACAATTCCTCGCGACAGTCGTTCCCGAAACGGTCGATTCACCGCTCGACGACCGACTCTCCGACTTCACCAACTTTGGCGGAAAGGTGCTCTATACCCAGCGGCATGGCGCGCAGGGCCTGGTTCGCATCACCGACGGCACGACGGCCGGCACGCAATTGCTGTTCGCGTCACGACAAACCGACTTGATCGATGGCTTTGCCCTGATCGGGTCATACGCATACTTTGCCGAGGCTGGATACGCAGGACGAATCTGGCGCACCGACGGCACGGCCAAGGGCACTTCCGCTCTGCCGATGACCTGGGACATCATTCGCAGCATCGCAACCGATGGCAAGCACCTCTTCATCTTCGGTGTGGCAGAAGGCAAGGCAGGCGTCTGGAAACTCGATACGGTAGGCACTGGCCGGTCACTGGTGTTGGAATCGGACGCCGGCTCTGTCGTCGATATCAACAACCCTAGATCGCTCATTGCCTTCGCAATTCCGCCGGGCATGGCAAAGACGGGGTCACCGACCCTGCAATACTTCGTGTGGACGGGGAAACGCTTCGAGCAAATCAGCCGCTTGCCCGCCGGGTGGCACGGCGAGTCGATCAGCCTGGTTGGCGATGATTATCCGGGCGGCGTCGTTTTCAACGTGCTCTACCGCATGGACCTCATCCGGCGTGAGGTGGCAAAGATAGCCGACGGCATGCTCGTGAAACCACGCCAGCACCATCAATTCGTCGGCCGTTATCTTCGCTTCCAAATGCACCCCGCGGAAAATGCAGATATTCACGCCGCCCCCAACCCAACACAACCCCTACGGTAGCACGAGGGTAGAACGGCGGTTCTACCAGCGCAGACCCCGAGCGGGGAGAGTTGCGAATCACACTGGTTTTACAGGGGATTTTAAATGCCTGAACCAGGACTTGAACCTGGAACCCGCTGATTAAGAGTCAGCTGCTCTGCCAATTGAGCTATTCAGGCGAATCGAGCCGAACAGTGTACCTATCGGCTCGAAAAATTCAAGTGAAACGGGTCAGGCAGGTTTGCCTTTTTTCGGTTTGGATTCCGATTTCGCCGCTTTTGGCTCGCTGGCGGCAGCGGGCTTGGCCTCGGCCGGCTTTGCAGCAGGAGCGGCGTCGGACTTGTTGGATTCCGACTTCGTTTCGGCCGACGCGGGTTTGGCAGAGTCGGCATCTTTTTTGGCGGCGTCGTTGTAACTCTTGGAGCGGTAGTCGGTTTCGTAGAAACCGCCGCCCTTGAAGAGGATGCCGGCGCCAGAACTGATCTTCCTGCGAACCTTCTTCTTCCTGCACGACGGGCAGTCCTTGATCGCGGCGGCCGTGATCGACTGGAACTTCTCGAACTCATGTTCGCAAGCGTCGCAGATGTATTCGTAAGTGGGCATGGTGAGAGTTAGCTGATAGCTATTATTTAGTTGATGGTTGCCAGTTGTGAGGGAGCGAACACGACATCGCCGCGTTCGCTCCATCGACTATCAAACTCTTACTTTCCCTTCGACACCACCACCAGCGCCGAGCGAACCAGCTTGCCGTTGAGGGCGTAGCCGGTTTGGGCGAGGCGGGAGACCGCGCCTTCGGGCAGGTCGCTTGGCTCATGCATGACGGCCTGATGGAAGGTTGGATCGAATTCATCGCCGGGCTTGGGGGCGATCGTTTCCACTCCAAATCGCTTCAGCAGGTCGATCCACTGGTCGTGGACGAGTTGCACGCCCGTCAGCACCGAGGCGGCGTCGGTCTTGGTCGGGTCAACGTTGATGGCGCGTTCGAGGTTGTCGATCAGCGGCAGCTGCTCGCCGACGAGCTTGCCGAGCTGATATTGAACGCGGGT
>JBBCIV010000296.1:0-28584 GCA_037189665.1 Phycisphaerae bacterium | reverse complement strand
GATGGCGTCGCAGCTACATTGAAAATTATCGGTGTTCATCTGTGCCCCAGCTGTGGCTAAGCAATCTTCCTTGCAAGGCAGATCACTTCGTCACGGGCGAGGGTGCCCGCGTGCTACTTTTTCGCGTTTCCGAGCGATTCTCCGCGTGGTTCGGCGGTGGTGAGGCGGGAGGCGAGGATGCGGTCGATGCGGGTGTGGTCCATGTCGATGACCTCGATGCGCCAGCCGCGCCACTCGAACGTCTCGCCGATCTTCGGCAGATGCCCGAGGCGGTGCATCACGATGCCGGCCGTCGTGGCGACGCCCGCGACGTCGGCGGATGCTTCGGCGGGCAGCCCCAGGGCTTTGAACAGATCGCCAGCGGCGTAGCGGCCGTCGATGAGCAGGGAGCCGTCGTCGCGCGTGACGAGGTCTTCCTCGTCGTCCTCGCCGGTTCGCAGCACGTCGCCGATGACGGCGTTCGACAGGTCGTTCAGCGTCACGATGCCCGACACCCCGCCGTACTCGTCGGAGACGAAGGCGAAGTGGGACCGCGCCTGCCGGAGCGTCTGAAGCAGCTTGGTGGCCGGCATCGATTCGGGGACGAACACCGGCTGCTGGGCCAGCTGTGCGACGTCGAACGCCTCGCCCGCCAGCAGGCCGTGGGCGACCATATCCTTGATGTGTACCACGCCGATCGGCTTGTCGATGTCGCCATCGCAGACGGGGAAGTGCGAGTAGGGGTTCGCGCCGACGAGCGACCGGATCAGCCCGCCCTGTTCGTTCTTGTCGATCCAGACGACGTCGCCGCGCGGCACCATGAGCGCCTGTGCGGTGAGCTCGCCGATACGGGTAGCGCGGTGAAGGATTTCGTATGCCGCCGGGTCGAACGCGCCGAGCGCGGCGGCTTTCGACGCCATGTCGCGCACGTCCTCCGCCGACACGTCGGGCTCGCGCGTCGGCGGGACGCGCAGGAGCTTGAGGACCAGCTCGGTCGAGAGCGTCAGCACCTTGACCGGCAACGCCATCACCCACGACATCACCGCCAGCGGTCGGGAGATCAGCGAGGCGACCGTCTCGGGGTACGCCAGCGCCAGCCGCTTGGGCACCAGTTCGCCGATCACCAGCGAGATGTACGTGATGCCCAGCACCACCACCAGCAGCGAGAGCAGGTCGGCATGCGGCGACAGCGCGGGAATCGAATCCAGGTACGCCTCCAGCCCCGCGGCGATCGAGTTTTCGCCATACGCGCCGGCGAGAATGCCGATCAGCGTGATCGCGATCTGCACGGTCGACAGAAACCGCGTCGGCTCGGATGCCAGTTGGATCGCCTGGGCCGCGCCCCGGCTGCCGCGCGAGGCGGCCTGCTGCAACCGCGCTTGCCGGCTGGTCATCATCGCCAGTTCCGACATCGCAAACACGCCGTTCAGCAACATCAGCCCAATCAGAATAACGATCGATAGGATCAAGGTTTAACGTCTCATCTCGGCCAATAAACGCCCCGGCCGAAGGGCGGGGGAAGATCATACCGGAAAGCCGCTGCAAACCCCATGTGATTGCGTAAGTGTTTATAATAAAAGGTTTTGCAGGATTTTTATTGCGGGTTTGCTCACCCAGTCCTGGTCGTGGAACTGCCTGCCCCAGCTCAGCGGCGTGACGTCGCGATACGTATGTTCGGTCTCATCGGCGACGAACCGCAGCCGTTTGCGGAGCGAGGCGCGGACGTTTGCATCCGCACCGCGATCCGTCAGCAGTTGGGCGAACGCGCCGTCTTTCTGTCGGCCGACGCGGTAGGGCTGGGAGACGACGCAATTGAAGATCGCGGTATGCCCGCCGAAGCCGTCGGCATCGATCGCGGCGCGGGCGTTGACGTCGCCGCCGCGATTGATCAGCCAGCGGGCGATGTCGATCTCGTCGTAGTCCACGCACAGGTGCAGCAACGTCGAGCCGGCCAGCGGCGTGCCGCAGAGCGCCAGCGAATGATCGGCGTGGCAGCCGAGCGATGGGGGATAGATCTCCTCGTGCGTGAACGTGCGGGCGAGCAGGGAAGGATCGCGCGACAGGTGGGCTTCCAGCAGGTCGAGCCGGCCGCGATGGATCGCCAACGGGGCGGTGTCGGGCAGGTCGATCCCCGCAGCGGCGGCGAGTTCGAGGCAACGGTGCTTGCCGGCGGGGTTGCGGCAGTAGGTTTCGAGGATCAGCGCGACCGGTGCAAGGCGATCGCCTTCGGCGTCGACGAACGCGGCGCCGTGGTCGAGCATGAATTGCAGCCCGTCGGCGTTCTGCGTTTCGCACGGCCCCATGACGTCGCCGGGCTGCGGCCGGGCGCCCATCGCGAAGAGTTGGCGGGCGGCGTCGAGCTTGCCCTGCAAGCACGCCCGGCCGAAGGCATGCTGGATGTCGTCAGCACCAAGGCCGCGAAGCATCTCGATGATCTTCCCGCGACCCAGATTCGCGGCGTACGACATCGGCGGGCCCCAGTTGCCGTTCACGCCACGGGCGTCTTCGACGAGCAGTTTCGGATCGGACAGCACCAGCTCGCGAACGGCCTCCACGTCGTCGTGCCAGATCGCGTCGATCAGCTTGCACGCGATGACCAGCCGCGGCCAACTGGGCAGGCCGTAGCTGCGCGCCAGCGTCAGTTGCGCGTCGGCCAGCTTTGCCTCGCCGGGCGCCGGGCGATCCGGATGGAACTGCTGAAAATCGGCGGCGGCGTCCGGGTCGGCGGCGCGGAAGGCGCGCAGCAGGTCCTTCGCCTGGTGCTTCAACTGCGTGAGATCGGGACGAACGGGAAAATGACGAGCGGCCATGACGGACCTCCTTCAAGAGCAGCCCGGGGTCCGCTGAAATCGGGCGAAAAGGAGGTTCGCGATAGAACCTGTTTCAGTTGATCGGCTCAGGTGGACTCAGTCCTTCCCGCGGACGGGCGGCGTCCTGAAACGCCGGCACAGAAGATAGCAGCTCGGCGGCAGGGGCTTCAAGCGTTTTTTGTTTTTGGCGGAACCGGAATGCCAGCGCCGGCGTCACCGCGATCCACGTCCACACCGCCGCCGCCAGCAGGATCGCCCAGCCGAGGTCAGGGAAGGTGGGCCTGATGACGTCGTGCAGCGTTTGTCCGGCGGTGGGGCTGATCTCGGTCAGAAAATCGTCGGCCCGCTCGCGCGAGAGCATCTGGAACAGGCTCATCACGGTCGAGCAGAGGGAGAAGAAGACCGCCAGCAACGTCGGCCCGGTGCCGATGATGGTGGCGCAGCAGGCGGTGAGCGCGCCCCATAGAAGATATCGCTCATGCATCTTAGGAAAGATCGCGAAATATACGATCCACGGCACGGCGGCGGCGAGGACGAAGCGGGCGTCGGAGAGGCGTTCGTAACGCCGCATCGCAAAGCAACTCAACAGCATGACGATCGCGTAGACGGCGATCAACACTTGCGAGATCGTCATCGTCAGGCCGATCGAGGCGAGCGATTCCACCGGCATGTCGGCGGTCCAGCCGAAGCGCTTCTGAAGGATGCCCGCCAGCGAACTGGCGCCGCCGACCTCCAGGCCGGCGAACTTGTTCGCACCATAGATGAACGCGACGTCAAACCACGCCGTCGATCCGCCGAACAGGGGCACGCACAGCGCAAGGGCGATGGTGGCCAGCGCCGGCGTCGTCCAGCGGACCCACCTCGCCGGCATCGACCACTTGCGGATCGGCCAACGCCTCAACACAAGCCACACCGCCGCCGGCGCCAGCCCGGCCGTGGTCACGAGCAGGATCGGCAGAACTTTCGGACCAACGATCCACGGCGATACGATCAGCCCGATCGACAACGCGAACCCCATCGCAAACCGCGCCGCCGCCCCGAATCGTAAACCCATGAGCGGCCAGAGCAGGAACATCGGTGCTACCACCAGATGCTGCCCTTTCAACATCGATCCCACCCCCAACAACACGCCCGCGGTCAGCCAGTAGTTGCGGGACGCGCTCCAGATCGCCCAGATGAAGAACGGCAACACCCACACGTCCCACGTCGGGCGTGCGTGTCCGCTGAGGATGGAGGCGGGATTGAACCACGCGAGCGCGAACGCGATAAGCGCCAACGTATCAGCCCGAAGCCATCGTCTGCGGATCTGCAGCCGATCATCCTGCCTTCGCGACCACTGCCTTGCGACCGCGAACACGCCGGTCGCCGCCAGCAGTTCCATCGCCGTGTTGAAGTGCAGCAGCGGGGCGTTGAAGGCGTAATCGCGCTGCCACCGCTCGACCTCCGGGTTGACGTTGAGGCGAGACTTGGCCCACAGCGTCATCACGCCGAGTCGAAGCGGCACGTAGTCGAGGCCGTAGTCCTTCCGTTCGCGGTCGTTCTGCGATTCAACGACGGCATCGTACAGCCCGAAATAGCCTTCCTTGGCGGCGCGGCTGCCCCAGTTCCAGGCGTTGTCCATGTCGGGCGTATAGCGAAGCGCCTCGGTGCGATGCCACGTTTCATGGCGAACAACGTAGCCGGCCCACACGAGGCCGGCCGCGATGATCGCGAGCAGCGCGAGCTGTACGCCAGCCTTCCATGTCATCATCGGAAACCTCTTCCCCACATTCGGGTTGGGCGATCTCTATCGCAGCGTGGCCATGAGCGCTTTCAACGAGAAAGTTGCGCCGCAGATGACCTCGTCGGACGCCCCGTAATACATCGTGATCTGGTCGCCGTTGACGACGTGTCCGTTGGTGAAGACGACGTTCCCGAAGAAGCCGGTCAGCTCGTAAGGCGCTTCCGGCTGCATGATCGGATCGACCGATCGGGCCAGCACCTTCGCTGGGTCGTTCAGGTCGAGCAGGAGGAGGCCGAGGCTGTAGCGGTGCTTTTCATCTGCGCCGTGGTAGATCGCGAGCCAGCCTTCAGGCGTTTTGATCGGCGAGGCGCCGCCGCCGATGCGTTCGCCGTCCCATTGGCCACGGCGGATTTTGGCGATGCAGCGGTGATGGCCCCAGTGCATCAGGTCGGGCGATTCGGCCGTCCAGATGAAGTTCCCGCCCAGGCCGATTCCGCTGGGCCGATGCAGGCAGTAGTGCCTGCCGTTGATCTTCTCCTCGAACAACGCGCAGTCCTTGTTGTGCGGCGGGATGATCATGCCGTGCGGCTCGAACCGCTTCCAGTCGGCGGTGCTGGTCATGCCGACGCCCACGCCGGCTTC
Organism: Phycisphaerae bacterium; assembly: GCA_037189665.1. Taxonomy (GTDB): domain Bacteria; phylum Planctomycetota; class Phycisphaerae; order Tepidisphaerales; family Tepidisphaeraceae; genus BPJO01. The sequence continues at coordinate 23,430 of JBBCIV010000296.1, read as the reverse complement.
GGAGACCTCCGTATAGGTGAGGTAGAACCGATCGCCGACCTTCGCCACGCGGCTGTCTTCAAGGCCGAAGGTTTGCAGGTCGGTCTGGCCGGTGAGGGTAGGCTTTTCGTCGGCGATAAACTTTCGGCCGTCGGCGCTCCAGGCGAGGCGCAGGTGAGACAGGGTGGTGAGGTAGTCGCGCCCGTCGTAGGTGAAGACGCGGGCGTCGGCGAGCTTGAGCTTCGGGTCGTCCTTGCGGCATCGGAAGATGCGAATGCCGCCCTCGCTGGCGGGATCGATGATCGGCACGCTTACCCACCCCTCTTCCTGCACCGGCCGCTCGGCGACGCGGAGCAGCAGGCCGATCTTGCCGTTGAACTGAAACGCGCCGGGGTTAAGCAGGCAATCCACCTGCATGTCCGGCCGGCTCGGGCGGACGTCGGCGGGGCGGAGAATGGGGTTGGCGTCGAATCGCGCGGCGAGGTTTGTCATACGGGCATTCTGGCGGGATCGAGCTTTCGATCAAACCTCAGGCGATTCGACGTCAGACCGGCCGGGGGTATACTGCTCCGCTCTCTATGGCTAAGAACATCAAAGCTCGAAAAGACGACTACGCGCAGTGGTATCTCGACGTGATCAAGGCGGCACAGCTGGCGGACTACTCGCCCGTGCGCGGCTGCATGGTCATCCGGCCGGAAGGGTACGCGATCTGGGAGGCCGTCCAGCGCGATCTCGATCGGCGGTTCAAGGACACCGGACACGTCAACGCGTACTTTCCGCTGTTGATCCCGCAATCGTTCCTCACCAAGGAAGCGCAGCACGTCGAAGGATTCGCGATGGAATGCGCGATCGTGACGCACTCGCGCCTCGAGAAAGACCCCGCCAATCCCGCCTCGCTCCGCCCGGCCTCGCCGCTGGAGGAGCCGCTGATCATCCGGCCGACGTCGGAAACGATGATCGGCCACATGTACGCGCAGTGGGTGCAGAGCTATCGCGACCTGCCCGTGCTCATCAACCAGTGGTGCAACGTCATGCGATGGGAGATGCGCACGCGCCTCTTCCTCCGCACCAGCGAGTTCCTCTGGCAGGAAGGCCACACCGCCCACGAGACGGCCGAGGAGGCGCAGGAAGAAACGCTGAAGATGCTGGACGTCTACGCCGAGTTCGCCGAGGCGGCGCTGGCGATCCCGGTCGTCAAAGGCGTGAAGACCGATTCGGAAAAATTTCCCGGCGCCGATACGACGTACTGCATCGAGGCGCTCATGCAGGACGGCAAGGCCTTGCAGGCCGGCACGAGCCATAACCTGGGCCAGAACTTCTCCAAGGCGTTCGAGATCAAATACCTTGGCCGTGACAACGCGCAGCAGTACGCGTGGACGACCAGCTGGGGCGTCAGCACCCGCCTGATCGGCGCGATGATCATGGCCCACAGCGACGACGACGGCCTGGTATTGCCGCCGCGCGTGGCGCCGATCGTGTGCGCGGTCATCCCCGTCTACAAGGGCGATGCCGAGCGCGAAACGGTCATGGCGTTCATCGATAAGATCGTTGAAAAGCTGGTCGGCGCGTCAGAGACCGCCTCGGCGGCCCTGCGAAACCGCAACCAGGAGATCAAGCAGTATTTCTTCGACAAGCTCACGCATCAGCGCGTGATCGTCGACGCCCGCGACACCCGCCCCGGCGACAAGCAATATCACTGGGAACAGCGCGGCGTGCCGTTCCGCATCGAGGTCGGCCCGCGCGACGTCGCCGCCGGCGCGGGGCTGGTCAAGCGCCGACTGGATCGCGGCAAGGAGACCGTTTCGCTCGACACCTTCAGCGCGGAATGGTTGAAGGCGAAGTTGGAAGAGGTTCACAAGCTGATGTTCGAAAAGGCGCTGGCTTTCCAGAAGGAGAACACCCGCGAGGCGGCGTCGTACGACCAGTTGAAGGAGATCATCGACAAGCAGGGCGGCTTCGTCCGTTGCTGGTTCGAGCCGGATCGCGACGCCGAGGCGAAGATCAAAGCTGAAACGAAGGCCACCGTCCGCTGCATTCTCGCCGACCAGTCCGGCGGCGGGGAGGGCACGTGCATCTACTCGGGCAAGACGACCAAGACCCAGGTGTTGTTCGCCCAGTCTTACTAAGGAGTGCGTCGGCGGATTTTACCGCCGACGAAAGCAGTGGTTACGTATAGAGTGAGTTGAGAATGCTGGGCCAGCATCGCGGCGTGAGAACGTCCGATCCGAAGGAGGGAAGTCCGTGCTCAACTCATTTGAACAAACGAACCCAACTGTCATTTTGACAGGTTGTTTGTGTCAGACACGCTCGAACGAAATGCTTTTTTGCCAAACGAACCCAATTTCGATGTAAGTACTTGTAAAAAATGTGGTTGCATCCGGCCTTGCGGGATTCGCTTGGCGAACTGTCTCTTTGGGTGGGCGTAAATAGGACTCGACCAATGCGTGCATTGACGATTTGTATCGTTGCGATGGCACTCGTCGGCGGTGAGGCCTCGCAGGCGGCGGAGCGGCTGTTTCCGCCGGACGCGGTGGTGAACGTGACGCAGGCCCCGTACGGCGCGATCCCCGACGACGGCCAGGACGACACCGCCGCCATCCAGCGGGCGATCACCGCGAACGTGGGCACCGGACGATCGCTCTACTTCCCCGCCGGCGTGTACGAGATCAGCGACTCGCTGATCTGCCGAAACGCCGAGGGAAAGTGGGAGTCGCACATCACCTTTCAGGGACAGGATCGCGAGCGAACGATCCTGAAACTGCGGAACAGCGCCGAGGGCTTCGCCGACCCCGCCAAGCCCCGCGCGATGATCGTCACCGCCTCCCACTGGGACCCCGGCGACGACAACGCCGCGCCCGGCGGCGGGAACAAGGCGTTTCGGAACTACTTCTTCGACCTGACGCTCGACGCCGGCGCCGCCAACGCGGGCGCGATCGGCATCGAGTGGGCGAACAGCAACTGGGGCGCGATCTCCAACGTCACCGTCCGCGGCCGCGGGGCGGCGGGGATCGCGATGAAACGCGCCATCCCCGGCCCCGGCTACATCAAGAACGTGCTGGTCGAAGGCTTCGACTACGGCGTCGACGTCGGCGACATGCAGTACGGCTTCACGCTTGAGCACGTCACGCTCCGCAACCAGGCGAAGGCCGGCATCCGGCTTGATCGAAATCTGTTGCACATCCGCGATCTTCGCAGCGAGAACGAAGTGCCGGCGATCATCACGACGGGCATTCAGAGCACGCTGGTACTGCTGAACTCCCTTCTCCGCGGTACGGCGGCGGGTCAGAACGTGCTGGATCTCGAAGGCAATCACCTCGTCCTGGGCGTGACCTTCAACCCGGATTCGGCCTGGCGCAGCAACGGCGAGCCGCAGCCGAAGGTCAGCAGCATCGGCGGCTTCATCGCGCCGGCGGCGACGATGAGTTCGCCGCCGAGCGGCAGGTCGATCAAGCCGGAAGACGCGCCGACGTTCTGGAACGACGATCTGTCCGACTGGGCCGGCATCGGCCCGCGACGGGAAGGCGAAACCGACGACACGCAGGCCATCCAGCGATCGCTCGACTCTGGCAAATCGACGGTTTACTTCGCCAACGATCGCGTCTACTTCATCTCCGACACGCTGGTCGTTCGCGGCAAGGTGAAGCAGGTCCTCGGCATGGGCGCCGAGATCAGCCTCGGCGGCGCGAAGGAGCCCTTCAGCGACGCCGACAATCCCCGGCCGCTCATCCGCATCGACGAAACCGAACGCAACGCGGTCTTCTTCGAGCAGATGTTCTTCAACGCTCAGTATCCCGGCGAGGTGATCTTCGAGAATAACTCGCCGCGAGATGTCGTCATCCGCCACTGCGGCGGGTGGGTGGGATCGAAGCAGTTCAAGCGAACGTACCGGAACACCGAGCGCGCGACGGGAAAGCTGTTCGTGGAAGACGTGTTCCTGCCGGGCTGGTCGTTCAAAAATCAGACGGTTTTCGCGCGGCAGTTCAACCCGGAGAACCAGGAGAACGTCGACGGCTCCATCCCGCAGGTGCTCAACGACGGCGGGCGGCTGTGGATCCTCGGGTTCAAGACCGAAGGCCAGGCGCCGTTCATCGTCACGAAAAACCGCGGCGTGACCGACGTGCGCGGCGCTTACAACTACATCAGCGCCACCGTCCCGCCCACGGTGCCCGAGGATGCAGTGCCCTACGTGTTCGACGATTCATCGGGGGCGATTACATTCGTCGCGGATAATTTCAGGGACAGCGACTACCGCGTCTACATCCGCGAGACGGCGGGAGGCAAGGTCGTGAAGGAGTGGAAGCCCGCCGACTTCGCCGAGCGGCCGGGCCTGCACCGATCGATCGTCGTGCCGTCCTGGACGACAGGCGGACCCGACGCCAAATGGTGAGCTGGAGGACCGAACGTTTTGAGCGACACCGCCGGACACGAATCGCACGCCCGAAAGCCGCCGCTGGACATCCGGCTGGCGGTGCTGCCGCCGGTGCCGTGCCCGTACCTGCCGGGCCGGACGGAGACGATCCGCGCAGTAATGGCGTCCTCGATCGACGGCGACACCTACCGCGCGTTCATGGACGTCGGCTTTCGCCGAAGCGGTCGCATGCTCTATCAGCCCGTCTGCGAGGGCTGCCGCGAATGCGTGCCGCTTCGCGTGGACGTGAAACAGTTCGCGATGAGCGCGTCGCAACGGCGCTGTCTGCGTCGAAACGAAGACCTCGCCGTCCACGCCGGCCGGCCGGCGCTGACCGACGAGAAATTCGCCCTCTACAGCCGCTATGTCCACGACTGGCATCGCCGGCCGGAGGAAGCGGATCGCGATTCGCTCAAGTCGTTTCTCTACGACTCGCCGACCGACACCGTCGAGTTCACCTACCGCGATCCTGCTGGCGAACTGCTGGCGGTGGGCATCTGCGATGTCAGTTCGGCTTCGCTCTCCAGCGTCTACTTCTATTTCGACCCGCGCCACGCCAAGCGCAGCCTCGGCACGTTTGGCGCGCTCTACGAACTCGCCTGGTGCCAGGAGCGCGGCCTCGCTTACTACTATCTCGGCTACTGGGTGCGCGATTGTCAGGCGATGGCGTATAAATCCACTTTCCGTCCTCACGAACTGATGGGGGATGATGGGAGTTGGAAAAAGTCGTAAGTTTCTCTTTTGAAGTATTTTACGGCTTGTTCGACTTTGGGTTTTCCTATCTCCTATAATGTTGCTCGATGAGTCGCGATTCTTGTCTGCGTTCATCTGCGTTAAGCTGTGATCTGTCCCCATGACGACCTCGACCGAACTCGATCTTCCTGACATCAATCTGTTGCTCGCCCAGCGCACGCCTCCGCAGATCGTCGAATGGGCGGCTGCGCAGTTCGGGGAGCAGTTGATCATGACCAGCTCGTTTGGCGCCGAGAGCGCCATCCTGCTGCACATGGCGGCCTCCGTCCTGCCGCGGATCAGGGTGGTCATGATCGATACCGGCTATCTCTTTCCCGAGACGTGGTCGTTTATGGAATCGCTTCGCAAGCGGTTCGATTTGAACGTCTGGGTCTACCGCACGAGGAACGACCCGATCCGGTACCTCGCCGACGCCGGCGAGGCCGATCCGGCTTGGCGCAGCAACGTCGAGGCGTGCTGCGGTGCGAACAAGAACGAGCCGTTCGACCGCGCCATTCGCGAGCTTGCACCGGCCGCGTGGCTTCGGGGCATCCGTCGTGATCAGGCCGACACGCGCAAAGGTCGCGACATCGTCGAGTGGAGCAAGCGCAACGCCTGCTACGCCATCAGCCCGCTGCTCCCCTGGACCGGCCGCGATATCGGCATGTATATGAAGCAGAACGACTTGCCGTATCACCCGCTGGTCGAACAAGGTTATCTGTCGATCGGCTGCAATCCGCAGAGCTGCACCCGCGCCGTGCAAGCCGGCGAAGACCCCCGCGCCGGCCGCTGGGCGGGGCAGGCCAAAGTCGAGTGCGGGCTGCACATCGATGCGTCGGCGAACGCCGCCAAATCTTAGCGCTGGCGGCGCGCGGATGTTCGCATTCTCTGGCGCATCTGGGTTCATCCTTCTCCCGGTTCTGTTAAAATGGCCGTATGACGCAGGAGAACGAGAAACCGCTGCCGCTCCCGCAGCAGCAGGCGGAAGACACGATCGAAACGAAGGAGCCGACGCACGCCGTCTCGCGCGAGCAGATGGAGGGCGTGCATCAGCATGCCAACGCGCTGCTGAAAGAGGTGGAGAAGCTTCCCGACGGCGACCTGATTTCGGAGATGATCGTCACCACGCTGAAGCTGCTGCGCGACGAGAACAACCGCGCCGACCTCAAGCTGATCAACACGTCGTTGAAGGAGCTTCGCTACGCGCTGAAGGTGTTCGGGCCTTATAAGGACGTGCGGAAGATCAGCATTTTTGGTTCGGCGCGGACGGCGGTCGATCATCAGGATTACCAGGCGGCGCTGCGGTTCGGAAAACTCGTGGCCGACCTCGGCTGGATGGTCATCACCGGCGCCGGCGGCGGGATCATGGCGGCGGGGCACGGCGGGGCGGGGGCGGCGCCGTCGTTCGGGCTCGCGATCCGCCTGCCGTTCGAGCAACGCACCAACGAGTTCATCGAAGGCGATCCGAAGCTCATCAACTTCAAGTACTTCTTCACCCGCAAGCTGATGTTCGTCCGGTCCAGCCACGCGATCGCGCTGTTCCCCGGCGGCTTCGGCACGATGGACGAGGGCTTCGAGGTGCTGACGCTCATCCAGACCGGCAAGGCCGCGCCGATGCCGATCGTGCTGATCGACCATCCCGGCGCGCAGTTCTGGCAGGGCTGGCGAAACTACGTCGAAAAGCACCTGCTCGGCAGCGGGCTGATCAGCCCGGACGACCTGCACCTCTACAAGGTGACGCAGGACCTCGACGAAGGCGTGCGCGAGGTGACGCACTTCTACCGCACGTATCACAGCATTCGTTACGCCCGCGATCTGTGCATCCTCCGCATGCAACGCCGGCCAGGCGAGCAGCAGATGGACGAGATCCGCAGGCGGTTCGGGCACCTTTGCATGAAGGGCCGCATCGAGTGCGTCGAGGCGTTGCCGATCGAACGCGATGAGCCGGCGATCGCACACCTGCCGCGGCTGACGTTCGCGTTCAACAAGCGCGACCAGGGCGGCCTGCGGCTGCTGATCAACTACCTGAACGACAACGTCTGAGTCGTCGCCGGCGATCCGCGCGTTGGCGGCGGGTCGTATCGCAGGATGACGCCATCGGTGGTTTCAATGACGGTGTTAAGGTTGAACAACTCTCGCCACTGCTCGACGCGCAGCGGCCGGGTGGTGCGGTTTCGGCCGGCGCGGGCGTGGAAGACGACGAGGTAGCCGCCGCGACGATCGAGGCGTTCGCGCATTTGCGCCACAAGCTGATCGATCGGCGGCAGGCGCGGGTTCGGCCGGGTTTGTCGGGCAGGCAGGATTTCGGCCCGGCGGTTGGAATGAAGTTGGACGGCCTCGGGATACGTCGCGTAAATCAACGCCTCCGGCGGCAAGTGCCGAACTCGGACGAGCAACTCGCTTTCGCGGAAGACGCGGTGAGCGAGCCCGAGGCCCGAATCACGGCTATCGCGCAACATCTTGCCCGCGGTGATCGATCCACCAGCGGCCGCGGAAAGGGCGATCGCAATTCCCGCGATCGCGGCGGCCGCCCGAGTTTTGTTCGATCCTTCCCGCCCGATATCGACTGTTGACCAGATGATGAGAAACAGCGCCACCGGCGCGAGGATTCGATGATCCAGCGGCGTGGCCGAATCCATGAAGGAGACGGAGAAGAGGATGAACGCCAAATACGTCGCGCACAGCACAAGCACGGCCGCTCCCGCGCGGGCGCCTCGCCATTGGGTCGCCAGGAGTGTCGCCCATACCGCGATGGCGGGCACGACGAGCCACGGAGATGTGCCCGCCGGCGCAAACCATTCGCAGATCGTCTGCCCGAGGCTTTTCCACTGCTCCACGGCGATCGGCACGTAGGCGAACTGCCGGTTTCCCGCCTGCGCCCCCGCAATGCGATGCCCCGCCGCCACGATCAGAAAAGACGCGATGGCGATCGCGCCGAAGATCAACGCACGCGTCAAACGCTGCTTCCACGGCCCGCTTCGCATCAACGCCAGCAGCACGGTTGCCGGGATGTACGCGACGGCGGCGTAGCGGATGATCGTCGCCATGCCCAGCACGCCAGCGCTCAAAGCGGTTCGTCGTATGGCAGGCGTGCGCCACCACCACAGCAGGCTGGCCAGCATCAACATGACGCAGACCAGGAACGGCGGTTCGCTTGCGGCCCAGAGGTGAATCGGAACGACCGCCGGACTGGTCGCCACCAATGCCGCGGCGATCGCGCTTCGCACGCCGCTTTGCGACAGCCCGTAAACGATCGCGCCGGATAGCGTGATCAGGAGCACATAGCACGCGATGTTGATCGCCCTCGCCGCCGCCAGCGGCGCTGCGCCGGCTTCGATGCCGATCGCCAGCATTAATGGATAGAGCGGCGGATAGTGGCTCAGCGAGACGGCGTACTGGCCGTTCACCACCGGCGACGCCTCGCCGGCGAGCACGCGGGCGTGTTCGATGTAGCGAACGGAATCGCCCGAAGCCCCGACCGACCGCGCGGTTGCCCACGCGATCGCCGCCGCGCCCGCCAGGCCGATCAGCAGCGGCACGGCTAGCGCGAAGGCCCACGAGGTTTTTTTGGAGAATTCCATCCCTGATTTGTCACCTTATCGCTTGCTGCACCGTATATGCAGGAAGTAGGCAACGACGCGCGTGTCCTGCACGTTCTGCACCTGCCGGGCGACCTCTTCGCTTACGCGTGGTTCGGCGACGTGGTCGATCGTGAGGCCGGCGTCGATCAGGAGGTTGAACCATTCGCTGATCGTCCGGTGAAACCGCGGCACCTCGAACGGCCGGTGCTGCTCGCGCACCTCGCGAGGGGCGGCGGAGAAGAGCCACCGGTCGATTCGTCCGTCAATGCGGTCGAAATAGCCGCCGACCTCGATCGCGTACGTGTTGCCGCTGGCGTCGCGCAGGTTGCGGCGATGGGGGGTGTCGTAGCACGGATGCGTAATCGAAAACTGGAAGAACCCGTTCGGCTTCAGCACCCGCCGGATTTCGGCGAACGCCTGGGCTTGGTTGGGCAGGTCCATCATGCACATGAACGCGGTGCAGAAGTCGAACGACGCATCGGCAAACGGCAACGATTGCGCGCTGGCGACCGAGTAGCGGATGCCGCGCGGATCGCCTGCTTCCGCGGCGGTGGCGTGGTCGACGAATCGCCTTGAAATGTCGATCGCCGACATGATCGCGCCGCGCTCGGCCAGGGCGCGGGTATTGGTTCCCTCGCCGCAGCCGATGTCGAGGCCGCGGAGGCCCTTGATGTCGGGCAATATCTCGAGGAACGCAGGCGTGTTCATGACGTCGCGGTAGACGTCGTACCCGGCGCGCGAGAGCGCGGTCCACGCGTCGGCATTGCTGTTCCAGTAGCGGCCGGCTTCTTCGTCGGTCATGCCGGAGACTTTATCACCTTCTGCCCGTGCGGACAGTGCGGCAGCAGGGGGCATTGGTCGCATTTCGGCTTGATCGCCTTGCAGATCGCCCGGCCGTGGTAGATCAGCAGGTGCGACCAGAGCGCCCAGTCGGCCTGCGGGACGATCGGCATCAGGTCGTGCTCGATCTTCACCGCATCCGATGCGTGCTTTGTCAGCCCCAGCCGGTTCGACAGCCGGGTGACGTGCGTGTCGACCGTGACGCCCACGTTCTTGCCGAACGCGTTGCCCAGCACGACGTTGGCGGTCTTTCGCCCGACGCCGGCGAGCTTGATCAGCTCTTCCATCGTGTCCGGCACGGCGCCGCCGTGCCGGTCGATGAGCGATTGGGCCATCGCGCGGATCGACTTGGCCTTGTTGCGATAGAAGCCCGTGGACTGGATGTCCTTTTCCAGTTCCTCTTGCGGCGCGCGGGCGTAGTCCTTCGCGGTGCGATACTTCTTGAACAGCGTCTTGGTGACGATGTTCACGCGATCGTCGGTGCACTGGGCCGAGAGGATCGTCGCCACCAGCAGTTCGAGCGGCGACGAGTGATCGAGCGAGCACTTGGCGGTCGGGTAGAGCGATTTGAGGATCGGCAATATCTTGCCGACGCGCTCGCGTCGAAGTTCGAGGGTTTTCTTGGGGACGGAGGTGGCCATGCGATTATCACTGAAACAGGAACGTCTGCGTCACCGGCCGCAACACGGCGCTGAACAGGATGGTGCCGAGCAGCGCGAAAAGCATGTTTCGCACCACGGCGAACAACTCGTTGCTGTAGCGGTCGAACTGGTCGAGCTCGGCGTTGGCGATGTCGGGCTCGTCGGCGTGCTCGAGGTATTTCGTGCGGTGGTCGATCACCTTCGGCCAGACGACCCGCCAGCCGTAGAACAGGAACGCCATCGCCAGCACGTACAGCGCCGTCACCATCAGCGGCAGCAGGATCAGCACGCCCGAGCGATCGACGTAAAACCACTTGCCCACCAATGGGAGCAGAAAGCCGATGGCGCAGATCGCCTCCAGCCGAAAGAGCACCTGGAGAATCTCGCGCACGACGTCGCCCGCGAGCAACGTGCTGTGTTGCTTGTCGAGGTTGACCGACAGCACGCGCGGCAGCGTCGGGTCGGCCTCGCGGATCTTGCGGAAGACGATCGGCGGGACGATGGCGCTGGTCAACACGCAGCCGAACCCTGGGGCGCGCGCGCGCCAGTAGAGCGTGTCGATCAGTGGGAGCATCGTGCGACAGACAGTAGGGCCGCGCGCCGCCAGGGGCAAGGCGGCGCGCGATCGCGCGGTATTACTCCCACGCGGGCGATGTGCCGCCGTGCTCGTCGCGCCACTGGGGTACCCAGGTAAGGGCGACGAGTCGCGGCTTGACGTCGGTTTTCTTCGGCCGCACGGTGAGCGGGGTGAGCTCGACCGTGGCGGCGTCGTACGGCGCGGTAGCCGACTGCACTTCCTCCTCGAACTGCTGGTTCAGCTTGGCGATGGCGGCCTCGATCGCCTCGACGTTTTCGGTGGCGCGATCGACGTCGGACGACTGCTTCATCGTCTGCCCGATCGTGCGCGACGCGGTGGCGATCTTCCCGGCGTTGGTCGTGCTGACCTTCTTTCGCCCGAGGAAGGCGCCGAGCAACGACGCCCCGACCGACAGCGCGGCCGTCCACTTGCTGGTGGACGCTTCGGCCGCCTCCTTTTCGCGGGCCTGCTGAGCTTTGCGGAGCCGTTCCTGCTGCGTGGCGAGCCTGGGGGCGTACTTGGCGCGAAGCTTGTCGGTGACGGCGTCCCGCTTCTCCCGAAGCGCGTGGGCAAGGCGAGCGCGGAAGTCGCCTTCGGTTTCGTCGGGCTTGCTGACGAGGCCGGCATTGTCGGCGAGCAGCACGTCGATCTTGCTATTGCGATACGCGTGATCGACGAACGCCTTCAGCCACGCGTCGTAACTCTTCGGCAAGGCGGCCGCCTTCGCGAGGTCGGCGAAGCTGGCGCCGGCGACGGGTTCGGCGTCGAGTTCGTCTTCGGGGAGCACGCATTCGGAGGCGTGGTCCCACTCGACCGGTACGGGACCGGTGGTGATCTCGGCGAGCTTGGCAACGTGTCGTTTCGATTCGACGCCAGCCTTCTTGTCGCTAAAGAAAACGTCGGCTGTGCCGAGCAGGAAGGGTTCGTAGACGAGCGAGACGCCCGCCGGCCGGGTGCCGCGGACGGGGACGAAATATTGCCTGATCGTCGGCGGCAGCACCGGCCGGGCCGAGCCGGCGGCGCGCGATTGGGATGGCGCCGGCGCGGCGACGCTCGCGGGCTTCGATGGGGCGTCGTCGGCCTGGGCCTTGATCGGGTCCATCAGCTTCTTGATCTCGTTCCGCCCGAGCGGGCCGCGAAGGTAGGAAAGACACCAGCGCGTCTCGAACGTGACGGGCGCGTCTTCGTGGACGTTGTTCATCAGGAAGACGCGGTTGCCGAGGCCGGCCAGCGTTTGTTCCATCTTCGCCCGGTCAAACTTCTGGCTCGCGCCGGCGGCGGCTCCCTCAAGACCTTCGAGCACGCGCTGTTTGTCGCGTTCGGTCTGCAGGCGTCCGATGAACCACGTGCCGCAGTTGGAGAGGCCCTTGTAGTCGAGGTCGACCGGGTTCTGCGTCGCCAGCGTCACGCCAAGCCCGAACGCGCGGGCCTGCTTCAGCAGCGTTAATAGCGGCTGCTTGCTGGGCGGGTTCGCGACCGGCGGGAAGTAGCCGAAGATCTCGTCCATGTAGAGGATCGCGCGAAGGCTGGTCGTGCCGCTCTGCATGCGCATCCAGCCGAGCACCTGGTTCAGCAGCAGCGAGACGAAGAACATCCGTTCGCCGTCGCCGAGGTGGGCGATGGAGATGATCGCGATGCGCGGCTTGCCCTGCGGCGTGTAGAGCAGTTGCTGGACGTCCAGCGGCGCGCCCTCCATCCACGCGGCGAAGCCCGGGGATGCCAGCAGGTTGTTCAACTGCATCGCCAGCGCAAAGCGGTCCTTCTGAGGGAAGAACGATTCCAGGTCGATCACGCCGATCTTCTGGAACGGCGGCGACTGGATCTGCTGGATGAGCGAGCCAAGATCGAGGTCCCGTCCGTCGGACCACGCCCGCGCCAGCAGGTTGCTGAGGAAGATGTGCTCGCGCGACTGGATCGGGTCGGCTTCGATGCCGAGCAGGCCGAGCAGCGACGTCGTGGTGGTGCTGACGCGCTCGCGGAGCAGTTCGCCGTCTTCCATCACTGCCGGTTCGGGGACGGCGAACGATTTGACGATCGACAGCGGAATGCCCGCCGACGAGCCGGGGGTGTAGATGCTGAAGTCGGCGGAGTCGCGCAGCTTCCGGATGCGGGCGCCGTCCTGCTGCCACTTGCCGAGGCCGCCTTTCCACAGGTCGGCCTGTTGCTGAGCGAAGGCGTCGACGTCGACGCCTTTCTTTCGCGCGTCGTCGGCGTTCACCCAGGGCTTGAAGTCTTCGGCCCGCAGTTCGGGGAAGGTGAGCAGCAGGTTGGAGAGGTCGCCCTTCGGATCGATCACCAGGGCTGGGATACCGTCGATGGCCGCCTCTTCGAGCAAGCCGATGCACAGGCCGGTCTTGCCGCTGCCGGTCATGCCGACGCAGACGGCATGGGTGACCAAGTCCTTGCTGTCGTACAGCAGAAGGTCGTCCTTCGCCGTCTTCGACGCCAGGTCATACTCACGGCCGAGGTAAAACACGCCGAGCTTCTCGTAATCCTGCATGCCGACATTTTAGCCGCAGATGATCGCGGAGATAAATGCGGATAGGTCAGGGAATCGGTTTTGTTGCGCGCAAGACGCGATCCCGCACCGCCCGCCATGCCGGCGCGTCGGGGGGGAGTTCGACGTAGATCGCCCGGAGTTGCTGCTGATCGAGCAGGCGCAGCCGCGAGTAAAGCTGGCGGGCGTAGGCTTCCGGATCAAGCGTGAGGGCGAGGATTGCGGCATCGGTGAGATCGACCTTGTCGCGATCCCGCGGATCGAACCGGTAGGCCGGGGTTCGCGGGGCGTAGTGGACCAGGTGTTGTCCTGGGGACGACGCGGGCGTGGTCACTTCGGTAACCACCTCGCCGGGCTGAGAGACGGGGCGTTCGATCACCTCTTCGATCATCGATGCGATGATTGCGCCGGGGCGAAGAATCATGGGAACATCGCTGGTCAGGTCGAGGACGGTCGATTCGATGCCCACGCTGCAGGGCCCGCCGTCGAGGACGAGGTCGAGCGTGTCGCCGAATTCGTCGCGAACGTGCTGGGCGGTGGTGGGGGAGACGTGGTTCGATTTATTGGCGCTCGGGGCTGCCAGCGGACCATCGAAGGCGCGGAGCAGTTCAAGGGCGATCAGATGATTCGGCGCCCGCAACCCGACGGTCGGCCGGCCGGCGCTGACGAGATCCGAGATGCCCGCGGCCTTCGGCAGCACGATCGTCAGCGGGCCGGGCCAGAACGCCTTGGCCAGCCGGTCGGCGGCGTCGGGCCAGGTGGTGCAGTAGCGCTGAGCGATCCGGGCATCGGCAACGTGGACGATCAGCGGATTGGTGCTCGGCCGGCCCTTGGCGGCGAAGATCTGCGCGACGGCATCGGCGTTCGTCGCGTCGGCGGCCAGGCCGTAGACGGTCTCGGTCGGCATGCCGACCAGTCTGCCTGCCCGAAGTAGTTCCACCGCACGCTCAATCATCCGTCCGCTCCACCGGAAACTCCGCCGCCAGCCATTCCATCGCCTTTGCCTGGTCGTTGCAGATCAGGAACACTTCCTGCACCGTGCCCGTCCCGTTGTACTGGCATTTGATGCCCGCTTCGGTCGGATACTGCACCTTGAAGCTGGGCGGCGTCTTTCCCCGCCGCACCTTGATTCGTCCCGGCACGATGCGCGTCACGTGCGGACACCGGCCGATGATGCGATTGAGGATCGCATCCAGCCCGCCCACGCGGCCGTGCTGACGCTTGATCTTGCCGAACTTCATTCGCCGGTCTTGTCCTTGTTCCCCATCTTTTTTACCGCATAAATAACCGCGCCGGCGACACCGCCGACCACGGCCCCGATCACCGCGCCTCGCAGCGCGCCGCCCACCACCGAATCCGCGAGAATCGTCATCAGTAAGCCCTGCATTTATGCTCCTTTGCATGGCATCGTACCGGAACATGTACGCTCGACGAAGCGGGATTGTCGTGATCGAGGTTTGGGCCTAAAGTGCGTCCCGTAAAAGGAGAATACATGGCATTGAACGTCGGCGATGCGGCCCCGGATTTCGAACTGATGGACCAGGACAAGAACGTAGTCAGGCTGTCGGCCCTTCGTGGCAAGAAAGTGGTGCTGCTGTTCTATCCGATGGATTTCTCGCCGGTGTGTACGACTGAGCATTGCTCGTTCGGACCGGAACTGGGAAAGATCAAATCGGACGATAACACCGTGGTGTTCGGCGTGAGCTGCGATTCGCCGTTCAGCCATGCGGCCTACAAGAAGCAGTACAACATTCCCTACGATCTGCTGGCCGACCCGACGCGGAAGATGGTGCAGGCGTACGACATGTTCGCCGGCCTGGAGCCGTACAACTGCTCAAAACGTGGCACGGTGGTGATCGATGCCAACGGCAAGGTTGCCCACTACGAAGAAGTGGCGATGCGCGAGCCCCGCAGCGTTGAGGCGATCGCCAGCGCCGCCGCCAAATAGGGCGTGTCCGGCGACAGTTGACGGTCGAACAACATCTCTGCGGGTTGGGTGTATGTTGTATTAAGCGATGAGCCTTGCCTTGAATGATCTTTCCCGGCCAGTTCAGGCCGCCGCGCCGCCGCAAGTCCGCGGGCGGCGCGGCGTGGGCGCGTTCGTGGCGATCATCACCCGCCTGCCGCGACTGATCCTCAACCTGCTGCTGATCGCGCTGATCGGCCTAATGCTGCTGTTGATGTGGGCTCCGGGCTATCTCGGCGCTCCGCAGGAAGGCCCTCGCCGCCCCGAACGTCGCCAGCGCGGCGGCCCGCCTCGCCCGCCGCGGGTGGAAGTAATGCCGCAGCAGTTCATCGTGCCGTTCGCGAGCGATACCGCGGTTCAGCCTCGACGTGGCGAACAGGCAAACGCGTAGCTGCGAACGCCCGTTTCCCTCACCGATAAACCCGCCAAATCCCTGACGTCCCGTCGTGCCGCATGCGGCGAATAATCGTGGCATGCCGAACGCATCGAAGAAGAGGTCAACGAAGCAACTTCGGCCGCCGCAGCGCCAGCGTCGGCAGCCGGGGGTGGAATCGAAGATGGTTCCGCAACCGGAGTACCAGCGGCCGCACGATCACGGGTCGGGCAAGCTGCGCGGCAGGGTGGCGATCATCACCGGCGGCGACAGCGGCATCGGCCGGGCAGTGTCGGTGGCGTTCGCGCAAGAGGGGGCCGACGTCGTCATCGTCTACAAGGACGAGCACGCCGACGCCGAGGAGACATTAAAACTCGTCGAACAAGCCGGCCGACGCTGCATCGCCCTCGCCGGCGACATCGGCCGGCAGGCGTTCTGCAAAAAGGTGGTGGCCGAGACTATCCGGCGGTTCGACGGTGTGCATATCCTTATCAACAACGCCGCTGAGCAGCATCCAAAGAAGGATTTCACTGAAATCGAAACCGATGATCTGCTCTCGACCTACCGGACGAACATTCTCTCGATGTTCCACCTTACGCAGGAGGCGTTGCCACACCTGAAGAAACGCAGGCACGCCACCATTATCAACACGGCAAGCGTGACGGCGTATCGCGGCAGTCCGGATCTGGTTGATTATTCATCCACGAAAGGCGCGATCGTTGCCTTCACGCGCTCCCTTTCGGGCATGCTGGCGAAAGATGGAATCCGAGTGAACGCGGTCGCGCCGGGACCGATCTGGACGCCGTTGATTCCCGCGACGTTTCCGCCGGACAAGGTGGCCGGGTTCGGCAGCGATGTCCCGCTTGGCAGGGCGGGACAGCCGTGGGAGGTGGCGACGTGCTTTGTCTTCCTCGCCAGCGAGGATGCCAACTACATCACCGGTCAGGTACTGCACCCCAACGGGGGTGAAATCGTGAACAGTTGATTCCGCCAGGGCACGCGTCCGGCGTGCGTCGTTGCCGCGGATGGATATGATGCCGGCCATGCAAATCACCGGTACTCATCACGTGGCCTTTACGACGCCCAACTTCGCCAGGCTTTGCGATTTCTACATCAACACGCTCGGCCTCAGGCAGTTGGGCAAGTTTGACGGCAAGAACATCGTCTTCGTCGATGCCGGCAGCACGACGATCGAGATCATCGAACGTGAGGAGCCGGTCGCCGAGAAGCAGCGGATCGGCTGGGTGCACTTCGCGTTCGAGGTGGCCGACATCGACGCGGTGTACAAGGAGCTGACCGGCAAGGGCATCGCGTTCCACATCGAGCCCAAGCTCTTCCCTGAAACCAACCCGGCCGTGAAGCTGGCGTTCTTCAAGGACCCGGATGGCAACGAACTGGAACTGGTGCAGCCGCTGAAGACGCGGTATCCGAACCAGACGACATGAGTTCCCGGCCCTTATTTCCAGCCGTCCTGCGGCAAAATCAGATTGCCGCATTCGACGTGGGCGAACAGGCGACGGGAGACGTAGGTTCGACCGGCAATCAGAAAATGCAGTGAAGGCACAAGCGGCGATCGCTTGTGCCTTCACTGTTTTGTGTTGCTCCGCGGCAGGTCGCGTTCGTGGTTACGACGACGCCGCTGCGGCGGAGGAGTTGTCGAGCGAGAGTTCGGCTTCGATCTGCCGCATCTCCTCGGTCTCACGCTTGGAGTTCCACACCGCCCATCCCAGCGCCACCAGACAGCCGGCGGCGGCGAGGGTGCCGACGATGAAGCCGATCTTGCTGTCGGCGTTCACCACGTTGTACTGCACGACCAGCCCAAGGCCGAGCAGGCTGACCATGTTCATCACCTTGATCAGCGGGTTGACGGCGGGCCCGGCGGTGTCCTTCAGCGGATCGCCGACGGTATCGCCGGTGACCGATGCCTTGTGCGCGTCGGAACCCTTGCCGCCGTGCAGGCCGTCTTCGATCATCTTCTTGGCGTTGTCCCACGCGCCGCCGGCGTTCGCCATGAACACCGCCAGCAATTGGCCGACGAGGATCAACCCGGCCAGGAAGCCGCCCAGCGCGTAGGGCCCAAGCAGGAAGCCGACCGCCAGGGGCGTGAGGATCGCCAGCACGCCCGGGCCGACCAGTTCCTTCTGCGCCGCCGCCGTGCAGATATCGACCACCCGGCCGTAGTCGGGCTTCTTTTCGCCGCGCCAGATCGCGTGGTCGCGGAACTGGGCGCGGCACTCCTTCACGATCAGGAACGCCGCCCGGCCGACGGCACGGATGAGCATCGACGAGAACAGGAACGGCACCGCGCCGCCGATCAGGAAGCCGATGAACACCATCGGCTCTGCGATCGTCAGCTTCGACGCCTGCTCGATGTACTGCGCCGCGGTCATCTCCGTGATCTTCTCTTCCGATCCGACTGCCAGCACCGCGATGAACGACGAGAACAGCGACACCGCCGCAATCACGGCGCTGCCGATCGCGATGCCCTTGGTTTCGGCCTTGGTGGTGTTGCCGACGGCGTCGATGTCCGCCAGCACTTGTCGGGCGCGGGCGTAGTTTTCCTCGCCCATTTCCGATTTGACGTAGCCCATCTCGCCGATGCCGTTGGCGTTGTCGGCGACGGGGCCGAAGACGTCCATGCTGATCGTGTTGCCGGTCAGCGTGAGCATGCCGATGCCCGTCATCGCCACGCCGAACGCCACGAACACCGGCGGCGTGCCGGTGTAGCACAGCACGCTCAGCAGGATCGCCGCGGCGATCACCATGATGCTGACCACGGTCGATTCATACCCGACGGCAAAGCCTTCGATGATGTTGGTCGCGTGGCCGGTCTGGCACGACTTGGCCAGGCCTTTGACGGGGGCATGCGAGGTGTGAGTGAAGTAGCTGGTGACCTTGTTGAGCCCGATCGCTAGGATAATGCCGACGAGGCACGTCAGCGCCGGCCGCAGGTCGGCGCCGAAGAGGATGTACCAGTGATCGAACGTGACCTCACCAGCCGCGTTCATGAAGCCTGCCGCCGCCTGCGGATACTGGGCGAGGTAGGCGGTGTCGAACTTCAGGTAACCCAGGCCCAGCGCCATGAAGCCAACGACGGAGATGACCGAACCGATCCAGAAACCGCGGTGCACCGAGTGCAGGGCGGTGTCGGACGTATCGTTCGGGCCGGCCTTCACGGTGTAGGTGCTGACGATCGAACCGAGCACGCCGATGCCGCGCACCAGCAGCGGGAAGATCACGCCGATGTGCCCGAACGACGCCATGCCTAGGATCATCGCCGCGACGATGGTGACCTCGTAGCTCTCGAAGATGTCGGCGGCCATGCCGGCGCAGTCGCCGACGTTGTCGCCGACGTTGTCCGCGATGGTGGCTGCGTTGCGCGGGTCGTCTTCGGGGATGTCCTTCTCGATCTTGCCGACCAGGTCGGCTCCGACGTCCGCCGCCTTGGTGTAGATGCCGCCGCCGACGCGCATGAACAGCGCCAGCAGCGTTCCGCCGAAGCCGAAGCCCAGCAGCGCTTCGTACGCGCTGGTGCCGAAGACCAGGAAGATCAACGTGCCGCCGAGCAGGCCCAGGCCGTCGGTCAGCATGCCCGTGACGGTGCCGGTACGATAGCCGAGCTGCATCGCCTCGCCGTAGCTCGACCGGGCGGCAGCGGCGACGCGGAGGTTGCCGATGGTTGCCAGCCGCATGCCGACGAAGCCGACCGTCCACGAGAACAGCGCGCCCATCAGGAACGCGCCCGCCCGGCCGATGCCGAAGGCCATGTTATGGCCTTGATACGTGACCAGCAGCACCAGCGTGATGATGACGATGAGCGGCCCGATTTTGCGGAACTGCGACTTGAGGTACGCGTTCGCGCCCTCGCGCACCGCGTCGGCGACTTCCTGCATCTTCTTCGTGCCAGCGTCGGCTCGCACCACCTGGCGGACGAGCATCCACGCGTAGAGCAGGCCGCCGATCGCGATCGCGAGGACGATCAGGAGTGCGGCCTTCTCAAAGGTGGTGTACGCCGGATCGGTGAACATCGAGAACGGCTCAAACGGGGCCCCCGCGCTCTCCGCCGCCGCCTCTTCCGCTGCCGCAACTGCACGCGACGAGGCGAGCCAGTCCGGTTCATAAAAATAGCCGGCCCCAAATAGACCGGCTAAAACACATAGATAGACGGTTTTACCCGTCCGACTCTTCAACAACCGTTTCATATGGCGAAGCATGGTGCAAACTCCTTCGAACGCCGCCATCCAGCGATGCTGGATGACGATAATAGGACAAATCAGTCCTTGATTATGCGAGATGGTATCGCGCGTTCAACGGTGCGACACGATGGCAAAGCGTCGCGGGGGCTATTTCTTAGTAGGATTGACGCACCCCTCTACTCAGCGCGAATCGCGATCGTGTGCTTCAAGGAGGGCGCCGAGGCGTAGACGACGCGGAACTCGTCGTCGCTGAGGTAAGCGCGGTCGGGCACGAGCTTGTACGGCACGTCGACGCGGATCTCGCTCTGATCGAACGGCCATGGCTTGACGAGCAGGAGGTCGCGCGTCGGGCGGTGCAGTTGCAGCTTGACGGTCGGGCTGCCCGGCCGAGTGTGCAGCGGGTTGGTCATCGATTCCGGCGGGGTGGTGCAGCAGATCGCCAGGCTGACGATGTCCATCGCCTGGAGCAGCCGATAGTTGAACTTCAGCTTGTCTTCTTCCGCGTCGGTCCACCCTTCGCCGATGCCGAGCCGCAACGGCCGATCGACGTGCAGGCCGAGTTCGCCGCGGAGCTTTTCGAGCAGTTCGATCGCCTGATGCTGAAGCTTGTTGATGTCGAATTGCTGGCGCATCTGCTGCACGTCAAACCGCGACGGCTGATTGGTCGAGATGCTGGCCGCCGACAGCGTGAGGGCGTGGATCGCCACCAGCAGGCCGGCATATGGATGCATCGCCGTGGCGCGGCGGGCGCTTTCCATCCACGCCTTATGTGAGATCGACCGGGGCGATTCAAACACGTCCAGGGGCAATTTTGCGGGTGACAGCGTTGGCCGATCGTCGTGCGTCGGCCAGCCGCAATCGTGGCTGGCGATGCCGATCAGCGTCGGTTCCTGCGGGTCGGGGCGAACAAATTGCGGGTTACCCACGTGCCGGGCGAGCGCCCCGGCGATCTGCGCGTGGTCGTGCTGCGTGATCAGCCAGAACCCCTCACTTTCACGGCGACGAATCATGTGGCCGGAGTATAGCAAAGGCGGAACGGTTGTCGCATCGCGCGTTTCTGGCAACCGATCAGTTCTGTCGTTACAACAGTCGCCATGCCTCTCCCGGAAATGTTCCCGCTGCTGTCGATCCTGCTGCTCGTTCGCGTCGGACAGGCGTTGCTCGTCAGCGGATCGGTCCGAAGCAAAAACGCCGCCGGCGCGATCGTGCGGTTGCTGTTGGACCTGTCGGTCGCCAGCCTTGCGCTCTGGGCGATCGGCGGGGCGTTCGTGCCGGCCGGGGATCGGTACATCACGTGGTCGCATCTGCTGGGAATCGGATCGACGAGCTGGCGCGCGTTCCTCGTGCTGCCGTTCATCCTCATCGCCGCCGCCGCCGTTCACGGGGCGACGGCGGAACGCACTCGCGCGCTGCCGGTTTTGATCGTCACGGGGCTCATCGCGATTTTGCTGCCGATCCTGCTGCAAATCGGCTCGCGGATCGGGTTGCCTGATTCCGGCGTCGGCCTTGCTTGTCTGCTCGGCGGGTCAGCGGCATGCGCGGGCGCGATCCTCGCCGGGCCGCGGAAGGGCAAATTCAATCGGGATCAGTCGGTCAATTTCGTGCCGGGACATAACATGGTGGCCCAGTTGATCGGGCTGCTGGTGTTGATCGTGGCGTTTGCGGCAATCAGTGGATCGTCGGTCGGCACGTTGCTTTGCGCCTCGGCCGCGTCGCTGGCGGGGGCGGCGTTCGGGTCGATCAAGTTCGGCAAGATCGACACCGGCCTTACGATCGCCGCGACGTTCGGCGGACTCTGCGCGGGCGCGGTCGGCGTCATGCCGCTGTGGCTGGCGGTGCTGCTGGGCACGGTCGTCGGCGGCGTCGTGCCGTTCGCGGTGATGGTGGTCGAAGTGCGATTGCGCCTCGACGACGTCACCGCCGCCGTCTCCACCCACCTCATCGGCGGGCTGCTGGGCCTGCTGGCTGCCTTGGTCGTCGCTTTCATTCGAACCCCCACCTGGTGGATCTTCGGCTGGCTCGGCCTAACGATCGCCTCGCTCGCCCTCGGCGCCGCCATCGCGTTCGGCGTGTTCTTCGTGCTCAAGAACATGAACCGCGTTCGCGTGGCTGAAGGCGCTGAGTTCGACGGCACCGACCTCGCTGAGCTTGACCTCAATGCCTATCCTGATTTTCAGCAGACGATGATCAAGAGTTACCACTTGCGCGAACTCTGAAGCGTGTGGCGTGATGAGAGAAACTCGCTTGTCTTTCACGCCACACGCTTCTCACAAAACGAACTGCACTTTCAAACTCTCTCCGCGCACGAACGCATCAAACCCTTCCTGAAATCGATCCAGCGGCAGCGAGTGGCTGACGAGTTGCGACACGTCGATCGCGCCGCTCTCGAGCAGCGCGATGGCCGGCTCGAAGGTGTAGCAAAGCGCGAAGCTGCCGAGGAGCGTCCAGTCGTTTTTGAAGAGCTTGAACGGTTCGATGGGGATCGCCGTGTCCTTCGGCGCGACGCCGAACTGCAGATATCTGCCGTAGGGGCGCAGGTGATCGAACGCCTTTCCGATCACCGCCGGCACGCCGGTCGCGTCGGCGACGATCGCGAAGCCGTCGGGCGCGAGCGACCTCAATTCCTCCGCCTGGGATTCGCCTGCCAGCACGGCGTGCGTCGCGCCGAGCAGCTTGGCCAGTTCGATCCGGCGCGGTTGTTTTTCGACGACGACCACGCGCGACGCCCCGCGGTGCCGCAGCAGTTGCATGAGCACGAGGCCGATCGGTCCCGCCCCGAAGATCAACACGTCGTCTCCCGCGTCGAGGGGCAGGCGGTTCATGGCGTGGACGGCGCAGGATAACGGCTCGATGAACGCCGCCTGCGCGTCGTCGATCGAATCGGGCACCGCGTATGCCAGCCGCGCCGGTGCCGTCACGTACTCCGCGAACCCGCCCGGCCGGGTGATGCCGACGCCTTGCCAGTTTTTGCACTGGTTGTTCTGGCGTCTTCTGCAGAACGCACAGCGGCCGCAATCGACGTTCGGATCGACCGCCACGCGCTGGCCCACCTTCAGATGCTCGACCTCGCGGCCGACCTCGGCCACCTCGCCGCAAAACTCGTGGCCGGGGATGAGCGGGAATTTCGACAAATACTCGTTGCGATAAATGTGCACGTCCGTCCCGCACAACCCCGCCCGCGCGACGCGCACCACCACCTCCGTTGACCCACATTGCGGGTCGGGAACGTTCTGCACGTCGATTTTTCCCGCTTCCGGAAAGACCACCGCTCGCATGGCTCACCCCGCGTTTACATGCGTTGCGCATTCGCACAACGACGAAAAGAAAAAAAGCTCTCTTTCGACACGACGCGCCTCGCAACTCGATGGCTTGCCATCGCCGCGAATGCGCGCCAGATGCTGCCACAAATTGCCCAGCTTGCCGGACGTCATCGGGTCCTGTTATGGCCGATTGCGCAATGCCGTTCCCTTCGGTCGATATCACGCGCGTCACACCCCAATTTGTATGGCCGCCGCCCGAGGATGTCGGCCGGAAGTGCGCGAAAAAATATTAAGGAGCTACCAAGCCGTATGAAACAAAAAACGCGCGCGGCCTCTCATTGGATCAGTTTAGTGTGGCACGGGTTTCTAAACCGTCTCTT
>JBBCIV010000295.1:0-13494 GCA_037189665.1 Phycisphaerae bacterium | reverse complement strand
CAGCAGCGCGGCGAGCAACGAGGCGACCGTCACCACGCCGGCCTCGCAGCCGGGCGAAACCGTCCTGACGAGCACCAACATCGGCAACCCCACCCCGGCGGGCACCGTCAACATCGTCACGGCGGGCAAGGACTACGACGTCACCGTCGGCGGCCTCGATATCTGGGGCACGTACGACAGTTTCCACTTCCTGCACGAGCAGAAGACCGGCGATTTCGATGTCGCCGTCCGGGTGACCGATCTGACGGCGATCGCCACCGACACGATGGCAGGCCTGATGGTTCGCGAAACCCTCGGCACCGGCTCCAAGCACGTCATGCTGAAAGTGCGGCCGAACGGGTATCGCCTGAACTACCGATCCAGCACCAACGGCGCGACCGTCGGCGCTGGCGAAGGCGCCGCTAACCTCGCTAACGCGTTCATCCGCCTGCAGCGCGTCGGGAATACGTTCAACACGTATACCTCGACCGACGGCGTGAACTGGACGCCGTTCCAGTCGATCAACGTGTCGATGGGCTCGACGGTCTACGTCGGCATGGCCACCAGCGCCAAGAGCAACACCACCGCCACCACCGCCAAGTACCGCGGCTATGGCGACACCGGCTCGTCGCAACAGCCTACCGCCCCCTCGGCGGCAAGCGGGCTGGTCGCCAGCGCGAGCAGCAGCACCTCGGTCTCGCTCAACTGGACCGACAACGCCAACAACGAAACCGGCTATCGCATCGAGCGAAAGACCGGCAGCGGCGCCTGGGCGTCGATCGCCACGCTCGGGGCGAACGCCACGAGCTATACCGATAGCACCGTCGTCGCCAACACCGCATATTCGTACCGCGTCATTGCGACCGGCTCGATCGACGCGGCCGCCAGCAACGAGGCCAGCGTCACCACGCCGCAGGTGCCCAGCAGCGGATCGACCATCACTGCATCGGCGGACGCCCACGTGCTTGGCGGATCGACTTCCACCAACTACGGCTCCAATTCCCTCATCGAGGTGAAGGAAAGCACCGCCGTCTCGACTCGTCGGTTCGGCTACATCCGGTTCCACCTGTCCGGCCTCGCCTCGCAGGATCTGAACACGATCAAGCTCCGGCTTTACGGAGTCAGTTCGCAGAGCAACACCAACCTCGATATCCAAGTCTTCGGCGCCAGCGACAGCTGGAACGAATCGACCATTAACTACAACAACCGCCCCGGCACCACGACCGCTGCCCTTGGCACGATCAACGTCAGCACGGCTCAGTGGCATGAAGTCGATGTCAGCGCTTACGTGAAAGCGGCGCTCCAGGCCGGCGCGACCAGCATCACCTTCGCGCTGGCAGGCACGGTATCGACTGCCCAGTTCGCACGCTTCAATTCGCGCGAAAGCGGCTCGAACGCCCCTGAACTGGCCTACACCGTCAACGGTGCAAGCCAGCCGACGGTCCCCAGTGCCGCCAGTGGACTGACCGCCAACGCCGGCTCGGCCACCAGCGTCACGTTGAACTGGAACGACAACTCCAACAACGAGACCAACTTCCGCATCGAACGAAAGACCGGCAGCGGGTCGTATCAGACCATCGGCACCGTCGGAGCAAACGTCACCACGTTCACCGACACCACCGCCGCAGCCAACACGGCGTACACCTATCGAATCGTCGCCTTTAACGCCACCGGCAACGCCGCCGCCAGCAATGAGGCGACCATCACCACGCCGCAGCCGCCCTCCAGCGGCGCAACGCTGGCGGCGACCGCGGACGCGTTCGTCCAGGGCGGCACCAGCGCCAACACAAACTACGGCTCTGCCGACCTGCTTCAGGTGAAGTCGGCGACCGGGGTGTACCACCGCATCGCGTACCTGAAGTTCAACGTCAGCTCGCTCAGTTCGGCCGGCAGCGCGAAACTCCGCCTGTACGTCGATCTGAACACGGCTGACTCGATCAACATCGCGGCCTACGGCACGAGCGCGTCGTGGAACGAATCGACCCTCACCTATAACAACCGCCCGTCCACCACGACCGGAGCGCTGTCGACGGCTACCGTCACCAGCACCAACGGCCAGTGGATCGAGCTCGACATCTCCGCCTACGTCCAGCAGGCGATCGCAAATGGGCAGACGGAGATCAGCATCGCCATCCAGGCAACGGCGACCTCGACCGCGTTCGTGGCGATCAATTCGCGAACGAGCGCCTCGAACACGCCGGAACTGGTCGTGACCTGATCTGTCGCGGACGATAACGCGAGTTGCCGCTGCGGCGGCAGACACGATAGCCTCTGCTCGCATGTCGCGGGCAGGGGCTGTCGCGTTTTTCGATGTTACCAAGCTGGAACTCGATCCGGCCAAGCGTCCACTGGGCGCGATCGCCGGCCGTCCGCTCGTGCCGGTGGCGATCGCGTTGATCGTCGGCATCGCAATCTCAGGAAAAATGCCGCTCCTCGCACCGCTGTGGATCGCGGCAACATTCAGCCTGGCGATCATCGCGGCACTCGTACGGCGACACCCACGGATCGCGACAACCGCGATCAGCCTGGCGTGCGCAACGTTCGGCATCGCGATTGCGCAGCTCTCGGCCAGCTACTACCCCGCACACCACATTGCCCATTTTTCCACCGAGACGCGACGACTTGCCCAGCTTGAACTGCGGCTCGTCCATCCGCCCCGCATCTACGCGCCAACGTTCGGCCAGGCGTATCCGATGCCGCCCAAACAGGTCGCCCTCGCCGAGGTGACAGCGGTACGGACATGGCAAGGTTGGCAGCAATCGACTGGCGCCGCGCTGATCCAGATTGCCGAACCCAACCCGATGTTGAAAGTCGGGCAAACCGTTCGCGCCTTCGGCCTGCTCGACCGCCCGGCGCCCGCCATGAACCCCGGGCAATTCGACTGGGCCACTTATTACCGCCAGCAACGCGTGCTGGTGAGCTTTCACGTCCCGCGCGCCGGCAACATCGTCATCGCCGACGAAGGCCGTCCGACCGTACTTCAACGCTGGCGAGCGTGGACGCGCGACATGCTCGCCGGCGGGTTCGCCGATCGCCAATCGCTAGACCATGCCCTGCTTCGCGCCCTGGTCCTCGGCGACAGCGATCCCGAACTGCGCGACGTGCAAGAGCAGTTCCGCGCCACCGGCACCAGCCATCACCTGGCGATCTCGGGCATGCACATCGCGGTGATGGGCGGGGTCATCTTCCTGATCGCCCGCGTGGTTCGGTTGTCTCCGAGATGGTCGTGGGCGATCGCGATGGCGTTCGTAACCGCCTACGGCCTTGCGGCGTTGCCGTCGCCGCCGGTGGTACGGTCGGTGCTGCTGTGGCTGGCCATCGGGATGGCAATGCTGGGGCGGCGCGGGGTCGACCCGCTGCAACTGCTTGCGCTGGTCGTGATAACAATGCTGCTTTACCACCCGCTGGACCTGTTCAACGCGGGCTTTCAACTGTCGTTCGGCATCGTGCTGGGGCTGATCCTGCTCACACGCCCCCTTGCCTGGCTTCTCGGTCAGCGGCCGGCCGGGGAAGAGGAGGAAGTCGTTCCTACCCGATGGGTACTCCGAGCGGCGGCGTACGTCGATTCGCAAATCCTGCTGGCGATCGCTGCCGGGGTGGTGGCGTGGTTGGTGAGCATGCCGATCATCGCGTCGCACTTCACGCAATTGAATCCCTGGGCAGTCATGGCAAGCATCGCGATCGCGCCGGCGGTGTTCGTAACGCTGATCGCGGGGGTGTTCAAGATCGTGCTTACTGCGATCTGGCCCGGCATGGCGACGGGGTGGGCATGGGGCGCGCAGCTGCCGACGCAACTCATGCGTTGGAGCGTCGATATGCTCGCCCAGCTACCCTACGGCGACGTGCCGCTGCCTGCGCCGACGTGGTGGATGATCGGCCTGTTCTACGTCACCCTACTGCTGGCGGCGCGGCGCTGGCCGGCTCCCGGACTTCGGCTGCTGACGCGCCTGGCGCACCTCGCGGCGATCGGCGTGCTGCTGTTCCTGCCGTATCGATCGACGATCACGCACTCCACGCCGCGCGACGCAGTTCGGGTGACGATCCTGTCGGTCGGCGCCGGCCAGTGCGCGGTGGTGGAACCGCCTTCGGGCCGCGTGACGATCATCGATGCCGGGTCACTCTCGCTCGCCGACCCCGTCCGCCGGGCGATCGCGCCGTTTTTGCGGGCACGTGGGATCACGCAGGTGGATACGATCGCGGTCAGCCACGCCAACAGCGACCATTTCAGCGCTGTCGCGGAACTGGTGGAAGCCTACGGCGTTCGGCAAGTGCTGGTAGGACCAGGGTTTGCGGAGATGGCGACGAACAACCCGATGTTGTCTGACCTGCTGGCCGACCTTCGCCGCGTGCAACGACCTCCCACGACGATCCGGCCCGGGCAGATCATCCCCCTGGGGGCTGACACCACGCTCGAAGCCCTCTGGCCAGTCGAATCGGTGGATTTTCAGCCGAACGACCGGTCGCTCGTCCTCACCATTACGCATGCCGGCAAGACGATCCTGTTCCCCGGCGACATCCAGGATGCCGCCATGCGATCCCTCCTGCAAGGCGATCCCGACGCCCTGCGCGCCGACCTGCTGATCGCCCCTCATCATGGCAGCGCCGAATCCGCCACTGCCGATTTTCTCACCGCGGTGCGGCCGGGCGTGATCGTGTCGTCCAATGACCGCACGCTGAGCAACAAACAGAAACAGTTCGAAACGATCGCCGGCGCGATCCCGCTCTATCGCACGCATACCAGCGGTGCGGTGACGATCGTCATCGACCACGAAGGCAACCTGTCCGTCACCCCTTTCGTGGGAGCAAAATGAACAACGCCCGCCGCGATTTGCGGCGGGCGTTGCGCAATTCGACGATATTTCTCAGGAACGCGCGACGCCTATTCAACCGACGCCAGTTTCTGCTTTGCCGGCGAGAACGTCGGCTTGCACTCCAGCGCCCGGCGATAGTAGAACTGCGCCAGGTCGCGGCGGCCCATCTGTTCGTAGACGCTGGCGACGTTGTAGTTCACCTCGTGCGGCTGAAGCACTTCCGACATCTGCGCCACCGCCTGATCGACCTTGCTGCGGCGGACGAGCATCAGGCCGTAGTTGATCCGAATCAGAGCGCCCTTCGGGTGCTTTCTGATCCCTTCCTCATACGTCTTTTCCGCCTGATCCGGCTCGCCGGCCAGTTCGTAGGCGTAGCCCAAGCAGCCGTAAGCGTCGACGGAATGGTCGGAGGTGACGAGGTACTTCTGCCACGCCTCCAGCGACTTGGCGGTCTGGCCGCTGCTGGCGCAGGCGATGGCGATCTTCTTCGCGAGGCCCGAGTCCTTCGGACGCAGCGCGAACGCCTTCTCGTACTGCTCGACCGCCCGGGCATGTTGCCCTCGGCTGACCGACAGGTCGCCGGCGGCGATGTAGGTTTGGGCATTGATGATCGGTTCTGGCGCGTCCTGGATGGTCTCGATGTCCGGCCGTTCCTCGCGCTGGGTCTTCGGCGAGGCCGCCTCACACCCCACGATCAACAGCCCCGCCACCACGATCATCCCGAATCGACGCATGCCACTGCTCCCGGTCTGTCGGAC
The DNA here is from genome assembly GCA_037189665.1 of Phycisphaerae bacterium. Lineage (GTDB taxonomy): Bacteria > Planctomycetota > Phycisphaerae > Tepidisphaerales > Tepidisphaeraceae > BPJO01. The sequence goes on along the minus strand of JBBCIV010000295.1, from coordinate 7,946 downwards.
TATTCCGTATCGCGTCTATCGGCGATCTTCCCGACAGATATCCAGCCGTTCCGGCGGCCGGGCGGGAGCCATCGCCAGTAAACGCCTTTCCATCAATTACTTATCGTGACTTCCCGTATTTTCCTGGCGCAGACGAATAAATCCGCGAGCACGGGTCTGAAAAAAATTCCATGGATTTTCATGAGCGGTTCAGCCACGTTCGTCGTGCAACTGTTAGTTTTCCAAACTAACTCTTTATCCGGACGTGGGTCTATGCTAGAGAGGAAGCCTGTAGAGCGGTACGCGCGCACTCCAGGGAGGTATGCAGATGTTGCGAAAGGTGTCTTTCGGATTGGGAATAATGCTGGCCTCGGCCGCGACGGTTTGCGTTGCGGCAGAGCCAACGCGGCTCGGGAGCGGGCCTGCGACCGAACAATCCGCCCCTCAATCGCGCGATAACCGTGGCGAGCCCCAGCAAGGCGGCCGATCCCGCGTGGTCTCCCCTTACTGGGAACGCTCCGCCGAAGGCGACTTCCCGGCGGCGGACATCCGGGCTGTTCCTCCTGCCCGGGCGGCGGCGGTCCAGACGCGGTGGGTGCATAACCAACTGCTCACCGACCTCAACATCGCGACGCGCATGCTGTCGATGGACTTGGAGTCGCGGCCCGAATACCGCAAGGCGGTCGCCGAAGAGGCCGCCGCCTACGAAAAAATGCAGGCCGCCCGCGCCAATGCGCTGTCCGGCCTGCGTCAAAACGAAGCCTACCTCGCCGGCGAGGAACTTCGCGGCCAGCTCACCAGCCAGATCCGCGACCTCCATGACAACCCCAAGCCCGACGAATATCGCATCAACGCGGTCGCAAAGCTCAAGCTCGCCTACATCGCTGACAACCGCAAGCTCGAACTGGACGCCTTGGCCCGCGATTCGACCTATCAGGACGCCCGTCTCGCCTATATTGCCACCGCCAAACGCGTCGGCGAACTACGGGAAGCCAACGCCCTGACCGTTGCGATGGATACGGACCTCATCTCCCTTCGCCGGAGCGTTGCCCAATCGCGCATCGACAAGCTCGTGACCCATGCCTACCTGAACAGCGCCGTCCGGGCACGCAACATCGCCTTGAACTACGCCGCCTACGACCGCGGTATCGACCGCTACCGCCCCTACGGCGGCGGCTGGTACGACCTCGGCGGGTATTATCCGCGCTCGTACATCTCACGATACGGATACTGATCGCCAAGCCCGCCACCCCCGTCCATTACAAAAGCAACGTAAGACGCCCCGACGCAAACGTCAGGGCGTCTTTCGTTGACGCGCAATATCCCCTCACTTCAAACATAGTCGCGATGATATTCCAATGTTCTTCAGAACATTGGAACAAGATGACAATGAGATGAGAAAGGAGGGCACCGTATTGGATTCGATGACGAGTAGTGAGAATAATTTGAGCGAGCAGAGGAACGGGCAGCGTCGTGGCTTGAGGCGAAAGAGGAGTCGCAGGTGCGCCGATTCGCACACCCTCGGCCGATTGCCTCGATCGGAGGTTCCCGATACATTCTTTCGCCTCACGGGAGCCAGCAATGTCTTTTCGATGTGTGATTGTGACGCCGGAAGAGCAGACCTTCGACGCCCAGGCCAAGCAGGTGATCGTGCCTGCGCACGACGGGCAACTCGGCATCCTGACCGACCGGGCTCCGATTCTGGTCAAACTTGGCCTCGGCGCGCTCATCATCGACACGGCCGAAGGCAAGCGCAAGGTTTACTTCGTTGATGGCGGCGTGGCGCAGATGAAGGAGAACGTCCTCACCATCGCCACCACCGAAGCCACGCCGGTTGAGGAACTCGACGCCAAGCAGGCCGAAGCCGAGCTGGCAGACGCAACCGCCTCGCGAGTAAACGAAAAACTTCCCGCCGACCTCCGCGAGCGCAGCATCCGCCGGGCGAAGACGAAGCTGGCGATGGCGAAGTAACCCGGCTGACTCGCGATCCCGACCTCACGCGACCGCCTCCCCCTCTGGGCACAACTTACTCAGATTCACTCCGCCCGGGTCTCAAAAGGCCCGCCAGCCAAACTTTGCGCGAAGGCGAAGAACTTCTGCGCAACCAGTTCAATCAGCATCGTGTAAAAAAATCTCCTGCGAAGTCGGCGGCGGCGATCCTGCCCGAACGGTCGTGCGGATGCCGTTGGCGAAGGCCGACACCAAACATCCAGAGGAGAGGCAATCCGATGCGACGATATATTCAGTTTTCCGCTGCCGTGATGACGCTGGCGGCGTGCGCGCAGGTCGGACGAGCGGAGTTAAATTTCCAGGCAGGAAATCACGCCATCGCTCCCGCGGCGTCGCAGGTGATCGACCTCTACGTCTCCGGCGGCGAAGCGATCCACGGCTTCAATCTGGCGTTGCAGGTGGGCGATGCGTCCGGCGGTCCGCTCGTCAGTCAAATTGACCTTGAAAGCGGCATCTTCGCATCGAACAACGACGGCCAGCTCGACGACGGCTCGGACGCGCTATTCAAGTTCTATTCCATCGTGGTCGCCAACAACGCCTCCCCTGTGACAGGCAACGGCCTACTCGTACGACTCACGCTCGACGCGACGAATGTCGAGCCCGGCGATTACGCGATTAAGATTGCCGGTCTGGCCACGCCGTTGGGCACGTACGACTCGGTGTTCTTCAACGGCAACGCCGATTTCATCAACGCCAGCCTGAGCAATGGCACGATTACGGTGCTACCCGAGCCTGCCACGTTCATGGCGATCGGACTCGCGGCGATCCCCCTGCTGCGACGCCGCCGAAGGTAGTCGCCGCGCGTGCTCGTTCGTTGAATCACCCCGGAGGAATACACCATGCACTCGTCACGCGAGGCAACGCGATGCGTTGTCACACCCTTGGAGCCCCGCCGTCTGTTGGCCGCGATCGTGATCGACCAGCATTTGTTCTATAACAATTCGGCATATGATGGCTACCAGCCTGGCGCCGGCAGTTCTGACGATGCCGCGATCGCCATCGACAAGGCGGCACTGCGGCCGGGAGAAACTGCAAGCTTTGCCAATTACAGCAGTTACAGCCGCGGGATTAACGGCGTGATGATCGATGTCATCGGTCTAGCCGGGACGCCGACGGCAGCGGATTTCACGTTCCGCATTGGCAATAACAACGACCCGAACACCTGGTCGGCCGCACCGGCGCCACAACAGATTGCGGTGCGCCACGGCGCGGGCAACTCGGCCAGCTCGCGCGTCTCGATTGTCTGGGCGGATCAGGCAATCCAGAAGCAGTGGCTCATGGTCACCGTTCTCCCTACCGATCGCACCGGGCTGATCTCGCCGTACACGTTTTACTTCGGCAACGCGATAGGCGAAACCGGCAACAGCAACACCGAGGCGTTAGTGAACGCCGCCGACGAGTTGTTGACCCGACAATACCCCCACAGCCCAATCAATCCGGCCGAAATTGACGATCCCTACGATTTCAACCGCGATCGCCTTGTCAACGCACAAGACCAGTTACTGACCCGCAATCACCGCACCAGCCCGCTGACGGTCATGTGGCTGATCGACGCTCCGCCATCGACTTCTCAACCCCTGCACCTGAGGCCGGAGGCAATCGAGGCGGAGAACCAGTTGCTGGCGATCCGCAAGACCGATACGCCTCAGCAGATCTACGATGCGTTCAGCAAGTTCAGCCGCACGCACTTCGGCGCTGAGGCAGACCCGCTCGTCTATGAAAAATTCGGCAACTCGCTTCAAATCATCGATGCGAGCACTTGGCGGCACGTCTCCGAGAACTCGGCAGCGCTGTCGTGGACGACAAACCTTCCTGCGCTAAGTTACGTCGAATATGGCCTCACCCCCTCATACGGCCAGTGGACGACTCCAGCAGACCGCGCCTATTCCACCCATGCCCATCAACTGCGCGGGCTGGAGACCGGCAAAACGTATCACTACCGACTCGTCGCCTACGACGAGCGAGGAAATCGATTCGAGTCGCCAAACCAAACGTTTACGACCGCGCCGATCGCCAACGCGATCTACCTTTATCAAAAGGCCGACGGCTCGCCCCACCAGCTCGACCAAACCGGCAGGACGTACGTTCTAAAACAAGATCTCGTCGTCGCTGGCACTGCCATCCGCACGCTGCGCGACAACATCACCATCGATCTCAACGGCCACTCCATCACCTACGCCCAGGGCGCGACGAGCACATCCGAGGCGCACGGCATCTGGGCCTACGGTTCGCACCTGACCTCGCTCAGCGAGGTTCCATATCAGGCGACAAACCTCAAGATATTCAATGGCACGATCATCCAAGGCACGGGATCGGCGCTCTCGGCAAACACCAATTCGTACAACTTCAACGCCCTGAAGCTAAGCGGCAAGAATATCGAGGTCGCCGGCGTCCAAGTCATCCACCACGCACCCCAGGCGTGGGCCGTGCAGATGAACCACTCGCGCGGCAACATTCACCTGCATCACAACACCATCCAGGACATGGGCGCGACGATCACCGACCGCAACGGCAGCGCCTCTCGGTCGATCGGCTTCCGATACCCCGTCGACGTGGCGAACAATTTCCAGATCGACCACAACCTCATCAAACGCGCCCGCCAGAACGGCATTGGCGGGGCCGACCGGATGTTCAACAACGAGATTTACATCGACAGTTGGTCGACCAACTCGTTCGCGATCCAGCCGCTATCGGAGGTGGGCATCGATTCCGGAACGCACACCGGCAACCGCATCTTCGCCACCGGTTTTAACCCTTACGGCTTCGGCTGGGCGCACGAGAACCTCAATATCGAGGACAACGTCATCCACATGTTCGGCCTCGATACGACCTATCGATGGCACGAGACGTGGGGCGACGTCAACATGCTGGCCGGGATGCGCGTGACCAACTATGGCAGCGGCGGGCAGGTGCGCAACGACCTGCACTACTCGGACAACCTGATCCTGATGTTCGGCAAGCAGGGCTCGCAACTCGAAGGCACGCGATTCTTCTCGGATACGACGATCAGCGGCCTGGTGTTCGAGAACAACGTGATCAAAGTCGAGGCGCTCGACGCGCAAACCCGCCTCGCTGCCGCCGTCGTAGTGCAGGGGCACTTCAGGAAGGAAGATTCGCTGCCGGTCTACTACCGTGATTCGCGGCTGATCTCCAACACCACCATCGTGCAGTTCGGCGATTCGTACTCCAAGGGCAACAATCACCACTTTGAACGCGTCAGTTTTGAACGGATCGGGAACAACCCGAATTTCCACACCTTCATCTTCGGCGGCACCTATTGGAACGGCGGGCATGTCATCCTTGACGGCACTTTCGACGGCGGGGCCGCGATCGATGACGTATACTGGGATGCCACGTCCACACTGAGCAACTACGCGATCCAGTGGACGCTTGATTTACAGACGACACCCGGCGCGGAAGTCGTCATCCGGAACGCGTCAGGCGCGATCGAGTTCAGCGGCATCGCCGGCGCCGACGGACGCGTTCGTGCGCCGCTGACCCAGGGCACCATCCGCCCGGCGGACTGGTTGCCCACTCACAATCCGAACAACCAACACGGCGTACGCCTGAAGGATCAGTACCAATTGGTGGCCGCCACGCCGCATACGGTGAAAATCGTCGTATCCGGCGTTGAGGTTTCCACCGAAATCGTCATGGACAGGCGACGGGAACTGACGCTCGCGCCGTCGGGCAGCCTGTTCATGGCCGCGCGATCTCCCACGCCAACCTCATCGCGCACCGCGGTGGAAGAGGACGAGCGCGAATTGATCCGGTCAATCCTGGTCTGACGAGGGACCGCATCAGTACCTGAACGTGATGCCCGCCCCGCCCCAGATCTGGCTGGTGGCGTTGATCTCCTCGTCGACGCTGTCGGTATAGAAGAGATATCCGCGAATGGACCAATCGCCGTAGCGGCTGGAGACGTTGAACAGTTGGTTCAATGAATATTCGCCAACGACGCCCACCTGCCAGTGCTGCAAGCCGTCGATCGTGCTTTCGGAGGTGAGCGCAGTGGTGAAGAAGCCGGGCAGCACGCCGTCGTCGGTCTGAATCTGGCTTTTCCAGCCGCTGACGTAAGCGACGTTGCCCATGAAATTGAGCGTGAGGCCGATCTCCTCGAACTTCAACTTGTACTCGATGCCCGCCTCGAGGTAGAGGCCGTCATACAGATCGAAGTCGTATGCCGCCATCGCGTACGGCGCGGGCACCGTCTGCCCGCCGAACAACACGTTTTCGTCGAGGGCCACCTTCAGGAACACTTCGCTGGTGCTCAGGTCATCCCGATCGGGGTAGATATACCCCACATATCCGGCCGAGATGACGATGGGCTTGATCGTCCAGTCGAAGCCGACCGTCGGGCGGATCTCCTGAAAATCGCTGATCGGATCGTCTTCCGCCACGTTGACGAACACGCTCACGAACGGGTGCGGCAGCTTGCCCAGGTCGAACGACACCTTGCCGTCAAGCTGGAGGTTAAGCTTGTCTTCCGGGCCATCGACTTCGAAGACCTCCACGCCGCGATAAACATAGTCGGTGAAATACGAGAGCGACAACTCCATATGAACCGCGCCCAGATTCGTCCCATCCTCCCCCGACGGCACTTCCGGCGGCGCGTAAACACTCTCGGGCGCGGGCTGCGCCAAGGTCAGCGACGTGAAGAGCGTAGACACAATGGCAAAGGAAGCAATCCGCATGATCGCCGGACGATACCGGGGGCGCAGACGGCGAGCAACCCGGCTCCCCCCGATAAGACGCCGCGACAGCGCCGGCGGCATGGAAATGTCGACATTGGACGATTAGCATTTCAGCTTCCTCAAATAGCCGGCAATCTCTCACGGAGCCACCGTCAGTGAAAATCACCGATATCGAAGCCATCCCCGCTCATAATGGGTTTCGGAATTACCTGCTCGTCATCGTTCATACCGACGAGGGCATCAGCGGCGTCGGCGAATCGGGGCTGTCCAGCCGGGAGATGGCGGTGATGGGGGTGATCGAGCATTGGAAACCAATCCTCATCGGCCAAGACCCAATGCGAACCGAGCACCTGTGGCAGGCGATGTCGCGGGGGGCGTTTTTTCCGGCGCAGCGGGTGCAGGCGTCGGCGATGTCCGCCATCGATATCGCGCTGTGGGATATCAAAGGCAAAGCCCTTAACCTGCCCGTCTACCAACTGCTCGGCGGGCTCGCGCGGGACAAGGTGCTGTGTTATGGGCACGTGGGTGACAACCGCACAGTTGAGGCCACCGTCGAAGCGGCGCAGCGGATGGTAAAGGCCGGCTGGAAGGCCATCCGCTTTGGATCGCCGATCGAAGGGAACACCGTCGAACCGCGACGCGTCATGCGGCGGAGCCTGGAATACTTCGCCGCCATCCGCGAAGCGGTGGGACCGGAGATCGACATTATTATTGACGCCCACACCCGGCTCGAGCTCCCCGAAGCCGTCTGGCTCGGCCGAGCCCTGGAGCAGTATGATCCGCTGTTCTTCGAAGATCCGCTGCGTTCCGAAACCTTCGACCAATACCGTGCCCTGCGGCCGCACATCCACGTGCCGATCGGCGCGGGCGAACAGTGCGCCTCCAAATGGGAGTTTCGCACCCTGATCGAAGAAGACCTCATCGACTACTGCCGCCTCGATCCGTGCCTGGTCGGCGGGCTCACCGAGTCGAAGAAGATCGCCGGCTGGTGCGAGGCGCATCACATCCGCCTGGCCGTTCACAACCCGCTCGGCCCGGTTTCGACGGCCGCGTGCGTGCACTTCAACCTGTCGTGTCCCAACTTCGGCATCATGGAACAGCCCGGCCTGCCCGGCATCCTGCCCGAGGTCTTCAAATACCAGATGGAGTGGAAAGACGGCTGCCTTCTCCCCCCCACCCGCCCCTGACTAGGCATCTAATTCGATCCGAAGGAAGCGAAGAAAGACCCGTACAAGCCGTGGGAACCGCCGCAGACGCGAAGGA
>JBBCIV010000294.1:0-23561 GCA_037189665.1 Phycisphaerae bacterium | reverse complement strand
AAAGATTTAAAATTGGCGGGCGTGGTTGCCCTGCTCCTTGGTTCAGCGGCGGCATTCGGACAGACGCCGGCCCCGGCTTCCTCCTCGTCGGACGGCAAGCTCAGCGTTGACGATTTCATCAAGCGGCTGACGGCCGAGACGGAGACGTTCGCGACCGACGCCAAGGGCTTCCAACCGCGTCGCCCGCATCCGCTGCTGACGCAACTGGCCCCGGATTCGGCGGCGGAGGTCGCCAAACGGCTTACCCAGCCGTTCACCGGCGAGCCGATGCGCGATACCTACATCCGCTTCCATCTCCTCCAGGTCATCCTCCAGGACAAAGGCAAACCGCTGCCCGGCGCGCAGTTCCAGCAGTTTCACGATCTGCTCCCGCCCGAAACGGGCTTCCAATCCCGCCAGACGACGACCTATGAGCCCGCCGAACTGGCGCATCAATACTGGCGGCTCGTCGAAGAGTGTCGCGTCACGACCGGTTTCCCGCCGTTCCAGAAGCGGGTCGGCCCGCCGGAGTCATTCGAGTTCATGACTGACGCCCAGCGGAAGGTTGCCGAGGCGAAGTGGGCCAAGGCCCAGGAACTACGAAAGCAGTTCAAGGTCACCGTCGATCGTGAGGCCCAGCAGTGGAACGACCGAATGGGCTGGACGCCCTGGATGCTCCGGCAGATCCGCGGCGATGCGCTCTACTGCATGGTGCGTTCCGGCGAACCCCGCATGCTTGAGGCGGCGATCGGCTATGTCGCCAAGAACATGAGCGCCAACCGCGGGCAGGCGAGCGACTACATCGCGTTCCTCAACGCCGCCTACTTCGACGGCTGGCTTGCCCAGTACGACAAGGCCGTGCTGAAAACCGCCGCCGGGGCGCTGAAGCGCATCGTGGTTGCGGGCGACACCGGCCCGAAGGGCGAGCAGATCCTCAAGAACAGCCTCAGCGAGCGAGCCTTCACCATCATCACCGCGATGGAGACCGGCCACGTCCCCGCACGCCCCGCCGCCGAGGACATGGAACGGCCGAAGGTCGTCGCCAAGCCGATCCCGAAAAACAAGATCAGCCCCGACAGCCTCGATCTGGCCACCATCGACAGCGCGATCGAGCGCGCCCTCATCGCGCTGGACAACCTCCGCCCGCCGGACACCGACCTCGGCCATCACAGCTACTACCAGCGCCATGCCACCGAATACGGCCGCTCGCTCCTGCTGCCAGGGCACCAGGCGCTGGCGTCGTGGGCGATGCTCTCCAGCGGCGAGTCGCGCCACTCCCCCTGGATGCAGAAACGCATCAGCTGGACCGCCTGCTTCGAGAGCACCGACACCTACGACCGCTCCATGCGCCTTCGCGCCATCGCCGCCATGGGCGACCCGCGCTGGATGCCGTGGATCCGCCGCGACGCCGAATGGCTCATCTCGTCGATGGCAGAGCAAGGCGGGTTCAACGGTTCGTACACCGGCGGATCGCCCGCCGGATTCGGCGATAACGCCAACACCACTTACGCCACCCTCGGCCTCGACGGCGCCCGCATCGGCGGGTACGAGATCTCCGACAAGGTCTGGCAGAAGATAGACGCCTACTGGCGCCAGTCGCAGTTCCCCGAGAAGGTCAACGGCGGCGGCGGGTGGGCGGTGCGAAGCTATAAGTCGCTCAAGGCGGGCGACAACCCCAACGAATTCGCCAACCGCGTCTCCGGCCCCATGACCGCCGGCGGGCTGCTGTCGCTCAGCATCACCGAGCGCATCCTGCTTGGCGCCAAACGCGTCAACGTCGGCAACAACACCACGCCCGAGTTCACCGCCGGCCTCAACTGGCTGGACCAGAACTTCAACATCAACGACCTCGACGGCGACTCCGACCTCTACTACTACCTCTGGACCATCCAGAACCTCGGCCAGGTCACCGGCTACCGCACGTTCAACAAGGTCGACTGGTTCCGCGAGGGCACCGCGCGACTCCTGAAAGAACAGGCCAACGACGGCACATGGCGAGGCCCCAAGGGACAGGGCATCTCCACGTCGTTCGCGCTGCTGTACCTCTACCGCGCCCGCGGCCCGCTGGCGTACTGCAAGGTGAGGTTCGCGCCGGAAAACGTCACCGCCAGCGCGAAGAACCGCGGCCCGGCGTGGAACAATCGGCCGAACGACCTGAGCAATCTCACCGACGAGATCTCGTACATCACCGAGGTGCCGACCAACTGGCAGATCGCCGATCTCAATCAGCCCGCGTACGAGCTGGCCGAGAGCGCCACGCTCTACCTGGCGACCGATCAGGCGTTCAAGCTCACCGAGGCGCAGGTCGCGCGCCTGCGAGAGTACATCGACGCCGGCGGCACGCTCATCTGTGCGCCCGAGGGCAACGGCGTCGCCGTCCCGCTCAAGAGCATGCGGGCGCTCGCCGCCGAGCTGTATCCCACGCGCGAGCCGCGGTCGATCGATTCGAATCACTCGTTCTACAACCTGAACGAGCGCGTCGCCGAGCGAATCCCCATCAGCATCGTCGAAAACGGCGTGCGGCCGCTGATCGTGCTCGTCGAAAAAGACATCAGCCGCGACCTTCAGGGCAACAACAAAAACCGCCGCGACGCCTTCCGGCTGATGACCAACATCTACCTCTACGCCAGCGGCCGCGATACCAAGCGTGCCCGCCTCGCGTCCAACTTCGTTCAGCGCACCGTCGAGTCGCCCAAGAATGCCGTGCAGGCCGCGCGAGTCCGCTACGACGGCGACTTCGACCCCGAGCCGGCAGCGCTGCAGCAGCTCGGCGCGCTGCTGGCCAACAAGCACGACACCGACCTGCGCGTCGAGACGCTCGCCCCCGACGCGCTCAAGCCCGAGCACCGCATCGCGTTCCTGACCATGACTGACAAGGCCAAGCTCTCCGCCGAGCAGATCGCGGCGCTGAAGAAGTGGCTCGAGGCCGGCGGCACGCTCTGGCTCGACGCCGCCGGCGGATCGCCCGCCGGGGTCGACGCGATCAGCCAACTGATCTTCGACCTCGGCCTCCAGCCCGGCGACTTCAAACCGCTGGCCGACAACCCCGTCCTGACCGGCAGGACCACGCGCGGCGCGGGCTACGACGTGACCAAGCCCACCTACCGCACCTTCGGCGACGGCCGCCTCCCCACCCTCCGCGCCGCTGACATCGCCGGCCGGCCCGCCATCTTCCGCGCCGACGCCGACCTCACCGCCGGCCTTGCCGGCGCGAATCACTGGGGCATCTTCGGATTCTCCGTCCCCGCCAGCCGGCAACTGGTGGCCAACAGCGTGCTGAACTTGAAGAGGTAACCACGCCCGGAGAACGACAGCGGCGCGCCTTCTTGTTGTAGCGGCGACGCCTGCGCCGCAGCTACAACATCCGGTTCGTTGCTCTAAACCCGGCCAACAGATAAAGCCTGCGCAAGCTGCTGCCGCGACGGCGCGTGACAACATTGAAACAGGCATTGTCGTTCTATCCACCCACGGCGCGTTCGGCGGCAGCGTGAGCGGCGCGGAATCGGGCGGGGGGAATGCCGATCATGGCGCGGAAGGCACGGGAGAAGTGGAAGCGGTCGGCGAACCCCGAGGCCAGCGCGATGTCGTCGATGCTGCGATCGGAGGCGAGCAACCATTGGGCGGCGATCGCGACGCGGCGTTCCTTTCCGTAGCGGGCGGGCGTCAGTCCGACGGCGGCGCGGAAGCGGCGGACGAAGTGGTCGGTACTCTGGCCGCAACTGCGGGCAAGGTCGGCGTTGGTGGGCGGACGGGAGAGTTCCCGTTCGATCAGCCGCAGCGCCGGGCCGACGGGGTTGGCGGCGCCGATCCAGTTTTCCAGCACCGCCCGCCGCCCGGATGAGAGCGATTCGATCGCCGACGCAACCGCGGCCTGAACCAGCGCGTTCGCCCAAAGCAGTTCCGAGAAGCCGGTCATGCCGCCTTCGCCGATCGTGGCGAGCCACTGGTCCACCAGCGACCGGATGGCCGGGTGATCCGGGGCAAGTTCGATGAGGCCGTCGAATACCTGTCGCGCCAAGGTCGGCGGTGCGCCGGTGAGATAGAAGTGAATGTAATACTGCGTCAACTCGCGATCGGTGCCGGCCCGAAAGCGCACCCATGCCGGAATCAGATACATATTGCCTGACAGCAGCGATAGTTCCTTTCCGGCAACCTTCACCCGCACCCCTTTCTCCCGATGGAAATACAACCGCCAGAACGGGCTTTGAACGTCTAATTTCCAGTCTGAAACGTTCAACCTGGCTCGACGCGAGACGATCAGGTTCGCCTGTACGCGCGACAGCATCTGCTCGGCGGCGGTCGTGGGGGTGTCGCCAACAGAAGGAGCAATCGCGGTTTCGTTCATAGCCGGGCCTGTTCCCGCCATACCGATGAAGTCTACGGATGACTAATCTTGCCGACAATATGGAACCCACCCTCAGACAACGGCAGATCCACCTCGACTTTCATACCGGCCCGGATATCCCCGATGTCGGCGCCGATTTCGACGCCGACACCTTCGGCCAGACGCTCGCAGCGGCGAACGTGGATTCGATCACGCTGTTCGCCAAGTGCCACCACGGGCATCTCTATTACAACACCGACCACCCCGCCCGACACCCGGGATTGCGACCGGGGTTCGACCTGCTGGCGGAGCAGATCGAGGCGTGCCGACGGCACGACATCAGGACGCCGGTCTACCTGTCAGTGATGTGCGATGAATACGCCGCCCACACGCACCCGGAGTGGGCCTGCCTTCAGCCCGACGGCAAACCCGTTGGCCGCGGGCCGCTGGGGACGGGGTGGCAGATCATGGACATGAGTTCCCCCTACGCCGACTACCTCGCCGATCAGATCGCAGAGGTGGTGCGGATCTTCAAGCCGGTGGACGGCATCTTCTTCGACATGTGCTGGGACCAGACGTCGGCCAGCAAGTGGGCGATCGACGGCATGCGCAAGGACGGGCTCGATCCCACCAATGAGGCAGACCGCGCCAACTACGCCCGGCGCGTGGTGCTGCGCTACATGACGCGCTATAACGCGCTGATCGCCGACCTGAACGGCTCGCTGCCGCGCGTCTGGTACAACTCGCGCCCGAAGACACGGCTGGTCGAAGAGGCGAAGTTCCTGAAGCACGTCGAGATCGAAGCGCTGCCGACCGGCGGATGGGGCTACACGTACTTTCCACTGAACGTGCGCTGGGCGCGGAACTTCGGCCTGCCGTTCATCGGCATGACCGCGCGGTTCCACAAGAGCTGGAGCGACTTCGGCGGCTACAAGCCCGACGCGGCGCTCAAGTACGAATTAGCCCAGATGCTCGCCCACGGCGGCGGGTGCTCGGTGGGCGACCAGCTTCACCCGCGCGGCCAGCTCGATGCCGAGGCGTATCGTCTGATCGGCCAGGCGTACGAGCACGTTCGCGCGTGCGAGCCGTTCTGCGCCGATGCCACGCCGGTAACCGACGTGGCGGTGCTTCGCGACGCCGACGGGCCCTATCACACGCGCCCGGGCGATGCGCTGGAAGGCGCCGTGCGATTATTGCAGCAGCTATTGGTTCAGTTCGACTTCGTGCCCTACGACGCCGAGCTGAAACGCTACGCGGTAACGATCGTGCCGGAAGGCGTCGACCTGTCGGGCAACGTGGGGCAACATTTGCTGGCGTACCTGCAAGCGGGCGGCAAGGTGCTGATCGCCGGCCGCAAACCACTCACCACTGCACCGGCGGCATTGCTCAGGGCGGCGGGCGTGGCGGACGTGAGCGAGACGGGCGAACAGACGCCCTACTTCCGCTACGACCGCGCGCTCGTCCCCGACGCCGAGCGATCGGACGTCGTCAGTTACGACGGCACGCTGCGCATCACGCCGGCCGCCGGCGCGAAGGCGCCGGCGATCGTCGTCGAGCCGTACTTCCAGCGCACGTGGGAACACTTCTCCGGCCACCACCAGACGCCGCCCTCGCGCGAGACGAAGTTCGCCCCCGCCACCTACACCGCGCAGGCGGCGGCAACGGGGTTTGACCTGTTTGGCGCGTTCGCGACGCACGGGCAAGTTCACTTGCGCCGGCTGTGCCGAACGCTGCTGGCGGCGCTCCATCCCGAGCCGTTGGTGCGCGGCAGGCTGCCGTCGCACGTAGAGCTTTCGATCGCGCGACAGGCCAATCGCACGCTGGTGCACCTGCTCAGCTACGCGCCGCAGCGCCGGACGCCCAACCTCGACATCGTGGAAGAGGCCACGCCATTGGTGGACGCGAGGTTTCAACTGCGCGTCGCATCGAAGCCGACGAAGGTGACGTTACAGCCGGGAAATCGGCCGGCCGATTTCGCCTATGCGGAGGGGCGCGTTGAAGTGTCGCTCAGCAGTTCGGACGGCCACGTGATCGTCTGCATCGAATAGGAAAACGAAGACGCGGCGACCAGCAAAATCGATCGCCGCGCGAAAGGCGGATACAACGACGCGATCGGGCGGGCCGGCAATGCGGCGGCTCGCGCCCGGTTGCGTTTAGTTAGTTCGCGTGCATGTGCTGCCGACGAATGCGGCGGACGACGCTCAACAGGCCGTAGGCCTGAAGCGGGGTCACGAACAGGTGGATCTGCGTGCCGGGCAGCTTGCGGTTCAGCAAGGTGTCGCCTTCGGTGTCGTCGCTAAGAATGGCGACGTGCTTCGGGCGGTCGCCGGCGGGCAGCGTGGCGAGACGTTCGAGGGCCGACTCCATCTCGGCGCGGTCGCCGGCGAGGATCAGCAGTTCAACGCCTCCCGCAGCAACGCGCTGGCAGGCGGCTTCAATGCTGTCGGCCGAAACGATGTCGTACCCGGCGTTCTGCGCCATCGCAGCGGCAACGCTGGTCACCCGCGTAGGGGCGGCAGAGTGGATGACGACGGTTTCGTGGGTGGTGGAAAGAGTGCTCATAGATCGTTCGCTCCCTGTTTCCGAAGACTAAGCCTACCCATGCCTCGTCCATCCTCAACCGCTTTTCCAAGCTTCAACAAATCTTAGCGCGGTCCAAATATTAAGTTCGGGGTTCCCTACCATATCTGGTATAGGGGCATCCCTAGTGCGGCATTCGGTGCTACCTATTGCCCCGGTACAGGTTTCCCCATTAGCATAGAGGCCCTGTCGAAACTGCGGCACCTATGAGACGTTGAGCCCGCGCGAGGACCGCGAACGGAGAAGTCATGGACGAGCTGATCCGGCCGAACTGGCACATGGCGTTGGTGCACTTCCCGATCGGCCTGCTGGTCGTGGGAACGCTGGTCGAGGTCTTCTCGTTCCTCGGGTGGCGACGGTCGAGTTTTCGGACGTTCGGGCGATGGGCGATCCTGCTGGGGGCGATCTTCGCCGTTCCCGCCACCTTCAACGGGCTGTATTCGCTGAACACGGTCGTCCCTGAAGGCCTGGCGGCGCTCGAGGAAACCAACCCCGCCGCGGCCGAGACCATCCGCGACCACCTTTGGATGAACGCCGCCGCCACCGGCGCCGCGGTGCTGCTGGCGGTGCTGTGGATCGCGTTGTCCGACACCTGGCGCGACCGGCTGTCGCTGGTGTTCAAGCTCGCTCTATTGCTGACGTTGGGACTGGTCCTCGTGGGCGCTCATCATGGCGGCGACATCGTCTACGCCCACAAGATCGGCCCGCACGACGAGGGACCTTCCACGCTGCCGACCACCCTTCCTGACATGCCGGTGGACAAGCTGCTGGACCAGGCTTTGAACGCCGAGCAAACCCACGTCACGGTCTCGGGATTCGCGGTCGCGCTGGCGTGCGTGTGCCTCGGCTGGTCGATCCGCGCGTCATCGCGATCGGAAGACCTGTCCGCCCAGGACGAGGCCGCCAACGCCCACCGCATCGCGGCGGCGTTCGCGCCGGACATGAACACGATCGCCGACGCGCGGGCGCTGCTCGGCGAGGGGGTCGTCTCCGCGAATCACACCCCGCCGGTGCGGGCCGGGCGGTTCTGGTTGTTGGCCACCCTGCTGCTGCTGCTGTCGGCCGGAACGGGGATCTGGTACCTCGCGATGAACGAATCCACCTCTCCCGGCGCCGGCGGACAGTGGGACGTCGAGGCGCTCCGCAACGCGATCTCCACCCCGCTGGAGGAGAACGGCCCGCAACTCACCCGACGATTCGCCCACACGATCACCGGGCTGGTGCTGATCGGCGACTCGATCCTGCTGGCGCTCGCGGCGGCTACGGCGCGGCGGAACAGGCTGTTGCTGCTCATCCTGGCGGTCCCGATGGTGGCAGCGCTGGCGGTGCAGGTATGGCTCGGCGTGCTGCTGGTAACCGACGGCCCGCAAGGCACGGTGACGAAGTTCAACGAACCGCTGAGCCTGATCTCCGAATCGACCGAACCCGGCCACGTGCTTTCCTGAGACGCTCGCGCCCCCCTCACCCGATGGGCGCGTGATGCCCCGCGCGCGATAAGGTCGGGTTGTCATGGCACGAGAACCGACAACCACCGGCACGACCGCCGCCCACACTCCGGCCGAGGTGGAGTGGCGCCACACAGCACAACCCGTTTCAGGAAAAGGGGTTATCGTCACCGGCGGGACGACCGGCATCGGCCGGGCGATCGCGTTGCTCCTGGCGGCGAACGGGGCGAAGGTGTTGGTGTTCGGCCGGCATCAGAAGCAGCTCGACGAGGCGATGGCGGACTTGTTGAAGGTCGGCCGGGACGTGCACGGCATGACCGCCGACGCCGCGAGCCGGCGCGACGTCGAGCGCGTCTTCGCCGAGGCCGACAAACGCCTCGGCCGGCTCGACGTGCTGGTCAACAATGTCGGCATCGCCCCCGATTCGCTCGACGAAACCGACGACGACGAGATCGACTACGTCGTCCGCACCAACGTCACCAGCTATCTGCACTTCGCCAGGCACGCCGCCGAGCGCATGCGCAAGCACGGCGGCGGCGGGCACATCATCAACGTCGGCTCGCTCTCCGCCGACGAGCGAGGCGGCGGCAGCCCGGTCTACGTCGCCACGCGGTCCGCCATCCAGGGCTTCAGCGAATCGCTCGGCAAGTCGCTCGCCGAGGACGGCATTAAGGTGTCGCTCATCGAGCCCGGCGCCGTCGGCACCGACATGCAGCCCGACAAGGAATCGCACGAGCAGAAGGCGGCCGAGGGCAAGTTTCTCCGCGCCGAAGACATCGCGGCGTGCGTGTACTTCTGCCTGTCACAGCCGAAACGATGCGACGTGCGCGTGATCAAGGTGCAGCCGCACGCGCAAGAACGAAAATGAACGAACGCCTTTCCTCTATTACCGCGGCAGCAACGGGGCCGCGCCCCACTGCAATTCCGACCGGATGCGGCGCATTTCGAGTTGCAGCGTGGTGATGCGTTCGCTCATCTGGCGTTCCATCTGCCGGTATTCCACCAGGTCGGACTCCAGCGAGGTGATCTCCTTCCGACGTGCCACCGCGTCGGACGAGATGGCCTCGGTCGCGCTGGCGATAGAGACGGCCATGTCGTTGATCTGCTCCTTCGCGCGCGATATCTCCCGCACATATCGATCGCGCCACTGCCGCGCGATCTCCATCTCGTTCGACAGGCGAGCGGACTCCGCGCGATGGATGGAGTCGATGTAAACATCGCCGATGGCCTGAATAATCTGGCCGGCATCGGCAGGGGTGATGATGTCAGGGCTGGCCAGTTCGATGCGAATCAGCAGCGAGTCGGGAACGACCTCCACCAACATCGCAGAGCGAATCGCCCTCACCGGGTCGTTGCCCGCGGCGACGACGCGCTTCAGGCTGGGCAATTCGAGCAGTTTCGGCGAAACCTTTAGCGCCTGATCGATGATGGCGGGCTGATACAGGAGCTTGGCGTGGGTGTTCAGCCGGATGTTCAGGCGCTCGACATCGGGCGCGGCGTCCATCGAGATCATCAGCAACCCGGCCTGCGTCGCGTTCGACGCCGACGACACCACGGTCGCGGGCTGGCCTTCCTGCGGCGCGGCAGGATCAGCGGCGAAACAAGCAGATGTCAGGAAAACGGCACAGGTAAAGGTAGACCACTTCATTTCTATATTTCTCCCTAATTTTCTCGCTAGATTGGAAGGACGACACCGGCATCCCGCACCTTACTCGTCAACGGCAGGGCGTCCAGAAAAAATCGCGTTCCCGATGAGCGATGAACGCGCGGTTCGCCGCTGTTTCAGTTCAAAATATCCCAATAATCCCCCAATCGATTACCATCCGGCAAAATGGGCGCCGCCGTTCAAATTTGCAGGGCAGAACACATTCTGGACCTCCGACATCGCATCCTCCGCGCGGGCCTGCCGTCGGAAACCGCGCGGTTTGAGGGGGACGAGGCGCCCTCGACCGTTCATTTCTGCGCGACGCTGGGCGATGGCCGGGTGGTCGGCTGTGTGTCGCTGATGCGTTGCGGCATCGATGGTGCGGACGCCTGGCAGTTGCGCGGGATGGCGGTGGAGCCCGACATGCAACGCGCCGGCGTCGGCCGACTGCTGTTGCGAGAGGCGGAGGCCCACGCCAAAAAGGCCGGGCCGCCTCACCTCTGGTGTAATGCCCGCGTCTCGGCGGCGAACTTCTACGAACGGCACGGATGGGTCACCGTTTCCAAGCCATTCGACATTCCCAACGCCGGCCCGCATGTTCGCATGACGCGCGAACTCTGAATGCGCGGCAAGCTCGCGTCATAACTCCTGAAAATACATACTCTTACACCTCAAATTGGGTTCGTTTGGCAGAATTACGGGCACGCGTGTTTCGTCGCTGTGACCTGTCAAAATGACAGTTGGGTTCGTTTGTTCAAATCACCAAACGACTCGTTTCCCCCCCTCTCTTGCTGACAATCCGACTTGCGGGAACCTGTTTGCAGCCGATTTTACACATCGCCCTCGTTTCCGTCGGCGGCAAAATCCGCCGGCGAGGTGCGGGGAGCGGTGGTGGAACCAGATCGCGGGCACGGGATGGAATCTGCAATAGATTCGCCGCCTTTCGAGCCTGATTAACTTTGATTGAGAATTTAATCGGAATAGCATCCGTCTGCCTATGAGCGTCACCCTCCAGATCGATCCGCACGATAACGTTCTTGTCGCCCTCCAACCCTTGTCCGCCGGGCAAACGGTGGCGGACGGGATTACACTGTTAAGCGACGTTCCGCAGGGCCATAAGATCGCGCTTCGCGATCTGAAGGCCGGCGAGCCGATCACGAAGTTCGGCTATCCGATCGGCGTGGCCCGC
Source organism: Phycisphaerae bacterium (assembly GCA_037189665.1). GTDB lineage: Bacteria > Planctomycetota > Phycisphaerae > Tepidisphaerales > Tepidisphaeraceae > BPJO01. The sequence continues at coordinate 12,399 of JBBCIV010000294.1, read as the reverse complement.
GCCCCGATCGCGCGGGGGGCGGTCGTAAACGAGCAGAACGTCAAATCGTCGCTGGTCGGCAAGCTGGACACGCTTCAGCCGGCGGACGTGATGAAGCCCCAGCCGATGCAGGCGGCTCGGAAATACGAATACGACGGCTTCGTGCGGCCGGACGGGCGGGTGGGGTCGCGGAACGAGATCTGGATCGTGAACACCGTCGGCTGCGTCAACCACGCCTCGACGAAGGTCGCCGAGATGGCGGCGAAGCAGATCCAGGGCATCGACGGCGTGAACGCCTTCCCGCACCCCTACGGCTGCTCGCAGCTCGGCGACGACCTGCAGTACACCCAGAAGGTCCTCGCCGGCCTCGTCAACCACCCGAACGCGGCGGCGGTGCTGATCCTGGGGCTGGGCTGCGAAAACAACCAGATGAAGCTCTTCCTCGAAACGCTCGGGCCGCAGCAGCGCGAGCGGGTGAAGTACTTCAACGCCCAGGACGTGACCGACGAGATCGACGCCGGCGTGAACGCCGTTCGCGAATTGGCGGAGTACGCCGGGCAGTTCAAGCGGTCGCGCGTGGACGCGCGCCAGCTCATCGCCGGCATGAAGTGCGGCGGCAGCGACGGGCTGAGCGGCATCACCGCGAACCCGCTGGTCGGCCGCGTGTCGGATCGCCTCACCAGCGCCGGCGCGACGGTGCTGCTGAGCGAGGTGCCCGAGATGTTCGGCGCCGAACTCGTGCTGCTGGAACGCGCCTCGGACGTGAACGTGTTTCGCAAGACGGTCGACCTGTGCAACGACTTCCGCGGGTACTTCCAGAAGTACAACGAGCCGATCGACGAGAACCCCTCCCCCGGCAACAAGGCCGGCGGGATCAGCACGCTGGCGGAGAAATCGCTCGGCTGCGTGCAGAAGGGCGGCCGGGCGCCGGTGAAGCAGATCCTGGCCTACGGCGAGCGCGCCGCGAACGGCCTGGGCGGGCTGGCGCTGGTGAACGCGCCTGGCAACGATGGCGTCTCGAGCACCGCGATGACCGTCGCCGGCGCACAGGTCCTGCTCTTCACCACCGGCCGGGGAACGCCGATGGGCTTCCCGGCGCCGACGATCAAGATCTCGACCAACTCCGACCTGGCGAAGCGCAAACCCCAGTGGATCGACTTCGACGCCGGCCGGCTGATCAGCGAAGGCATCGCGCCGGACGAGCTGGCCGACCAGCTGACGCAGTTCGTGCTCGACGTGGCGTCCGGAAAGATTCGAACCAGGAACGAACAACACGGCTACCGCGAAATCGCCATCTGGAAAGATGGCGTGACGATGTAGGACTTTTTTAGCAGCGCGCGGATGGACGCAGATAAACGCAGATGAAATGCGAGGCCCAGAACACTTTGGTGGCACGGGTTGGAAACCCGTGATTTGCTTGCAAAAACGCGGGTTGGAAACCCGTGCCACCTAAGACATTTACAAGCCCTGCATCCTGTATTTCATCCGCGTTTATCTGCGCCGATCTGCGGTCAACAACACAAAACCATGCTCCCACGACTCACCCGATCGCTCCTGAAGGCCCATTCGTTTCCCGACGACCTGTCCGTCCCGAACTACGACGCGCGCGACCTGCCGGCGAAAGTGCTCCAGATCGGCGAAGGCGTGTTCATGCGGGCGTTCGTCGATTCGCTGATCCACAAGCTCAACCAGCGGCACCTGTTCCACGGCAGCGTCGTCGTCGCCCAGCCGCGCGCCGGCGGACACGCGAGGAAGCTCAACGAGCAGGACGGCCTGTTCACCGTCGTGCTTCGCGGGCAGCGGAACGGCAAACTCGTGCAGGAGCGGGAAATCGTCGGCTGCGTTCGCGAGGGCATCGATCCGTACGCCCAGCACGACAAATGGCTTGAGCGGGCGCACGACCGCGCGCTGCGATTCGCCTTTTCCAACACCACCGAGGCGGGCATCGCGATCAGCGACGCCGACCGCCTGGAAGACGCGCCGGCGACGTCGTTCCCGGCGAAGCTGACGCAACTGCTCTGGGCGCGATACAAGCACTTCCACGCCGAACTCTCGACGGGCCTGATTTTCATCCCCTGCGAACTGATCGAACGCAACGGCGACACGTTGAAAAAGCTCATCCTCGAGACGGCGACGAAGTGGAAGCTGGAGCCGGCGTTCGCCGAATGGGTGAACGCGTCATGCGTGTTCGCCAACACGCTGGTCGATCGCATCGTCACCGGATTTCCGACGGCCGAGGCGGACGCCTTGCAGCAATCGCTGGGATACGCCGACGCGCACCTGGATACGGCCGAGCCGTACCTGGCGTGGATCATCGAGGCGCCGGCGTTCGTGCGAGAGGAACTGCCGCTCTCCTCGCTCGGGTTGAACGTCACCTGGGCCGACGACGTGACGCCCTATCGCGAGCGAAAGGTGCGGCTGCTGAACGGCGCGCACACCCTCATCACGCCGGCGGCACTGCTGGCGGGACTTGCTACGGTGAAGCAGGCGACCGATGATCCGGATCTCTCCGCGTTCCTGCGAAAAGGATTGTTCGACGAAATCCTGCCGACAATCAATCAGGACCGCGCCGAGCTGGAACAGTTCGCCCGCGACGTGCTGGAGCGGTTCGCCAACCCGTTCATCGCCCATCAACTGTCGAGCATCGCGTTGAACAGCGTGTCGAAGTTCAAGGCGCGCCTGCTGCCGGCGTTGACCGAATCCACGCAGGCCAACGGCCGCCCGCCACAGTGCCTGACGCTGGCGCTGGCGGCGCTGATCGAACTCTATCGAACGAACGACAAGGTCAACGACGACCCCGCCGCCATCGCCAGCCTTCGCGGCGGCGCCTCGCCGGATGCGGTGTGGCCGATGTCGAAGGAGATCTCGCAGGCGGTACAGGCGCAGCAGGCCCACATCAGGGACCATGGCATTCGCGCATCGATAACGACGACATTGCAGTGATAACCGATGCCGGCCCACGCGCGGCCGCAACGCAAAATCGCCGAACCACATAGGTTCGGCGATTTCGTTTTGGCTTGGAGATCACGTCGTAGATGAAACGATAGTCAGAAGACCAGCTTAATCGTGCCCGACCCGTCAGGGCATTTCGGCATTGCGGCTGCGCGGCCTTCGGGGCTTGAACGCGGGGACCACTTGGCGTCGCCGGGCTTCTTCAGTTCGGTGCCGTTCACGAAGACTTCCTCGACGACTTGATCGTACTTATCGGTATTCCTCGCGGCGTTCAGTTTCGCGGTCGCCTCGGGCGTATAGCGTTCGAGATAACCGACGAACGTCGTCTTGCCGTCATCGCAGGTATAAACGTGCGCCTTGACCGCCTCCTTGCCGTTATGGTCGAACGGCGGCAGCTTACTCGCATCGGCGGCAAAGAAGGTCTTGCCGTCGTCATCAGAGAAGAAGCTTTGCGCCTGATCCGCCGCCTGTGTAAACCCACCGGTTATCTGCCATGCCAGAACGCCGACCGCCACCACGACCATGGCGATTGCAATCGCCGTCGTAAGGCCCTTTTTCTGATTTGCAATTTCTCTCAGGCCCATATGTTCCTCGCTCTTCTTCTCTCTCGGGGCGTCACGCCGCTTACCTGGGCAGGCTCTGTGCGACGCGCGTTGTTGTGTGGGATAGATAAACCGCTCTCAGAATGAGGATCGGTCGGCTACCCCAAGGCAACCGACCGATCGTGAGTGTCTAGCTAGAGCACGCTCGCTTCGCGGCCGGGGGATAATTAGAAGCCAACCGGATCCTCGTACGGTGCACCGCTGTGGCGAGCCTTCAAGACGTCTTTGCGGCTAAGCTTGCCGGCATGACCATCGACGAAAGCCACATTGCCCATGATGTCGGTGTTGCTCGTCTGGCCGGTCCCATGGCTGCCGCCGGAGCTGATCACGCGGTTGGCCGTCTTCACGCCATGGCGACCGGCAAGCATGTCAGCCTTCTGATTGTTGACGTACCTGTACGGCCGCGGCATGAACAGCCCGTCGTCGAGCGTCGCCTCGTCCTGACAGTAGAACAGGACGCGTTCCGACGACTGCTTGATCGACGAAATGCGACCGGTGAAGGTGAAGCCATCACGCTCGGCCCGATAGGCGTTGGCAGTCGCGACCGGAATATTCCCCACGTAACCCTGGCTCGGGCCACCGATGTTGGCAGCGCTCTGCACTGGAGCAACGAAATATTCGTTCATCGAGTAGCTATAGCGGTAGAGCAGTTCGCCCGGAATATCGATCATGCTGTTTCGCTGACCGAGGTTGTCGCTGGGGCACGTGAAGATCGCGTGCAAGCCCTGAGCTATGATGTTCTCGCTGAACGGGTCCGCAGTGTCGTGATTGGCAGGCTTGAAGTTGAGGTACTTCGCCAACGCTGACTTGGTGATGTTGAAATCAGCAACAGTGTTACCAGGAGTGCTGCCGGTCGGATTGCCGGTAACACGATCACGACGGGCATTCCAGTGGATCCAGTTCGAGATATCACCATCAACGGTACCGCCGCCACTGCGAGGCCTGCCACTGGAATCATATCCGTTCAGGTTCTTCGTGCCACGGCCGGGCAGCCAGCCCTTGCGTTCAGCGGTGAACATGATCGTCGCCTGGCCGATCTGGCGCAGGTTGCTCAGACATTGCACCGACTTGGCCGCCTCGCGGGCTTTGTTCAGGCTCGGCAGCAGGATGCTGATGAGCAAGGCGATGATGCCGATGACGACAAGCAGTTCAACCAGCGTGAACCCTTTCGCTTTACGATGAGAAGACGCAACCGCGTTCATGACTAACCTCCGAAGCCGCGCTAGACGCCTGAGATCAGGGTGACGTGTATCTCAGGGCTGATCCGTACTGCATGAGCGGCCAATCGCTCATGCTGACTCCATTACATTACCCAGCCCCTCCGACGACGCTGTTGCAACCTTGCGGAAGATTCTTACAAGTTTGCGCAACCTTCGATTCGCTCTGGTTTTTCGGGATATTCCTAACCGTTCGTGCCTAAATCGTCGCCGTGATTGCACTTTTTGACAGCTGGAGGCGGGCAGGGTCGATGGCCTGATACTTCATCCGCAATCGCTTCCAGGTATACGCCACGTGCACGATGCCGTCGGCGCTCTGGATGACTGCCGGATACGAGTATTGCCCCGGCGGTTCGACCTCGAGAACCGGACCGGGAAACCAATGCCTTCCGTCCGCCGAAACGGCCACGTTCAGCGGGTATCGAACCTTCTCCGTCGCCGAATGATTATAGATCAAAAGCTGGCGGTCATCCTGCAAAGTAACCGCATCCGTACCGCTGTTGCAGTTGGGGATGTCCAGCAGTTTCATGGGCGACCAAGTGTGCCCCTGATCGCTTGACCACGTTTCGAAAAGCCGGGCCGATTTCGTCCGTCCGATCGCCTGCAGGCGGCCGTCGGGATAGGTGAGAAGGCTGGGCTGGATCGCCTTCACGCCGTCCGGCTGCTGAACCAGCGGCGTCTTCGTCCACGTCTGCCCGCCGTCGGTGCTTCGCTCGAAATACACAAACCAACCCGAAACACCCGTCTTCTTCTTCGGCTCAGAATCTGCCGTCGTCGCTCCCGCCGACGCCAGGCCGTCGTCGCTCGGATCGGCGACGCCTTCGATGCTGGTCGGCGAGAGAATGTCGCCGTTGGCGAGCTGGATCGGCTTGTTCTTGATCGGCCCGAGGATGCCGTCGGGCAGGCGCACCGCGTCCGACCACGTTCGGCCGTCGTCGTCGCTGGTCTTGACCATGCCCCACCATTCCCGCGGATTCGGGCCGACCTTGTAAAACAGCATCAACGGCCCGTTCTTCGGGCGAAACAGCACCGGGTTCCACGTCGGCTGGCCGTCCCCATGGGCGACGTTCACCGGCTCGCCCCAGCGGCCGTCCACGCGCCGAGCGGTATAGATGCAGACGTCCGGATGCCGCTCGTGCGTCCCCCCGAAAAACGCCGCCAGAATGCCGTCCCGAACCTCCGCCAGCGTCGCCGCATGACAGGACGGAAACGGAGCGGCCTCGTAGATAAACTCTTCTGCAATAACAACTTGTTGACTCGACATGTAAATGCGCCTCCGCGGACAATCGTTACTTTATGCAAAAATGAAGTGCGCCGGTTGCAGAAATGGAGGGAAGCCTGTCAATTCGTGTTGCATTCTCGCCCGAAGAGGGTGTATGAATTGGCCTTCAGACAGGGGTTGCAATGGCGGGTCCCACGCAGTTCATCGTTCGAATGCTTATGTTTGCCACCGTCGGCGGGGTGGCGGTGCTCGGCGCAATGCTGTTGCACTGGTGGGTACAGCCCCCCACTTCAGCCGAGTTGATGATTCTCGCCGCCAGCGAATCCGACCCTATCGCACTTGAGCGCCACCTCGGTTCAACGCCTATCAACGCGACCGACTCCCTCGGCAACTCGGCGCTGTCATACGCCGCCCGCGCCGGCAACCTCCACGGCATCAACCGCCTGCTTGACGCCGGGGCAGACATCAACCAGGCAAATCATCACGGCTGGACACCTCTCATGCACGCCGTCGCCGCCCGCCAAAAGGAGAGCGTGCGACTATTGCTGCGACGCGGCGCCGACCCATTCCACCGCGATCGCAGCGGCCACTGCGCCGCCGACGTTGCGACAAACTTCGCGGCAAACGACCTCCTCGAGCTACTCGAAGGCCCCCCGTCACCCCACGACTGATCGAAATGCCCTGCCTGGAAAAGCAGGCGCAAGCCATCGAAAGCGGGTGAATTGGGCAAATTCGGCCTCAGCCGGTATCGTTTTGCGGCAATGGGTTGGTTCGAACGATGGAAGGCAAACCGCCGCGAGGCGCCCGTGGTGCGCCCCTGGGCGATCGCCGGGCCGGTGCTGGTGCTGCTGCTGGCGGCCCCGCTGATCCGCCCCCTGTTTGCGCCCGCCGGCACCACCGATCGCGAGGCGATGACGCTGGAGGCCGTCCGCTCGGTGCTGCGGCATCACTCGCTGGCGATCGATCCGGCCCGCATCCGTAACGCCGAGGCGGTCTATCACAACGGCAAGACGTTCTTCTCGGCCGACGCGCCCGTGTTCTCCGTCGTGCTGGCGAGCGTCGGCTACGTCATCGAGCGGGCCGGCATCACCCTTGATGAAAACCCGGTCCTCTTCGAATACCTGCTGATCTTCTTCGCCATCACGCTGCCCACGGCGCTGGCGTCGGGCCTGATTTATCGTATGGCCCGCTCGTTCGAACTTCGCCGGTGGTGGCGGATGCTGATCGCCGTCTCCAGCGTGTTGGCGACGGGATGGTTCAGTTACAGCGTCATCCTGATGCCCCACGCGCTGGCCGCCGCGCTGGTGACGGCGGCGGCGACGAGCGTGTGGTACATCGCGGCGGCGAAAAAACCGATGCTCGCGGTCGGCTGGCTCGCCGGCGGAGGGTTCTGCGCGGCGCTGGCGGCGACGATCGAGCCCAACTCGGCGTGGATGCTTCCCTTATTGCCGCTGGTCGTGCTGGCGCTGCGGCTGCCGGGACGCGTGCGATTCATCGGCGTCCTGCTCGTCATCGCGGGCGCGGCGGCGCCGCTCGTGCTGCACACCTCGATCAACACCGCCATCACCGGCGACGTCCTTCCGCCGCGCCTGCACGCCTCGCAGTTCGCCGCGAATGCCGCGCCGGTCTTGGTCGGATCGAGCCTCGACGACATCGAGCCCGTCGATGCCTCCCTCTGGGTCGCCATCGGACGCGGGCTGAACCGGCTGATCGTGTTCACGATCGGCACACACGGCATTTTCAGCCACTTTCCAGCGCTCGTCATCGCCGCAGCCGGCCTGCTGATGGTGCTGCACCGCCACTGGACCGGCGTGCTGAAGTGGATCGCCGGCGGCGTGCTGGCGGCGATCGTGCTGCAGTTGATGATCCGCATGACGATCCGCGTCGACCTGGTGCAACTGAGCTTCGCCGCCCCAGGCATGGTGGCCATGCTGCCGCTGCTGATGCTCTTCAGCGGCGCCTGGCTGCGTCGCAGACATAGCGGGCTGGTCTGGACGGTCGCCGGCATCGCACTGGGGATCAGCGTGCTGATCACCCTGATCGGCGCCACCGACCCCGCCCCCCAAAACGGCTTCACCCACTATACCGCCGCCGAGGCGGTCGAGCGGTTGTTCTGCTCCGCCAACCCTGACCTCGACACACTGGTTGGCCGCTGAACCAGCGCGAGCACACTGACCCCCTCAACCCACAACCACAACTTCGCATCTGTCAACGGCAACCCGTGCGGGCCGAGAGTTCCCAAACTCAATGAAAGTCATAGATCGGCTTTTTGTGGCGGACGTTTGACGGACGTGTGGAGTCCGCGACACTAGTTGATGATTCGGATATCGACGTAGCCGCCCAGATAGAGCTCGATCACGGCGCCTTTGCCCTGCTTGCGGAAGCGATGAGGATAAACGCGACTCGCCGACGGGATGCTGTAACTGCCAAACGGCCCGCGGAAGCCGCTTAGGCCGGGGTGCAGCGTGTAGTTCTCCCAGACAACCAAGTTGTCGGCACGCTTGGAGCGATCGCCGCTAGTCCACTGCGCGAGACCACCTGCGATACTGAAAGCATACGTGCTGCCCGTCGACCTCAGGTAATCTGACGCGCCAGCGCACACCCACACGTTACTCCTTCCCGAAATGTAAACGGGCTTGGGCAACGATTGCCAAAGATTGTCGCCCGGCTTCACGCCGTGCAACACGGCAGCCAAGCCGTACACCTCAGGTAGTGCTCCGGGGTCGTTGGCGGTCCGCCTTCCAGGCGCCATGCGGTAGGCGAAGTTACCGGTCGTCTGGGCGTCGGGGTAACGGTCGCGAAAGTCATTAGCATACATCCGCAGCGCGTTGTTGATCTGCTGCAGGTTGCTCTTGCAATTCACCCAGCGTGCCTGTTCGCGAGCATAGTTGAGCGCCGGGAGGAGCAGGCTAATCAGCACAGCGATAATCGCAAGTACGATTAGCAACTCCAGGAGCGTGAATGCTGCGTAATGGCTGCTGCGACCATTTCGACTGCCGCGTAGGCACATACCTATCAACTCCGGCGTCGACGCCCGACGACCGATGCCAAAGCTGCAACCAAAGCTAAACCTGCCGGCTCCGGCACATTGAATGCGGTGATCACGTCTTGGCGGAACACGCCTGTGTAGCCGGCATCATCGATGTCCTGCAGGGTCAGCGGCGACAGCCCCCAGTTGGCGGCCAACACGTACAGATCGACAAGATCCACGCGGTTGGCATCGCTCGCATTGGCTGCGTAAATATCTGCGGTAGGATCGAGGCTGGCGAAATCACCCTCGGCCCACGTTGAGTCAGTCTTTCCGAATGTGGGGTAGTAATTGTCACGAGCGATGTTGAGATCGGAAAAATCGACAATTCCGTCGAGGTTAGCGTCGCCGTCTGAGAAGCCAAGGAAGCCTTGCAGAATCTTCACGTCCTTCCAGTCGACGGTTTTATTGCCGTTGAGATCGTACGTGCTGACGCCTACGTCCACGCCGCGTTGCGAGAGATTGGACAGAAAGAGTGACTTGTCCACACTGTCGACGATGCCATCCGCGTTAAAGTCGCCTGGGTTTCGAACTGTGGCGCCCATAACGGCGTCATAGTTAGAATCCATGAACATCACTTGCGTGGCCGTCCCGCCGGGGGCGGCCACTTGGCGAGTTTGCAGGCGAAGCCAACCACCATGGGCGGTTTCACCCTTGACGTCGGAAACCTCATCGCGCGTGGTCACCTTGATGAGCCGGCCGGAGGTATCGCGCATCACGATGACATCGGCGGTAGTGTCAAGGAAATAGACATTGCCTGCGGCATCGGTGGTGATCGACGATATGTTGGGCGTCCCGCTGGGACGATCAAGAAATTTGATTAGATCGGCGGCCTCTACGAAAGCACGCACGTCAGCGTTGTCAGTAACGGTGGCTCCAGAGTAGTCGACGTAGTTGATGCCGCCATTGTTCGGGGCTTGGCTTCCGCGGAGGAGAATACGATCAACCCCACCTCCCTGCGGCAGAACGGCAATTTCACCATTGCTGACCGCCAAGCTTGCGGTAACGATCCGCACCGGCGCGCCACCCAGCGGGTTGATCTTCCACACGCCACCGAAATTGGCGGATGCGTCAACTTGATAGATCGACTGCCCATCGCTCGACCAGGCGCCTTGGCGGATCCAGTTCATGGCGGTCGAAGTCGTGCTGGCTGCGCTCTGAAAATCGGAGAGATTAAGCACGTTGCTTAGCTGCACCAGCGCGTCGCTGTTATCGACGCCGGTCTGGTTGCCGTCGCCGTCGAAAACCGGAACGCTCTGTACGGGCTGCAACGAGTAGCGGCTGACGCGGTCGGACGATGCGGGCTGCGCTTGGCTGGCGGCGTTTTGAACGGTGACGCCATCGATAAGCCATGCGTTGCTGTAAGGTGCGATACTACCGATCTGCACTGGATTGAGCATGAAACCGCTCGGCGCGACTGTGCCGGCGATTTTCCAGTCGGGAATGCCATTGGTATAGAAGTAGCGTTGCTGGGCTTCAGATACGAGTGCTGTGGAGACAACCGTTCCTCCCACTCCGGTCACCTTCCTAAAGACCGAATTGCTGGTATCAAACGGGGAGACACCGTACGCAGCCACGTAAAAAGTCTCTACGTCGGGACCGGCGCCGTCCAGATCGGGCTTGTAGCCGAACGACGCTATGTTTTTACCATTAGTGGCGTTAGCACCATCGACAAGTTCAAAGACATTATCGATGCCAAAGGCTAATTGCGTGGCGCAGCCGAGACTGGCGAGGGCGACAAGGCGCGGGTTGCGAATCATTGCAAATCTCTCCATTTCCTCTAAGAATGAAGCATCGTTATAATGAGACTCCGTCTCAAGTCAAATGAAATTCAGTCTCAGGAGCATCCGTGCGCGCCGAGAAGAACGTGAAAATGGGCAGGACGTGGCGATCGCCACTTCTGATTCTCGCGCTCGTCATGCTGACGATCGTATTCGTTCAGCGGCTGAACGCCCAAGACGAAGATGCTCCGACCACCGGGCCCGCCAGCACCCAGCCGGTGATAATGAGCGACGCAGAGCTGAAAGCCCTCGCCGCCGAATTGCGGGCGGCGTACGAAAAGTCGCCCGATCAATGGCCTGCTGCGGAAGTCGATGCCGCCGTAAAGGTGATCGAACTCGGCCTTCTGCCGCCGGTGGAGCATCCGGAATCCAATCCCTACTCGAAAGAGAAAGTCGATCTCGGCCGCGAGCTGTTCTTCTCGCCCAAGCTGTCGGGCAGCGGGCAGTTCGCCTGCGCGTCTTGTCACAATCCCGAACTCGGCTGGGGCGACGGCATCACGGCGTCGTTCGGCCATGATCGCCAGCTCAACAAGCGCAACGCCCCGACGATCATGAACACGGCCTTTTCGCCGAAGCTTTTCCATGACGGCCGGGCGGATTCGCTGGAAGACCAGGTGCTCGGGCCGATCGTTGCCGAAAACGAAATGCACGCCGACCCGGAGGTGGTGGTCAAGCGCGTGCAGGAAGACGCGGAACTGGCCCCGATGTTCAAGAAGGCGTTCGGCGACGACACCATCGACATGGACCGCATCGCCAAGGCCATCGCCTGCTTCGAACGCACGGTGGTCGGCGGGCGAAGCCGGTTCGACCTGTTCCTCCGCGGCCGGGGCAACGCGCTGACGGACGACGCGATCCGCGGCCTGCACCTCTTCCGCACCAAGGCCGGCTGCATGAACTGCCACCACGGCCCGAACTTCACCGACAATCTCTTCCACGACGTCGGCCTGAGCTACTACGGCCGCAAGCTGCAGGACCTCGGGCGGTACGAGATCACCAAAGACCCGAAAGACGTCGGCGCATTCCGCACCCCCACGCTCCGAAATATCGAGCGTACGGGGCCTTACATGCACAACGGCCTGTTCGAACTCGACGGCGTGCTTAACCTGTATAACGCCGGCATGCCGACGCTGAAGCGGGCCGAACGATTCAAGGACGACCCGCTTTTTCCGACCAAGTCGCACCTGCTGAAGCCGCTGAAGCTGACCCGCCAGGAAATCGCCGATTTGAAAGCGTTTTTGCTGTCGCTGACCGAGCCGAAACAGCGGGTACGCGTCGTTGACTGACGCATCGCCTCAATTTCACCTGCGTAATAGTCCATCTTTTGCAGCATGACGTCCTTTTGCTGTTGCAGAACGGCCACGCGCAGGCGACAATTTGACCTTCTTGCCCTTCCCTGCAACGGGGAAGCTTTCGTTTCGAATGCGGGCTGACCAGAGACTGAAGGCGCAGTGGGATGCGCCTTCAGAGTGGGATTTTTTGTCTGGGCAGGAGAGAAAATCAGATGTTGTCATCACGTTTTGGCGTCACCACAACGGTGCTCGTGTTCGGGTCTTCCTTTTCTTTCGGGGACATTAATACTCACTTTAACCCGGCGAGCGTCGAGCGAACGTCGTCTACC
>JBBCIV010000293.1:0-18377 GCA_037189665.1 Phycisphaerae bacterium | reverse complement strand
GGTTCACCCGACCCGTGCCGCCGGCCTGCTTGGATGACACGCACCCCCGATTGGGATACGATGTTTCGTCTTTTCAGCAGCACCTAGAACGGAAACGTCACGATGGATTTCTTCAACTACAAGAACGGCGAGCTTTACTGTGAAAACGTCCCCGCGAGCAAGATCGCACAGGAAGTCGGGACGGCGGTTTACGTCTACTCCAAGGCTACGCTGCTGCACCACTTCAACCAGGTGAAGAACGCGTTCGCGCCGCTGAACCCGACGATCTGCTTCTCGATCAAGTCGTGCGGCAACATCAACCTCTGCCGCGTGCTGGCGGAACAGGGCTCGGGCTTCGACGTCACCAGCGGCGGCGAGCTGTACCGCGCCATGCAGGCAGGCGGCGACCCGAAAAAGATGATCTACGCCGGCGTCGGCAAGACCGACCGCGAGATCGCCGACGCGATCAACGCGGGCATCGCGGCGTTCAACCTCGAGTCCGAGGCCGAGATCGAAAACGTCGATCGTGTCGCGGCGTCGCTGGGCAAGCAGGCGATCGGCGCGCTTCGCGTGAACCCGGACGTGGACGCCAAGACGCACGCCAAGACCACCACCGGCCGCAAGGGCAACAAGTTCGGCGTCGATATCGACCGCGCGGAAGAAGTCTTCGAACGCTATCGGGACCTCAAGCACCTGCGCATCGGCGGCGTGCACATCCACATCGGCTCGCCGGTGTACGAAATCGAACCGTACGTGAACGCCGTGACGAAGGTCACCGCGTTCATCGACCGCCTGACCGCGAAGGGCCACAAGATCGATTGGCTCGACCTCGGCGGCGGGTTCGCGGTCAACTACAAGAACCCCGAGCAGGCGCTGCCCGTCACCGAGCACGCCAAGGCGCTCATCCCGCTCTTGCAAAGCAAGCCGTACAGGATCGCGCTGGAACCCGGCCGATACATCGTCGGCAACGCCGGCGTACTGCTGACGCAGGTGCTGTATCGCAAGGAAAGCGGGGCGAAGAAGTTCGTCATCGTCGATGCGGGGATGAACGACCTCTTGCGTCCGACGCTGTACGAGAGCTATCACTTCGTCTGGCCGGTGAAGCCGGACCCGAAGAACGTGATCGCGAAGCGCGACGAGTCGATCCAGCCCGTCGATGGCGAAGTGGTGGACGTCGTCGGCCCGATCTGCGAGAGCGGCGACTACCTCGCCAAGGATCGCCCCCTCCCGCAAACCCGGCGCGGCGACCTGCTGGCGGTGTTCACCGCGGGCGCGTACGGGTTCGCGATGAGCAGCAACTACAACAACCGCCCGCGCCTGCCCGAGGTGCTGGTGGACGGCGACACCTACAAGGTCATCCGCCGCCGCGAAACCTACGAAGATCTGGTCGCCGCCGAGCGGGTATAGCGCGCGCGTCGCATCAACACGGCTTGCCTCTCGATTCAGGAGCGATTCCAATAGGTGGGCTATCGTTAACCCCACAGGAGGGACCTCGCGCATGTCGAACACCCCTGCACCGATCCCCTACGCTCCGCCGGCGCAATCAAACGACCTTCAGCACCTCAACCTGCTGGCGATCTTTCACTGGATCTGGGGCGGGTTGAGCATCGCGTTCTCGTTTATCTTCATCATTCACATCGGGATGGGCATCGCGATCCTGAACGGATCGCTCGCGTCTGGGTCCAACTCGAATCAGGACATTCCCCCAGAGTTCGGCTGGCTGTTTGTCGGCGCCGGCGGCTGCGCAATGCTGATCGGGTGGACGATCGGCGTTCTGAACGTCTACTCCGGCTTCTGCCTCAAGAAACACAAGCGCCGGACATTTTGTATTGTCATTGCCGCCATCGATTGCTTATCAATACCCATCGGAACCGCCCTTGGAGTGTTTACGATGATCGTCCTCTTCCGCGACTCCGTGAAACAGCTTTACGCTTCGGAAGCCGCCAACCATGTCTCTGCATGAATACTCAACCCCTCGCGGCGTGATCGCCTATGACCGCCGGGGGTTCGGCGAACCAGTGCTGCTGGTTCACGGGATCTATCCCGGCGCATCGCACGACGAATACGCGCAGAACGTGCGCGCGCTGCAACAATCGCACACCGTCTACTCCATTAACCTGCTGGGCTTCGGGCAGTCGGACGTACCCCGCATCAGCCACAACACGCAGATGCACCAGCACATCCTTCGCGATTTCACCAAGGATGTGATCGGCGAGCCCGCGCACATCGTCGCCAGCGGCGTGAGCTGTGGCGTCGCCGCTCGGATGGGGGTTTACGACGACCCCGTCGTGCGGTCGCTGATCCTGCTATCGCCGACGACCAAGGACCGCTATCGAGAGGTGCCGGGACTGGCGGACCGATTCGCCAACTTCTTCCTCGGCACGCTGGCGGCGGGATACAGCATTTACGAGGTGGACTCGTCAGACGAAGGGCTCGATTTCTGGATTCGCGAGAACTATCACGATCCCAAGCGCGTGCCACGATCGAAGATTAAACAATTGTTCGTGGAGGCACACGAGCCGAACAAGATGATGGCGCACATCAGCCTGCTGTGCGGCTATTTCGACACCGACCTGGCCAACTGGCTGCCCTACTCGCGCAGCCCGGTACAGGTGATCGCCGGAGAGGACCTGATGCCGCTGCCAACGACCGACTGGTTCCGCGGCGGGCAGTGGTCGAAGGAGAAGCGGCTCGACGTCGTGCCCAACGCCAAGGCGTTTCCGCACGACGAGCAGAGCGCGCAGGCAAACGCGCTGATCCTGGATTTTCTGTCTTCGGTTGAAGCGTTATAGAGCGATCGCTTGCGCTCGCGTGAAGGGTGTTATGCTGCCCCGCTGATGCGTTTGAGCTGCGCTCGTTGCACGTGCCCGGAAAGCCGCTGGAGTTGGTCGCGGATGGGGCTGCGACCATCGGCGACGAAGAGCCCGAAACGAATCGATCCGTTAGGCAATATCTTGGCGGTCTGCACCCGAAACTGCCCCGCGATGACGTGGCCATCAAAATCGAGGCCAATGGTGACCGTCGTGCCGACGGCCAGCGGCTTCGGGCTGATGATGCCGATGCCCTCCGGGCTGACGTCAGCCAACTGGCAGCCGACGAACTTATCGACGTTCACCGGGATCTTCCAGGCAACCACGCTCGTGCGATAGCTCCCCCGCTGCTCGGCCGAGACCGGATCGCCAACGGTATGGAACTCGATGGTGGTGCGCGGCATATCCTGCCGCTGCTGTGTGACCGTCGCGCCCTGCTGGAAGAACTTCCCGCGGACCTCGGCGAACAACAACACCTCGATCCCCGACGGCGGCGTGATCACGTCGTCAAACTCGATCACCACCCGCCGCCCGTCCACCTCCAGGACACGGCCCTCATGCAACAATCGCTTATTCTGCGCGTTCGGAATGGCCAGATAAACAGGGCTCGATTTGCTCAGCACGGCACCATCTCCACGTAAAGCTCCCCCATCGCACTTATCGACCCATCGCCTCCCCAACTGAACTGGATTTCCGCCGCCCTTCTTGAACGTCTCCCGCACGCCGTAAATCCAGCAATGCCGATGCACTCCAACATCGCCAAGCCAGGCGAGACGCGACATTCACCCGGCTTTATCGCACTTTAAGGACAACTTTGCCCAGCGGGCCTTCGCGAAGACGGGCGAAGGCGGCCGGGAGGTCGTCGAAGGGGAAGACACGGTCTACCTGGGGAACGGCGTTGGCGCGGTGGAGGGTTTCGGTGACCGAGGTCCAGGCAGCTTGAGATTCCGCAGGCGTGTAGGTGCCGACGGCGACGCCGCCGATACGAAGGCGGCGGAAGAAGAGCGTCGACGTATTGAACTGCGGCGTCGGTCCGGCCAAGCGTCCCACAACGCTGACCTTGCCCCACATGCCGAGCGTGTCGATCAGCTCGCCGAAGAGCGGGCCGCCGATATTATCGATGACGAGGTCGACGCGTTTTTCGCCGAGGAATTGCCTGACCTGCTTTCGCCATTGGGTGTCGTTCGGATCGAGAATGACATCGGCGCCAAGGTCGAGCAACGGTTGCCGCTTGGATTCGCCCCGAGAGAGGCCGATAACCGTGTGCCCCATCGCCTTGGCCAGTTGGATCGACGCCACGCCCACGCCGCCAGATGCGCCGGTGATGAGCACCGCCGACGGCGGCAGGTCGCCCCACTGCGTAAGGGCCTGCCATGCGGTGAGGTAGACGAGCGTTGCGCCGGCTGCCTGTTCGCGCGACCAGGTTTCGGGCGGCTTCACAAGCGATTCGACCGGCACCGACACGCGCTCGGCGAACGTGCCGGCGCGGGAAACGCCGATCTCCGATCGCAGGATGACGGCCTCATCCCCCGCCTTCCAGCCGTGGACGTGCTCGCCGATCGCGCAGATGCGTCCGATACCATCCCGGCCGAGAATGTGGGGAAAAGAGGGGCGCGCAGGGTAGGCGCCCTCTGCCAAGTATCGATCGGCAGGATTGAGCGCGGCGAACTCCAAATCCAGCACCACCTCGCCGAGGCCGGGCGTGGGGTCGGGCATGTCGGACAGCGACAACAGGTCGATCGAACCGAGTTGCGGGAGAAGCCAGGCCTTCATAACTCCATTATAGGCCGGCGATAACACGTGCCGTTGCGTGTCGATCCGATCTATCGTCGCCTTGAGGAAGAGACGATAGAAATCATATGGAATCCAAGCGTCTGATAGCGGGGCTGGGGTGCGTTCTGGGGTTGCTGGGAATGGGCGCTGCCGCGCCGGAGCGGCAGGCCTCCCTCCGCACGACGGTGCGTTGGACATACTTTCTCAAGCCGACTCCCGGCACGGAGAAGCTCGTCTTTCTCTGCAATGTGCCTCGCAATCGTGAAGGGTGGCAGCGGTTGGACTCGATGGAATTCAGCCATCCGCCCACCGACATCGTCAACGATCGCGGCGATTCCTACGCGCGCTTCTACTTCGAGCGAGTTCCGTCCACTATTGCGCTGACCGTCACCGCCACGCTCGACCTTCATCCCACGTCTTTCCATTCTCAACTGCACGGCGACGCGCCGCCAGTGCTGTCCGATCGGATGAGGAAGGTAACGACGTCGCCGGAGGAATACCTCGAATCGCAACACCCGAAGATCGTTCAACTGGCCAACTCGATCCACGGCGGATCGACGATCGAGACATTGCAGCAGGTTCAACAAATCGTCCAAAGCCGAATCCATCGCGGCCAGGATGACTACGACGATCACGGCGCGGTGAAAGCGCTCGAACGCGGCAAAGGCGATTGCTCGGAATACACAGATCTGTTCGTCACGCTCTGCCGGGCACGCGGCATCCCGGCACTGGCATGCGGCGGCTTTTTGGTCGATCCTGGCACGCAGCGAACCAATCCTTACCACGAGTGGGCAATGGTGTGGATCGACGGCCGCGGGTGGACGCGCGTCGACCCGAGCGATATCGCGGGCGGATACGGAACGGTGACGGATCAGCCGTCGTGGTACGTTCACCTACGCGCGCAACGCGTGACCGAGGCACTGCCGAAAGGTCACCTCTGGGGCTTCCGCTGCAAAGGAACCGCACCGGATATCAAAGCGACATTCGAAGTGCTGGAACGGCAAAGGCTCTGATTTGCCGAAACCGCGGTACGCCAGCATCAGTTCATCGAGTTGACCGATGATTCCTCGTCACGGCGCGGCCGCACGACGTCGTGGTTGATGCTGGCCTCGAGCTTCGGCGATTGCGCCAATTCGTGTTCCACCGTCGCGCGGGCGGCGTCCATCGTGGGATAGCGCACTTCGCGGTAGCCCTTCACCATTTCCGGGCAGTTCAGGATGCGGATGGCACGCTCGTAGCTCTCCTGCGTGTCAAGTTGCACGCGGGACAGCAGGCCAACGTACCACTCGCGGAACTCCACCTCACGGCGGTGCCAGCCGGGGAGCTTGCGCAGGGCCTTGAGCTTCTTCATGATGTTCAGCATCCAGTCCGTCGTCGTGATCTTCAGACGGAGGCGATACTTCCCGATCGGAAACTCAGGACTCGTATGGTGACGGTAGACGATGGTGTCGCCGTTGGCCTCGTCGACGCCGAACTTCTGCATGTCGCGGACCTTCTTTTCGTACCGCGTCAGCAGGTAGGCGACGTAGGGCTCGTCCTTGATGAGCATCACTTTCGCCAAATTCCAGATCGCGGCGTGCGTGGCGGCGAACTTCTGGTCGGCGCAGTCGCGGCGGTAGACCGTGCGAACCAGATCGACGTAACGCTTGGCGTACGCGGCCGATTCGTACTGGATCAGGTCGTAGAGGCGCAGGCACAGGTCGAACTTGCCCTGCTCGCTTAACTGCGGCATCTGCGCGGTGGCGATGTGGCAAAGCTGTTCGAGCTTCTTGGCCAGGAACGCGCCGCGCGAGACGGTCTTGCGGAGGATCTTGGTCTTCTGCGTGAGCAGTTGCTGCCACGTCCGCGGCTCGGGGCGGGCCGGCAACACGCGCGGCTCCAACGCGATCTTGCGGCCGATGTTGAAGGCCTTGATGTTCTGGCGGTGGCCGCGCTTGACGGTGTCCTTGATCGCCCAGGCGATCGACGAGAACGACACCGGAATCAGGCCCATCTGCCACGCCACGCCCAACATCATGATGTTGACGAACTGCTTGCTGCCGAGGCGCTGCTCGCACAGTTCCGACAGATTGCGGGCAAACACGTTCTCGGCCACGCACTGCTCGGCGATCTTGTCCTGCATCTTCCTGGTGTCGAAATCCTTCTGACCCAGAAGCAGCGTGGTCGTCGCCTGCTTGTGCGTGTTCAGCACCGCGCCGGTGCGATCGGGCGAGGCGATGCGGAAGCTCTCGCGCGGGTCCACCGCGCGGGCGGCCTCGAGGATATCGATGCCGATGAGGCAGTCGGCCTTTCCGTATGGAATGAGGCCCGCGCCCTTCACGTGGTCGCTGAACTGCCCATGCCGTACGAACGTCACTTGCGCGTAGACGCCACCATTGCGGATGGCGAGGCCCTTCTTGTCGCAGAAGGCGACGTCGTAGCCTTCGGAGTGGCCGGCGCGAACGAGGATCGCGCTGACCAGGCCGATGCCCATGCCGCCCACGCCGCTGAGGTGGGCGCGCCATGCCGATCCTTCCTTCGACATGTCGCGCGCCCAAGTCGGCGTGGGAAGCTTGGCGAGGTCCATCTTCGGCAGCAGGTAGCGCTTGCGCTTCTTGCGGACGATGGTGACCTGCTCAAAGCTCGGGCAGGGCTTCACGTGCGTGCCGTACTCGTTGCTGGCCTGCACGCGTTCGCAGGCGCCGTCGTTCACGCACCAGGTGAGGTCGGTGTCGACCTTCTTGCCGTAATCGGTATCGATGATGGTAAGGCCGGGGCACGCGGTCTGCTTGGTGCACTGGAGGCAGTGCTCGCAGACCTCGTGCGTGACGTTCATGTGCGTCTTCTTCGGCAGGAAGCCGTGCTTCTTGATCTCCGCGCGCTCCTCGCGCCCCTTGCGGCGGTGATAGGTGATGCCGCACTCCTTGTCGGCGATGACGACCTTCACGCCGTTCCTGAGGATGGTCTTCTCGAGCGTGTTGTAATACTTGCTGCGGTCTTCCGGGTTCATCCGGACGACGTGGAGCGGATGATGCTTGTCGGCCTCCATCGCGCGGACGATGGGCTCGATGCGCTGGATGGGGGTTTCGTTGCCGAGCACGTCTTTCTCGGTGCCGGGGTGCTCCTGGTGGCCGGTCATCGCGGTGGTGCCGTTTTCCAGGATGATGAAGGTGATGTCCTGGCGGCTCTTGATCGCATGGCTGATCGCGACGGCGCCGGAGTGGAAGAACGTGCCGTCGCCCATGAAGACGATCTGCTTGTTCTTGATGAACGCGTCGATGCCCGACCCCGTCCCGCCGCCGAGGCCCATGCCGCTGTAGTTGTGCATGAGCGGTTCGGTGGGCGGGAACATCAGCATGGTGTAGCAGCCGGTATCGCCATGCGCGACCAGATCGACGGGGCCGCGCTTGTGATAGCGCTGCATGTATTCCGGGTCGGCGAGATTCTTGCGAAGTTCCAAGAGCGCCGCGCTGCTGTCGCGGTGCGGGCAGCCGGGGCAGAACGTGGGAAGGCGCGCCAGCACGCGATCGTCATCCGCAGGTTGTTGTGATCCGCACGAGTGAACGGCCTCCGTCGCGCTGGACGATACCACGCCGACAACCTCTAGCTTGCGCTTGCCGGTCTGGCGGATCAGGTCGAGCACGGCGCTGATGTTGCCGTTGCGGAGGTGGGCCGGCACCTCATCGGTCCGCTGAATGAGAGGCAGGATGATCTGGGCGAGCGCCGACGGGTTAAGCCCGCGCGTCTCGGGAATGCCCGGGGCGTTGCCCGGGAAGGTTTTGCCGAAAAGCCGGGCGGAGAGGGCCGTGGCCTCTTCGACGCTCAACGACTTGAACAGTTCGTCGCGCAGGTTTTTTTCGAGGAAGCTGCGGCGCTCTTCGATGACGATCATCGTGCGGCACAGGCCGGCAAACTCGCGGAGGACTTCGATGTCCGCGGGGTACGGCATGCCGTAGTTGAGAATCGGGAAGACGCCGGTCAGGCCGGCGTCGGCAAGCACCTGTTCGAGGTAGATCTTGCCCATGCCGGTGGTGACGAAGCCGATCGGCGCGAGATCATTGCCAGCGGCGGGGTAAATCTTGTTAAGGCCCAGTTCGCGGGCGATTTCGTTGGCCTTTTTCAACCGGCCGGGCATTTCCAGTTCGCGCAGCCAGGTGCGCGGGGGGAGGAGCACTTTTTCAAGGTCGATGGACGCGGTCTCCATGTCCATCTGCTGGTTCATGTTGACCTTCGGATAGTCGTTCGGGCTGCACGTGACCGTGCCCCCGCCATCGGCAAGCGTGGTGGTAACGATGTAGCCGACGTAAAGCGACGCCCGACGGCTGAGCTCGAACGAGAGCGCGATCCAGTCCTTCATCTCCTGGATCGAGCCCGGCTCGACGACCGGCATGCGAAGGTGCTCGAACAAAAATCGAGAATCGGCGGGCACCTGGGTGGAATCGCACCACGGGTCGTCTCCGGAGATGACCACCGCCCCGCCGTCCGGGTGCGGGCCGGCAAGGTTGCCGAGCGCCAAGGCGTCGGAGGCGACGTGCAGGCCAACCGATTTGAACGCGATGATCCCGCGCAGCCCCGCCATCTGCGAGCCATTCAGCGCGGCGGCGCCGAGGGCCTCGTTGTTGGCCTGGAACGCCCGCATCCCGTTTTTCATCAATAGGTTACGGATATCGCCAAGCGTATCGAAGAACGTCGCGACCGGGGAGCCGGGATAGCCCGAGAATAGATGGACGCCGCCGGGGGTTTCGAGGCAGCCTTTGACGAGGAGCTCGTTGCCGTTGAATACCTGACGGCCTTCGGACGTGAGAAAACGCGGATCGACTTTCATGCTATACCCTCGGTGCGGCGTCCGCATAGAGCGGGGCGTGGCTTGCTCCGAGGAGCAGGAGACGCCGAGATCGCCGCACGGTGAAGTCTTTGCCACGCCGGGATCGCGACACACGTCGTTTGGCCGGCGAGGCCGTTTCAACCTTATCGGTCTGAGGACCGCAAGGGGGTGAATCATACTGACTTTGGCTCCCCCGCGATAGCCTAAATCCGCCCGATGCGTCCGCTAATGTGTTCGCAAAACGTCCAACAACTGATTATGATGGGCTTTTCCAAGGTGGGCAGGGGTGATAGAGCAGATAATCTGGCCCGAACAGGGCGGAGCACCACAATTATTATCGGAATCGGCGAAATCTAACCTAAAGCCCTGTCGTCAATTGCACCGATGGGTTTGTCAACGGCTGGTAACATGGGCGACATTTAACGTTGACCCCCGTTGCCGGTTACTTTATACAGAAGGGTCTCGCATGTGGTTGGGAGGGGTTTGTGCGGGTCCGGAAAACAAAACAACGGACAGTTTGACGCTTAAAACGAGGAATCACAACGTGTTACGATCCTTTTTCGCCGCCTCGATGGCCGCCGTGCTGGTTTCGGCCTCCTGTGTTGTCGCGCAGACCACTACCGACCGCATTGAGAACGCCGTTACGGCCCCTTCGTCGCGCCGTGAACTGGCGTTTCCCTATCAGGGCCTGATCGGCAAGGTAAACGTCGTCGAAGGCGAGCAGATCAAGGCTGGGCAGGTGCTGCTGGTGCAGGACGAACGCATCGAACAGAAGCGCCTGGAAGCACTTACGCTCGAATCCGACCGTCGGCTGGTCATCGAAGCCAAGCAGGCGGCGTTGGAAAACAAGACCGTCGAGCTGAAACGCAAAACCGAACTTTATAATAACCGTGCCTTGTCAGAGTCTGAATTTCTATCCGCTCAGCTTGAGGTAAAGCTCGCCGAGGCGGAGGTGAACGTCAGCAAGCACGAGGAGAAGACCAAGGTCGCCGAGAAAGAGCTTCAGGAAGTCCGCGTCGAGTACATGACGCTCAAATCCCCGATCGACGGCATCGTCCAGAAGATCGTGCAGAAGGAAGGCGAGGTCGCCGACATCAACAAGCCGTCGGTGATCGTCGTGAAGAACGACCCGCTCTACATCGAAATCAAGACGCTGCCGACCGACGTCGTGCAGGGCTTGCGCAAGGGCCAGGAGCTGGACGTCCGCTACAAGGGCGGCGAGTGGAAGAAGGCGGCGATCGTGAAGATCGACCCCGTCGCCGACGCCCGGATGGGCACGCAGGAGGTTCGCCTGGAAATGGCAAACCCGGAAAATCGCTCGACGGGACTCGAAATGGAAGTCAAAATCCCTGCTGCGTCCCAGACGGCAGCCCGTTAAATGTCGAATGATGTGAATGTCGAATGAGGCAAGTGTCATTCACTCGACCCTCGACAACTCTTGGAAGGTGACTTGTGTCCACGATCGTTGAATCCAATTCCGGGTCCGAGCAACAGAGGCGGCGCGAACAGGAGCAGGCGCAGCAGGCGATGACGCGTTCGCGCCTCGTCGCCAAGCTGCTGGCGGCCGGCCCGGACATCCGTGAGTTCATGAACGACCTGCTCACCGTGCAGGCGATCGTCGTCAACGGCACCGAGGCCGCCGGCTTCCTGCTCGAGCCGGCCGAAGGCGGCATGCAGCTGCGCAACGTCGCGCACATCCGCCCGGACTCGTCCGACGAGGAAACCCGCCGCGCCGCGTTGCAGGCCTTCACCGAGATCGTCGGCGAATGCCTCAAGCAGGGCAAAGACGGCGTCATCGACGTCGGCGCTCCGAACGAATCGATCGAACCGCAGTTCTGCCTCGTCACCCTCCTCCGCGATAACAACCAGCTCGTCGCCGCCAGTTGCGTCATCACGCGTTGCCGCGATCAGGAACGCGCCCAGCAACGCCTCGAAACGATGCGCCTGGTCGCCGGCTACTTCGACCTGTGGCTGCTGAAGCGCGCCAACGAACAGGCGATCCAGACCACCCAGCGTCATCAGGACGTGCTGCAAAGCGCCGCCGCCTTCGCCAACGGCGAAACCTTCAACGGCGCCGCCGCCAACGTCTGTAACGAGATGGTCACCCGAACCGGCGCCTCACGTGTGAGCCTGGGCTGGGTGAAGTGGCGATCGGTCAAGCTGCTGGCGATGAGCCACACCGAGCAGTTCGACCGCAAGCAGGAATTGTCGGTCAGCATCATCAAGGCGATGGAGGAGTGCGTCGACCAGGCCGAACTGGTCCAGTACGACCCCGACCCGGCCGGCCACACCACCAACAACATCACCCGCCACGCGATGGCGCTGTCGCGCCTCGAAAACGGCAACAAGATCGTCTCGCTCCCGCTGCGACATCGAAACGAAGTCGTCGGCGTGCTGACGCTCGAATATCCGCCCAGCAAGCAGCTTACCCCCCACCTCACCACCAGCCTGGCGGTGACGGCGGAGGTGCTGGCGCCGCAGATCCACGACCGCTATGAGAACGACCGCTGGCTGCCGGTGAAGATCGGCAAGTCGTTCACGCACAACAGCAAGTACATCATCGGCCCGCGTCACACGCTGGCGAAGGTGATCTTCATCGCGATCGTGGGCGTGGTGCTGGGCGTGACGCTGTGGTCGCCGATGTACCGCGTGTCGGCGCCGTTCCAGTTCGTCCCCGAGAACAAACGGCTCGTCAGCTCGCCGATCGCGGGCAAGATCGACAAGGTCTACGTCAAGCCCGGCCAAGCCGTGAAGGCCGGCGATCCGCTGCTCGACTTCGACACCACCCGCCTGCTGGAGCAGCGCGAGAAGTTCCTCCTCGAGCAGTACGCCGAGGAAGCACAGGCCCGCGAGAAGCGCAACAACGACGACCCGCGCGACGACGCGCAGGCCGCCCAGCACGAGATCAAGGCCCAGTCGCTCAAGCGTGAAGTGGCGTTGGTCGATCACGATATCGCCCGCTCCAAGCTCGTCGCCCCGATCGCCGGCACGGTGCTCAAAGGCGACCTGACCGAGCGCGAGAAGTCAGAGGTGAAGGAAGGCGACCAGCTGATGGAAATCGCCCCGCTGGGCGACAGCGGCAACCTCATCGCCGAGCTGCGCGTCAACGAACGCGACATCCAGATGGTGAAGGTGGGCTCGGAAGGGTCTCTGGCGACGACGTCGAACCCGAACGACAAGCGTTCGTTCAAGGTCACGCGTCTGGTGCCGCTGGGCGAGGCGCGCGAGGCGAAGAACGTCTTCCGCATCTACGCCGAGGTCAACGAGAAAGACGCCAACTGGCAGCCCGGCCAGGAAGGCGAGGCCCGCGTCGACTGGCAGAAGAAGCCCCTGATCTGGCACGGCACGCACCGGCTGTGGGAATGGGTGCGGATGAAACTTTGGATCTAAGGGAAGTGTTGAGTGCTGAGCGCTGAGTGCTGAGTGGTCTCACTCATCTCGCGGCCCTCAGTACTTGGCCCTCAGTACTTTTTATGTCTCTCGCCCTCCGCCCCACGTTTTCGGAGTCCTGGTACCGCGTCGTCAACCTGCGCCCCCGGCTGCGGCCGACCGCGCAGATTTCGCGACAGTATTACCGGGGTGAACGCTGGTACGTCGTCCGCGATCCGGCCGGCAACCAGTTCCACCGCCTGTCGGATCCGGCATACCGGTTCGTCGGCCTGCTCGACGGCTCGCGCACCGTCGGCGAAGCCTGGGACCTCGTCGGCGGCCAGCTCGCCGACGACGCGCCAACGCAGCCCGAAGTCCTCCAGATCCTCAGCCAGCTCTTCGCGGCCAACCTGATCGAAACC
Source organism: Phycisphaerae bacterium (assembly GCA_037189665.1). Taxonomy (GTDB): domain Bacteria; phylum Planctomycetota; class Phycisphaerae; order Tepidisphaerales; family Tepidisphaeraceae; genus BPJO01. The sequence goes on along the minus strand of JBBCIV010000293.1, from coordinate 5,220 downwards.
GACGTCACGCCCGACAGCGCCGTCGTCCTCAAACGCCAGAAACTGCACTTCAAAAAGAAGATGCAGCAGCGGCTGATGAACCTCCTGTTCCCCCGCCTGCCGCTGTGGGACCCGGACGTGTTCATCAAGTCGTGGATGCCGGTCATCAACGTCCTGCTGAGCTGGTTTGGCGCCGTCGTCTGGCTGCTCGTGTGCGGAACCGCGCTGGTACTGCTCGCCCCGCACTGGGAAGCGCTGTTCGGACAGACCGCCAACCTCTTTCAGAACATCAACCCCGGCGACGCGTGGCTGCTCTGGGTGACGTTCATCGTCATCAAGTTCATCCACGAAATGGGCCACGCCTTCTCCTGCCGGCGCTTCGGCGGCGAGGTGCACGAGGTGGGCATCATGCTGCTGGTGCTCGTGCCCACGCCGTATGTCGATGCCTCCAGCGCCTGGGCCTTCCCGAACAAGTGGAAGCGCATCTTCGTCGGCGTGGGCGGCATGGTTTTCGAGCTGTTCGTCGCGGCGATCAGCGCGTTCGTATGGCTGGCGACGAAGGACTCGCCGGGGCTGATCAACCAGCTGGCGTACAACACGATGTTGATCGCCTCGGTCAGCACCATCCTGTTCAACGCCAACCCCCTGCTGCGTTACGACGGCTACTACATCCTCTCGGACTACTGGGAAATCCCGAACCTGCAGCGCAAGTCCAGCGAGTACACGCTGGGCCTGATCAAGCGCCACATCTTCCGCGTCAAGCAGCAGCACCCGCTGCCGGCGCCGTGGCAACGCGTGCAGTTGTTCTTCTACGCCATCACCGCGAGCTGCTACCGCATCTTCGTCTCGCTGGCGATCGCGTACATGCTGTTCTACACGCTGCCCGAACAGGCGAAGATTGTCGGGTTGTTGATGGGCGCTGGCGCGCTGACGATGTTCCTGGTCGTGCCGCTGTTCAAGAGCCTGAAGTACCTGTCAACCGACCCAGAACTTCACCGCAAGCGCGGCCGTGCCTGGGCGTTCGCCGGGTCGGTGGCGGCGGCGGTCGTGGTGCTGGTGGGCGTGATTAACTTCCCGGTCGCGGTTCGCGCTGAGGGCGTGATCGAGGCCGGCGAGCGCAGCACCATCTACATCCAGACCCCCGGCTTCGTCGAGAAGATCAACGTCAAGGACGGCGACTGGGTCGAGAAAGACCAGATCCTCGTCGTCCTCAGCAACCGCCAGGAAGAGACGTCTCTCGCCAAGCTCGAAGACGAATTACAGGTCACCGAGTTGCAGATCCGCGAGGCCCGCGCCGCGGGCGATCCGTCGTACAACACGTTCCTCGAACGCCGCGCGCGCCTGACCAACATCGCCGCCCAGCAGCGGGATCGGGTGGAGAAGCTCACCATCCGCGCCCCCATCGCCGGCCGGGTGGTATCGCCTGAGCTGCACAACTACGCCGGCGCATTCCTGCCGCCGTCGCAGCAGTTGGCCACGATCGCGCAGTCGGGGCAGTTGGAAGCCTTCGTGCTCGTCCCGCAGACCGACATCCAGCGCTTGCAGGACAGCGACGGCTACACCGCCGAGCTGCGTGCCATCGGCGCGATGACCGACGTGGTGCAGGTCGACAACGCCAACATCTGGATCTCGCAGCAGGCCAAGAAGGAAGTTCGCTCGGCCTCACTTACGCACCAGGGCGGCGGCGAGCAGGCGCCGGATATGCAGCAGGACCCCTCGCGTCCGATGTCGGCCACGCCGCAGTACGAGGCGCGCATCCGCTTCGACAACACCAACACCCCCAGCGGCGACCCCTACTTCCCCGGCCAACGCGTTTACGTTCGTTTCCGAACCAAAGACCCCGAACCGCTGGCGGTCCAGTGGTATCGCTGGTTCAGGCAGTTGACGATGACAACACAGCAGTCATGATCGAAATCGAAAGTTGCCAGTTGTCGGTTGCCAGAAAGGCGACCGATCCGGGCAGTTTCTGGCAACTGGCAACTAACAACCGGCAACTTCTTCTCTATGTCCACCGCCGCCGCCGAACTTTATCAGATCTTCGATGCCCGACGCGTCAAAGCGCCGGAGCTGAAGGGACTCGACATCCCCGCGCACGCCGCGGTGGGCGCGATCCAGAACCGCCGCCCCATGCTCGCCAAGCTGAAGCGGGCGGCGGCGAAGATCGAGGCGCTCGAGCCGACCGTCAAAGACCTCTCCGACGCCCGCTTCAAGGAGGAAGTCGAAGAGGTGCGCGTCCTCGCCCGCCTCGGCCGGCTTGAAGGAGACCACCTGCTCAAGGCCTTCGCGCTCACGCGCGAGGCCTGCGTGCGATCGCTCGGCAAGCGCCCCTACCCCGTCCAGATGATGGGCGCGATGGCGATGACCAGGTCGATGGTCGCCGAGATGGCCACCGGCGAGGGCAAGACCATCACCGCGGCGCTGGCGGCAAGCGTGCTGGCGTGGGCGGGCAAGCCGGTGCACATCATCACCGTCAACGACTACCTCGTCGCCCGCGACGCCGAAAACATGGGCCCGCTGTATCGCAAGCTGGGCCACAACGTCGGCTGCGTGACGCACGAAACGACGCCGATGGACCGCGTCGATATCTACCGCCGCAACATCGTGTACGTCACGAGCAAGGAACTGGTCGCCGACTTCCTGCGCGACCAGATCATGCTCGGCACGCTCCGCACCGCCGGCCAGACCGCGGTGAGCTTCCTCGCCGGCGGGGGCATTCGCTCGGCACTTCAGGTTCCGGGGCTGTTCAAGGTGGTGGTCGACGAGGCCGACTCACTGCTCATCGACGAGGCGGTCACGCCGCTGATCATCAGCAACTCGCCTGAAGAAGAACCCAACGCCGACCGCTACCGCGCGGCAACCGCGCTGGCGGAACAGTTGGAAAACTTCCGCGACTTCAAGATCGACAAGGAAATCCGCCACATCGACCTCACCGAGCGCGGCCGCGACCGGCTGGAAGACCTCTGCGCTAACGACACCAGCGGCTTCTGGAAAGGCAGCCGCCGGCGCGAAGAGCTGGTGACGCAGGCGCTGGTGGCGAAGTATTGCTTCCTGCGGGACGAACATTACCTGATCGACCCGGAAGGCAAGATCCAGATCATCGACGAGTTCACCGGCCGCGTGATGGCAGACCGGTCGTGGCGGCACGGGCTGCACCAGGCGATCGAAATCAAGGAAGGCGTGAAGGTCACCGCCGACAAGGAAAACCTCGCCCGCATCTCGTTCCAGCGGTTCTTCCGCCAGTATCCCGAAATGTGCGGCATGACCGGCACCGCCTGGGAAAGCCGCGCCGAGTTCTGGCAGATCTACAACCGCCCGATCGTCCGCATCCCGACCAACAAGCCCTGCATCCGCAAACAATTGCCGATCCGCATGTTCGCGACCGTCGATCAGAAATACGACGCAATCGTGAAACGCGTTTGCGAATTGAACGACAAGGGCGTTCCGGTTCTGGTCGGCACGCGCAGCGTGTGGGCGAGCGAGGACATCAGCAAACGCCTCACCGCCGCCGGTCGGGCGCATCGCGTGCTGAACGCGGCGCAGAACGCGCAGGAGGCGAACGTGATCGCCGAGGCGGGCGCGATCGGCAAGATCACCGTCGCCACCAACATGGCCGGCCGCGGTACCGACATCCACCTCGCCCGCGGCGTCGTCGAGCTCGGCGGGCTGCACGTCATCGCGACCGAACCGCACGGCTCCGCCCGCGTCGACCGCCAGCTTTTCGGCCGTGCCGCGCGTCAGGGCGATCCGGGATCCGCCCAGCTCTTCGCCTGCATCGAGGATGACCTCTTCAAACGCCATGCCAACAAGCTTCGCCGCTTCTGGCGGGTCCTCGGGGCCAATCGTCTGATCAAGCTGGCCCAGGCCCGCGCCGAACGCCTGGCGCGGTTCAACCGCAAGCAGGTGCTCCGCAGCGACGACTGGATGGATCAGGCCGTCCCGTTCTAGCGCCCTAACGACTTACCTGCGCGGTCATCTCTCGTTATGCGACGGGGGCGCGCGCGATCTCCGAATAGCATGTCGCGGCGTAAGCCGGTAGTGTGCCAAGGATGAAGCGACGAACGCTGACGTTTCAGACGATTGAAGACCTTCGAGAAGACGCCCGCGGGCTGATCGGACGGCCGTATGTAAGGGCGGGGAAGTGGTCGTTGGGACAGGTGTGCGAGCACTTGTCGACAACGATGGAAAAGTCGATGGACGGATTCGGGTTCAGCGTGCCGTTCTTCATACGGCTGTTCGGACGGCCGGCGAAGTGGTGGGTGTTGAGAAGCAAATCGATGCCGGCAGGGGCAAAGGCGCCCCGGCAATTCGCGCCGCCCGACGAAGCCTCACTCGACGATTCTGCCGCCGCGGCAAGGCTGGTGGAAGTGTGCGAGCGATACCGGCAACACGCCGCCCCGCTGCATCCAAGCCCGTTGTTCGGCGCAATGTCGCGGCAGGAGTGGGACCAGATTCACCTCATTCATGCCGCCCACCACCTGAGTTTCATCTTGCCTACACCGGGCTCTTGAGCAGACGATCAACCAGGTCGTCCGTTTCGATCACAACGAAGCTCGTGCTCTTGTCCGCCATCGCGAACGGGATGTACAGGTTGTGATAGTGCTCCATCGCACCACAGGTATAAACGACGTTGGGCACGTAGCCCTCGCGGTCCTCTTCGCCGGGCGTGATGATCGGCTCACGCAGGTGGCCGATGATCTTCTGCGGATTTTCGAGGTCCAGCAGCATCGCGCCGATCGCGTAGGTGCGCATCGGACCGACGCCGTGGGTCAGCAGAATCCAACCCTCGTCGGTTTCGATCGGCGAACCACAATTGCCTATCTGCATCAGTTCCCACGGATGCCTCGGCGCAATGAGCTTTTCGGCCGTCTCCCAGAAGTGGACGGAGTCGGACTTGGAGATGAACAGGTTCTCCCCGTCGATGCGCGAACACATCACGTAATTGCCGTTGATCTTCCGCGGGAACAGCGCCATGCCCTTGTTGAGCGAGGCCGATCCGTTCAACGACGCGAACTCGATCCGCTTGAAGTCGCTCGTGTGCAGCAGCATCGGCAACGTGCGAACGCCGTTGTACGCGGTATACGTGCCGTGGTAAATCACGCTGCCATCATCATCGCGAAACCGCGTCAGCCGAACGTCTTCAAGGCCGTTCGACTGCTCTTCGCTCATCGGGAAGATCACCAGTTCCTGCAGCGTGGCGTCGGGGGCGAGATCGATGTGGAAGTTCGACTGCGCGAGCCAGAG
>JBBCIV010000292.1:0-32380 GCA_037189665.1 Phycisphaerae bacterium | reverse complement strand
TGGGCGACGCAGGCGTCGCGGCTACAACCAAAAGTCCGTCGCGGTAGCCCACTACACGTTTTTCGGATCGGGAGCGTTGCGAACGGGATCGGTTTCGTTTGCAGGGCTTTCTCGCAGGGTGATATCATTCACATCTATTTCTGTAACTACTGATTTGATCGCGTGTTCTGGGAAAATTGGGTTCGTTTGGCCAACTTCGTTTTCTCCGTCCGGCGGCGGGGGCGTGGTGGGGGTGGTCTCGGGGGGATTGGAGTCGGTGCGTGGCGGATTTTCGGTCTCGCCGGGCGGCTGGGCGTCGGCCGTCTCGTCTTCTTCCGCGTCCTTCGCGAACCGTTCGCGCTGCAGCTCGCGCAGTTGCTGGATCAGCCGGCGGAGCGAGCTCGACAGGCGGGCTTCGTATTGGTTCAACTTCAGCAGGCTGCTCGTCCACGTTCGATTGAAGTTGCCCGCCATCCCGACGATGGCGTTCCTGCCTTTCAGCATTTCCCACTCCGCCTCCGGGCACCGGCGCAGGCGGACGTAGGTGTCGGCGATCTGGTCAATGATCATGTGTTCGAGGATGGACCCCGGCTTCCATTCCGAATCCAATTGCTCGCGCAACTGCCGGCGCAGGGCCGGCTCGTTCTCGTCCGTTTCGGCAACGCTGGCGCGCAGGCCGTGGACCAGCGCGTTCATGCGGGCGCGGTCCTTGCCTTGCTGGGTTCGGGGGCCGGTGGATTTCCGGGCATTACGACGGTTGGCTTCGATCTGGGCGGCGGTGGCCATGGGAAACTCCTGTTTGGGAAATGATGAATTCGGAATGTTGAACGCTGAGCTGAATGGACGGATGCGCGTGGCGTGTAATGAGTGCGTTGGTAAACCCCCGTTGCGCGCGGGCTCGCCGCGCGCACCTTCGCCGCTGCGACGGTACAGGAGCGATTAAATATATGCTAAAATATACCTAACAAATGATGTGATGGTCAACTGAAATCGCCTGGTTTTTCCGCCGTGAAGCCGCGCCGTTTGTCCCGTCCGTTTCGGGTGGTTGGGCGTGGGTTTACAACGCCATCGGCGATGGGAAAAACCCGCGGAAAACCGCCCGTCTACCCGTCATGCGGATAAAAAGGACAACTGCGTCGTTTTTGTTCGGTAAGTTCCTTTGACACGTCGCGCGTCACCCCTACACTCGCCGCTCGATTTGCAGTGAATTCGAATTGGAGTTTCGGGCCGGGATGGTCCGATAAAAGGAAGGATTACATGAGCGCCATTGAATCAGTCATCGCACGTCAGATTTTCGACAGCCGCGGCAACCCGACCGTAGAGGTGGACGTCATCCTCGAGAACGGCGTCCTCGGACGCGCCGCCGTCCCGTCGGGCGCCTCGACCGGCGAACACGAGGCGGTCGAGCTTCGCGACGGGGACAAGAAGGTCCTGCTCGGCAAGGGCGTCACCAAGGCCGTCGCCAACGTCAACACCAAGCTCGCGCCGGAACTCATTGGCCTCGACCCGCGCAACCAGGAGGAGATCGACTTCCTGATGAACGAGATCGACGGCACGGCCAACAAGGGCAAGATCGGCGCCAACGGCATCCTCGGCGTCAGCCTCGCGGTCGCCAAGGCCGCCGCCGAGCTGACCGGCCTGCCGCTGTACCGCTATCTGGGCGGCCCGGGCGCGATCACGCTGCCGGTCCCGATGATGAACATCCTCAACGGCGGCAAGCACGCGGACAACAACGTCGATTTCCAGGAATTCATGATCCAGCCGTGGGGCTTCGACTCGTTCGCCGACGGCTTCCGCGCCGGCGTTGAGATCTACCACGCCCTCAAGGGCGTCCTGCACGCCGCCCACCTCAGCACCGCTGTCGGCGACGAGGGCGGCTTCGCGCCCGACCTGAAGGACAACGAGGACGCGCTGAAGATCATCATCGACGCGATCGTGAAGGCCGGCTACGAGCCCGGCAAGCAGGTCTTCATCGCGCTCGACCCCGCCAGCAGCGAACTGTGGGACAAGAAAAAGAAGGGCTACAAGTTCTTCAAGTCCAACCCGGACAAGATCCTGTCCAGCGAGCAGATGGTCGACTACTGGACGAAGTGGATCGAGAAATACCCGATCCGCTCGATCGAGGACGGCTGCGCCGAGAACGACTGGGCCGGCTGGAAGCTGTTCACCGATCGCGTCGGCGACAAGGTTCAGCTCGTCGGCGACGACCTGTTCGTCACCAACGTGAAGTTCCTGGAGAAGGGCATCAAGACCGGGACCGCCAACAGCATTCTGGTGAAGGTGAACCAGATCGGCTCGCTGAGCGAAACGCTGGCGGCGGTGAACATGGCGATCCGCAACGGTTACACCGCGGTGCTGAGCCACCGTTCGGGCGAAACCGAGGACTACACGATCGCCGACATCGCGGTGGCGACGAACTGCGGCCAGATCAAGACCGGCGCCCCGGCCCGATCCGACCGCGTCGCCAAGTACAACCAGCTCATCCGCATCGAAGAACAGCTCGGCGACCGCGCTGTCTACGGCGGAAAGCTGTGGAATAAGTAATGTGAGGAGTTGATGGTTGATAGTGGATAGTTGATAGAGAAGACATCAAGTCTTGCTATCAACTATCCGCTATCCAACTATCAACTAAACAACGCATGGACGACCAGCGCAAGGACGCGCCCGAGTTCGATCTCTCCGCACGCTCATCGGACGCCGATGATGCGCTGCAGCTCGACCCGTCCGACCTGGTCGAAACGCCTCCAGAGCCGCCCGCGCCGAGGGCGGAGCAGGCTTCGCCGAAGCCCGCGGGCACGAGTCTCGACGCACAGCTTTTCAACGCGCTGGTGTCGCCCGTTGCGCCGGTCGCGCTAACGGCAAACAAGCCCGCCGAACCGCCTGCCGCGCCTGTCGTATCCATTTCGGACGTGGCTTCCGACGACGCGCTGGCGCCAATCAAAATGGTGCAACCCGAGCCGCCGGCTTCGGCTGAGGAATCCGCTGCCGATTGGGAACCGCTGCCGCCGTTGATGCGGATCGCGTCGGATTCGCTGCCGGACGTCGGCATGCCGAACGCCGGCGTTTTCTCCCAGGCGGAAATCCCCGCCGAGCCGGGCTTCGCCGAGCCGCTGCGGATCAAATCGGAACCGGAAATCGAAGTCCAATTGGAGCCCGAGCCGTCGCCTCGCACCGTCTGGGACCCGGCCGCCATCGACGCGCCGGATGAAGTCGAGGCCGAGGCCGAAACGATCCCGCCGCCGGTCGAAGCAGAAGAGACGCCTGCGATCGATCCGGCGGCGTTCATGGCCTCGCCGCTGGTGATGAAGGCGAAGGCGTCCGCCGTGCCCGCCATGCCTGCCGAGCCGGCGGATTCGACGCCCGGCATTGGGGCGCCCGTCGAGCCGCCTCCGATGCCGCGCGGGCCGACCGGGGCGTGGTGGACGATCCCCATGATGTGCGTCGGCCTGGCGATCCTCGCCTGCGCCGTCCTCGTCCCTGCCGCCGACGACAATCGCCGGGCCGTGCACGAGCTTGCAAAACTCGAGCGCGACGTGGCCTATTTCGAGCGTCAGTCCGAGGTGAACAAGCAGTTCCTCGAGCACGTGAGCACCGATCCGACGCTGGCCGAGCGGCTGGCGTTGCGACAGCTTCGGCTGACGCGGGCGGCATCGAAAGTGGTGGAACTGCCGCGCGCCGACGACGCGTTCAGCATGTCGCCTTATGCGCTGGTGACGATCGACCCGCCCGCCCCGATGCCCGAATACCGGCCGCTGGGCGGGTTCATCAGCGCCTACTTTCTTGATACCAAGGGCCAGATCTACCTCGCCGGCCTCGGCATCCTCCTCACTGCCGCCGGCGTGATTCTCGGCGGCGGGGTGCCCGGGAAAATGGAAACGTCGAATGTCGAATGACGCGAATGAGTGCTCCGCCACTCGACATTCGTCATTCGACATTCGACACTACGCCGATGCTTCGCGCCCTCGCGATTGAAACGTCCGGTCGCATTGGCTCGGTTGCGCTGGTCGAAGACGGCCAGGTCGTCGCCGCCGATTCCTTCGCCCACGGTCTGCAGCACGCCGCCACCGTGCTGCCGATGATCGACCGCCTCACCCGCGCCCGCGGCTGGTCGCCGGGGCAGGTCGAGCACGTTTACGTTTCCGCCGGACCGGGATCGTTCACGGGGCTGCGGATCGGCATTACGCTGGCCAAGACGCTGGCGATGTCGGTCGGCTGCAAGGTGGTGGCCGTGCCGAGCACGCGCGTGCTGCTGATGAACGTGCCCGACGACGCACGCGAGGCCATCGTTGTGCTGGACGCCAAGCGGGGGCAGATCTTCACCGCGCGCTTCACGCGTTCGCCGGGCGTGCCGATCGGGGATCTGAAAAACGCCTGGATCGAAAACGAACGCGAACACCTCGATGCTCTCGCCGCCATCCTTAACCGCGCCGGCCGGCCGGTGCATCTGATCGGCGAGGGCATCCCGTACCACCGCGCGTCGATCCCCGCCGGCGTGCCGCAGGTGATCGTGACGGATGAATCTACCTGGCGCGCCCGCGCCGAGGCCGTCGCCGCAATCGGGGCGGACATGGCGAAGTCAAACCTGTTCGCCGACCCGCTCAAGCTCACGCCTATCTACGTCCGCCTCCCCGAAGCGGAGGAAAAGCGGTTGATCGCGGAGGGGAAACTCCCTGCACAGCCGTAAGGCGAACGGCAAAATGCCTCAGGCGTTGCCTCTTTATTCAGCGAAATTGGGTAGCATTTTGCGGGGTGATTGCCTATAATTTGGTCATGCAAGTTGACCTGCCGCCTGCAACTCAAGCAGAATCTCCTCAATCTGTTGAAAATTTGGCCGTCCTGGGGGAAATTGGGCAAATTTTATCCTCCTCTCTGGAATTGAGGGACGTTTTCGGCCGGATCATGCAGTTGATCAGCCAGAAGTTGCAGATGCATCGCGGCACGCTTGTGCTGCTGGACGAGTCGACCGGCCGGCTGCGCACCGAGGCGGCGATCGGGTTGTCCCAGGAAGACATGGAGCGGAATAAATACGCTCTCGGCGAGGGCGTGACCGGCATGGTCGTCGCCACCGGCCGGGCACGCGTGATCGCGGACGTGCGATCCGAGCCCGACTTCCTCAACAAAACCCACCGCGTCGATCTGGAAAACATCGGCGGCCCGGTCAGCTTCTTCTGTATTCCCATCCGAATCGAAGGCCGCGTCGCCGGCGCGCTGGCGATCGACAAGCCCTTCATCAGCGAAGGCCAGCTTGAGGAGGACCGCCGATTCCTGGAGATCATCGGCGCGTTCTTCGCCCAGGCGATCCAGATCAACCGCATGGTGATGCGGCAGAAGGAAGAGCTGCTCGAGGAAAACGCGCAGCTCCGCGCGCAGGTTCGCGACCGCTTCCGCTTCGAGAACATCATCGGCGACTCGCCCGCGATGCACGACGTGTTCAGCGTCGTCGGCCAGGTGGCCAACAGCCGCGCGACCGTCTTGCTGCTCGGCGAAACCGGCACCGGCAAGGAGATGATCGCCAAGGCGATCCACTACAACTCGCCGCGAAAGGACAAGCCGTTCATCCGCGTGAACTGCGGCGCCCTCACCGGCACGCTGCTGGAATCCGAGTTGTTCGGCCACGTGAAGGGCTCGTTCACCGGCGCGATCAAGGACAAGATCGGCCGCTTCGAGGCCGCGGACGGCGGGTCGATCTTCCTCGACGAAATCGGAACGATGGAACCGCAGCTTCAGGTCAAGCTGCTGCGCGTGCTCCAGGAGCGCGAGTTCGAGCGCGTCGGCGATACCGCCGTCGTGAAGGTGGACGTGCGCGTCATCGCCGCCACCAACGTCGACCTGCAGGAGGAGGTCGCCAAGAGCAACTTCCGGGAAGACCTGTTCTACCGCCTGAACGTCGTCAGCATCTATCTTCCGCCGCTGCGGAATCGCCGCGAGGACATCCCGCGGCTGATCGATTACTTCCTCGACAAGTACAACGTCGTCAACGGCCGGCAGCTCAAGAAGATCAGCCGGGAAATGCTCAACGTGCTGATGCGTTACCCCTGGCCGGGCAACGTGCGCGAGCTGGAAAACGCCATCGAGCGCGCCGTCGTGCTGAGCAACCACGAGGAGTTCACCGAAGAGCTGATGCCGCTGAGCGTGCGCATGTTCGCCCAGCAGCGACGCAGCAGCCCGACGAGCGAGAGCATCGAAAGCCTCACGCGCCGCCTCGCCGATCAGGCGATCCAGGAATACGAGATGCGCGAGGGCGAGATCTACCAGCTCGTGATCGACCAGATCGAATACGCCCTCATCGACCGCGCCCTCGGGCGCTGCGGCAACGTGAAAACGAAGGCGGCCGACTTCCTCGGCATTAACCGCAACACGTTGAACAAGAAGGTGAAAGATCTCGGCATCGAGGCCGTGGATTAGGGCCATCTCATTCCGGCGCATCGCGCGCGGATCGGCAATTGTGTCATTCGTACAGCGACGCGCTTTTTGTTGTAGCCGCGACGCCTGCGTCGCCCATTGGTTTTTCGGAACGTCTCGAATGGGCGACGCAGGCGTCGCAGCTACGATATTCGGTTCGTTGCTGTAGCGGATCGACTTTGGCCTACCTCGTCTTTTTGTAATGGTTGATCAGCCCGTTGGTGGACGAATCGTGCGACGACACCTCGCCGGCCGACTCCAGTTCGGGGAGGATGACGTTGGCGAGCTGCTTGCCGAGTTCGACGCCCCATTGATCGTAGCTGTTGATGTTCCAGATGACGCCCTGCGCGAAGATCTTGTGCTCGTACGCCGCGATGAGCTGGCCGAGCGTGTAGGGGGTGATCTGCTTGATGAGGATGGAGTTGGTCGGGCGATTGCCGGGGAAGGTGCGGTGTTGCACCAGTTCGGGCGTGGCCTTGTCGCCCATTTCTTTTTTCACCTGTTCGGACGTCTTGCCGAAGGCGAGCGCTTCGGTCTGCGCGAAGAAGTTGGACATCAGCATCGCGTGGTGTCGGCCGAGCGGGTTGTGGGTTTGGCAGACGCCGATGAAGTCGGCGGGGATGAGTTTCGTGCCCTGGTGGATGAGCTGGTAGAACGCGTGCTGGCCGTTGGTGCCGGGCTCGCCCCAGAGGATCGGGCCGGTCTGGTAATCGACGGGCTTGCCCTCGCGATCGACGTATTTGCCGTTCGACTCCATGTCGCCTTGCTGGAAGTAGGCCGCGAAGCGGTGCAGATACTGGTCGTACGGCAGGATCGCCTGTGACTGGGCGTCGAACCAGTTGTTGTACCACACGCCGACCACCGCCAGGATCACCGGCAGGTTCTTTTCGAGCGGGGCTTCGACGAAGTGCTTGTCCATCGCGTGGGCGCCGTCGAGCAGCGCCGCGAAGTGGTCGAAGCCGACGGTGAGCGCGATCGACAGCCCGATCGCGCTCCACAGCGAATACCGGCCGCCCACCCAGTCCCAGAAGCCGAACATGTTGGCGGTATCGATGCCGAACTTGCCGACCTCCTTCGCGTTGGTCGATACCGCCACGAAGTGCTTCGCGACCGCCTTCTCATCCTTGGCGTGCGAGAGGAACCAGTCGCGGGCGCTGTGGGCGTTGGCGAGCGTTTCCTGCGTGGTGAACGTCTTGCTGGCGACGATGAACAGTACCGTCTCGGCGTTCACCTTCTTCAGTACCTCGGCGATGTGCGTGCCATCGACGTTGCTGACGAAGTGGGCGCGGATGCCGTCGACGGTGTAAGGCTTGAGCGCCTCGGTGACCATCACCGGCCCGAGGTCCGATCCGCCGATGCCGATGTTGACGATGTCGGTGATCTTCCTGCCGGTGTATCCCGTGTGCGTGCCGCCGTGGATGCTGGCGCAGAATCGCTTGATCGACTCGAGCACCTTGTTCACCTCGGGCATGACGTCCTGGCCGTCGACGAGGATGGGGGCGTTGGACCGGTTGCGCAGCGCCACGTGCAGCACGGCGCGGTTCTCGGTGATGTTGATCTTCTCGCCGGAGAACATCTTCGCCCGCCAGCCTTCGACGTTGGCCTGCTTCGCCAGGTCGATCAGCAGCCTGAACGTCTCGGCGGTGATGCGGTTCTTGGAGTAGTCGAGCAGCAGGTCGCCGACCTGCAACGAGAACTGCTGGAAGCGGTTCGCATCCCTGGCAAACAGGTCGCGAAGCGTGGCGTTTTTGATCGCTTCGTAGTGCCTGGAGAGGGCGGTCCACGCGGGGGATTGGGTGAGGGTGCTCATGAGTGTGTTCTCGTAATGTGAGGATGACGCGATTATCGAACGTGGAAGTGTACTCGGGTTGGGTGGGATTGCGACAGGGAATAGGCGCAGTGGCGCACCCTCCTGGCGGGATGCGCGCGTGGTTGAATTGTCGCAGGTTGCCCGCGTGATGTGGCCTTGCCGTGGGGCGCGCGTTCAGTTCTCGCCGCCGGCGGGCGTCGGCGGGGTGGGGCCGGGGCCGACGGGCTCGCGGAAGGGGTTTTCGCTGGTCAGGTGATCGACGCGCGCGGTGATCAGCGCGTCGAGGCTCTCGACGTCGCCGGCGAGCTGCTTCTGTTCGTGTTCGACCGCCTGGCGGAGCGCCTCAAGCCGAGTGCGGCGCTCTTCGAATGACTTCAGCAGCACCTGCTTCACCTTATCGCGGAGCAACTGGTGGGCGGTCTCACGGGCGCTGGTGTCGTGGGAGTCGCTGGCCTGTTGCCATTCGCGGACGGCGCCCCAGATCTCGTCCTCGATCCGGGCCTGCTGGAGCGCGACGTCGTAGAGATTGGGGTTGGTCTGCTGCATGAACATCAGCCGGCGGTAGCGGTTGGCGATGCGATATTTCATGTCGCGCGCCAGCGTTTCGCGGCCGGGCTTTTTGCTGAGGGTGACGTAGACGTCCCAACGCTTGGGGAAGTTCTCCTGCATGAACGCGGAGATGTCCTGCCAGTCCTCGTCGCTGATCTCGCCGCGCATCCATCGTCCACCGCCGCGACGTTCGCCGAAGGGGCGCTCGTTCCATCGGCCGTCGTTGCCGAACTGGCGACGGCGGGGCTGGTCCTCGCCCATCGAAGGCGACGTCGCCGACTCGCCGTCATCGGCAATGGCCGACGCGGCATCGTCCGCGGGCAGGGTGGACGGCGACGCATTCTGCGCCAGCGCCTCCACCGAGACGAAAGCGGGCACCAGGCAGGCGGCGGCGAGGATGAAAAGGCGGTTTCGCATGATCGTTACCACAATGCGTTCGTACGAAGGTAAGAGACAATTTCGAGTTCCTGCGTAACCTCGGTCAGCGAGGCTTGCGGCGGGGGGGCGTTGTTCCAGATATTCAGGTATGCCTCGTCCGCCGGATCACGCTGCCAGTCGATGACGAAGGGCATATTCTGGCCCGGCATGCCGTTGTCGTGCTTGGAGGCGGTCTGCCACCAGATGAGCATCCCGACCGCCACCGCGGCAGCGCCTGCGATGGGATACATCACCCACCGCAGCCGGCGGGGAGCGTCGTGATGGTCGTCGACCGACGCCGCGATCTTCTGACGGCTTCGAACGGCGTCGCCGAAGGATCGCGCGGCGCTGAACGATGACCCGACGCGCAGGCTCGCCTCCGCCCGGCCGAACGCCGAGTCGAGCGACGCGTAGGCGTCGCGAAGCGTTTCGTATTGCCTGCGGAGTTGCTCGTCGATCTTGAGCATCTCCTGCACCTCCGCCCGATCCTCGGCCGGCAGTTCGTTGGCGAGGTACATGAGCAGGACGGCTTCGTTGTTCTCGAGGTTGGTCAGGAAGCTGGACATGGTCGCTCGGGACAGGGGAAGGCAATCAGGGGAAGGGGGGCAGGTAAGAAGGCAACCGATACTTCGTTGCCCCTCTCGCCCCTCATTACTGATTGCTCACCACATCACCCATCCATCATCTCCTTCAACTTGGTCATGGCCTTGTGCATTCGGCCCAGCGCCGTGTTCAACGGGCAGCCGAGCATGTCGGCGATCTCGACGAACTTCAGCCCGCTGTAGTAGCGGAGCATCAATACCTGCCGCTGCGCCTCGGGCAATCGCGAGATCGCCTGGCGCAACTTGTACTCGTCCTCGGACGCCTCAAGGCGCGTTCCGGCATGTGGGCCTTCTTCCTCGGCGATGCGTTTGAGGCCCTCGTGCGCCACGCGTTGTCGGCCGCGCGAGCGCCAGAGGTCGTTGGCCTTATTCGTGGCGATGCGGAACAGCCATGCCTTGAACCCGCCAACGCCGGACGACGGATCGAACCGTTCCAAGTGCTCCAGCACGCTCAGCCACGTTTGCTGGTGCAGTTCCTCGGCGACGCCCATCTGCCCGCAAAGCCTGTGCAGATAGCGCATCAGCGGCTCGTGATACCGCACGACGAGCTTCTCGCCCGCCAGCGCATCTCCCTCGCGAAGCCGGCCGAGCAGGAACTCGTCGGTTTCGATTCCGACGGGCATGTCGCCGGCGAGCGGCGGAAGGCTGCTGATGGGCGGCGTTGCGAGCGTCAGGGGCGTATCCGTCGCATGGGTCGTCATAGTTCAAAACGCCGGTCCGACGCCTTTATTGCCGAACGAAACCTGAAGGACAGCGACGCGGCCCCCACGGGCCTCCGCCGACGCCTTCCCATTACACCTAAGTCTCTGTCAAAGCACTAGTAAAATCACGGAATGATAGGCCATTCAGGGGGCGGGAAAATGCCGCAATCGGGTTTATTCCTGGTGGGGTGAATCGGGCGTGTGTGGCGCCTCCTGCCCGGGCTGCGGGCCGGCTTGCGGCGGGACGCCCGGCGCGGGGGCGGGAGGCATCATCTGGGCTTTCTCGGGATGTCGCGAGACGACCAGCATGACGTCCGCCGACCCGACCAGCGATCGCGGCAGGTCGTGCTTGACGACGACCGATTCGGGGTAGGCCGAGACATCGGCGCTGGGCGTGTGCGTGAGGATCTGCCGCTTCCCGCCCGGCATGCGCGGCAGCGCCGCCCGGCCGACCGACACGCCTTCGCCTGGCGTGGTCAGCCGGATGTACAACTGCCGGCTGGAGTCGGCGGTGATCGACTGGATGAGCGAGAACACGTCGTCCACCGAATCGGCATGGAAGCGGTACGGCGAGAACCGCATTTCGTCCATCGTGTATCGCTGGGCGTCGCCGATGGTGAGCACGGCCGGGCCCTCGGGCAGGTCGGACGGGAGCTTGAAGTCGTAGGTCTGCTGCACGTCCTTCCCGCGCCACGGCCGGGTGGTGACGAAGAGGCGGACGGTCTCGCCCGGTTTGTAAGCCTTCTTGTCAGTGGTGACGCCGCGAAGCATGTCGGCCTCGATCGACGTGCCGACCGACACCTTGCCGGTGATCTTGCTTGGATACACCCGCGCGAACGGGTTGTCGATCGCGAACATCACCGGCGTTTGCAGATCGCGGATCAGCTCCATCGCCTGCATGAGCGAGGTGGTCTGGTTCCTCATCACGACCGATCGTCCGCCGTCGAACTCCATGTTGAGCTCGTAGTTGATGGTGAACTCCGCCGGCAACTGGCTGTGCCCCATGATGGCGGCGGCGATGGCGCTGATGGTGCCGAAAGGCGTGAACCGCGGATGCCGCGCCACCTGGTATCGGTACGTGACCGGTTCGGCGCGCTGGGGCGAGGTGACGGTGATCTCGATTGGGATGGTCGCGGGCGCCTTGCCGATCGTGCCGGCGATGGCGGTGACCTCGTCGGAGTAGATCGCGCCGTCGGTGCGGATGAGCGAGCCGAGCTTGAAGCTCATCGACGCGTTTGGAATGATCGTGTGGATGTATCCCACGCCCATGGGCAGGTCGACCGCGCCCTCGGCGTTGAACTCGTGGCCGAAGGCGAACACGCGGTCGCCGAGCACCTCGGTGACGGTGCCGATGGCGGACATATCGAGGTCGCCCGAGACGACGGGAATGCCGATCGCCGAGCCCGGTTCGAGCTTCGCCTGCTCGTTGCCCGCCGGGGCGTCGCCCGCGCCGCCCGATTGCAGGAGCGTCAGCCGCGACTGCCGCAGCAGCGGCTGAAGCGTGTCGATGAACGACTGCGGCACGCCCGAAACCGTCAACGGCAACGCCAACGGTGTGAGCGTTCGGCCGTCGTCGGAAGCGGCGCTCGCCGCCGCGTTCGGCTTGCCCCCGCCGGCGAGCGAGCGCATCATCGGCCGGGCGTCCCACGTGCTGGCCTGCGCCGCCTTGCCGGCGACCGCGGGCTCGCGCAGGACGGTCGGCACGCGCAGCATCTCCTCGATCGGCCGCACGCCGGCGATCGGGTCTTTGGAGAACTGCCAGCCCAGCGCGAACGCGCCGATCATGCGCTCGTGGCCTTGATCGTCTGTCAGCCAGATCGGCGAACCGCTCATCCCCGCCACCGCGCCGCTGTGCTCGAGCCCCTGGCCCTTGCAGCGGATGAGCACCACGTCCTGCTGCGGACCCATCTGATTTTTGAGAACGGAGATCACTTCGACGTCGAACCGCTCCAGCCGCGTCCCGCTGAACACGCTGAGCCCATACCCCTTCATCCCCGGCCGGACCTCGCTGGTGCGCATGTGACGTGCAGGATCAAACAAATCCACCGTCCGCGCCGGCGCAGGCGATTGCCCGGCCTTCGGCACATCGGCCCGCGCCGCACACCCACAACACGCCAGGACCAGCACGGCCGGAATCACTCGTCGTCGCATTCCCCGAGCGTATGTCGCCCGCGGTTCACCTTCAAGCGGCGTGCGGGTATACTGCCCGGCGTGCCCGCGTAGCTCAGTTGGATAGAGCACCGGTTTCCTAAACTGGAGGTCACAGGTTCGAGACCTGTCGCGGGTATTTTCGGCACGCCTTCTTTCCCCCGTTCCGCTGTGCAAGGTTATATCGGTTGTCCGGCGTTCCCGTTCGCGGTCACCGCGGCAGGGGAAGGTCGCGGAGGGCGAAGGGGATGCGGACGTCGCGGGTTTGGGAGGCGAGGCCCCAGACGAGGCTGGCGGGCTGGGATTCGGCGCGCGACGTGGTAATGGTGAGGGTGGCGTCGATGGAGGCCTGGTTCATGTTCTGTCCCGACAGGTGGGCCTGCATGGCCTGGCCGTTCTGGTCGAGGATGCGGAGGCCGTCGCGGGAGTCGGCGCTGAGGTCGTTGGAGAGCGTTTGTTGAAGGTTGGTGTCACGGTTGAACTGGATCACCAGCGACCACGACCGGCCGCTGCGGGTGAGGGAGACAACCTCGACCGGGCCGGCGGGCGTTTCGAGGGTTTGGGGGAGGGCGGCGAGGTCGTCGATGCGGGCCTCGGTGATCCGCGTGACCACTTCGCCGACGATCTCGCCCTCGATCAGCGAGATGGCGCTGGGCGGGTTGTGGGCGGCGTTGAAGCTGAGGGTGCAGAGATAACGCCCGGCGCTCTCCCGCTGCAACTGCACGGCCCGCTGGGCGTCGCCGAGGATGCTGCCGCCGTCCTGGTCGAGCATCTTGTGGACGACGAGCCGGGCGGAGGTGTGCTTGAACTTCACCTTCGGCTCGCACATCGCCGCGAGGCGCACCAGGAGCGAGGCGGTGGTGTTGCCGGTCGCCAGATCGGTCGCGAGCCGTCGTCGGGCGTTGTCGGCGGAGACGGAAACGGCGCCGGCGATGTGCGTGGGCCTTCTGATCGCCTGAGGAGGGGCGCTGAGCAGGAGGATGCGGCCGTCGTCGAGGCGGGCGTTGACGTTGCTGCGGGCGATCGTCTCGGTCAACGATTCGAGCCACGGCCGATCGTTCAGGTCGAGATCGATGTCCGCCTGTTCACGTGCCCGGGCTTCCGCGGCGGGGCCGTCGAACTCGACGGCGACGCCCACCGCCTTCGCCAGCGCCTCGAACGCGTCGGCCGGGCGGTCGAAGCGCCGCTTGATCGTGACGCGCGTGGCGGTGAGGAGTTGCTCGCGCCCGATGCGCGCCAACGCCGATTGCAGCCGATCGCGCTGCTCAAAATCGGTCGATCCCGCGAGCGCGGCGTTGATCGCCGAGACGGCGGGCATGCCGATCAGCACCAGCGCGTCTTCGGCCTGCTGTCGTTGAGCCCAATCGGCGGCGGTGAGATCGCGGATCAACTTCTCGGCCGAGGGTTCGACGGCGGCAGGGGGGTCGGCGGACGCGGAGAGCGTCGCGCACAGCAGCACGAGGATGGCCGGTTGACGTTTCATCGGGGGATCGGAAAGTCGGCGAACTCGAACGGAATCTCGACGTGCCGATATGCGATCGGGATCGTCCACAGCAGGTTGACGGTCGGCCGCTCATCGTCGTTGCCGGGCTGGTTGTTCCCGACGTTCTGCGGCCGGACGGTCAGGGTCATCGTTTGAACGTCATCGCGCGTGCGAACCTGATTCACGCGGATCAGTCCGGCCTGCTGCTGATCTTCCACGCGCGGATCGAACGGAGCCTGGTTCGTGCGCAGCCGCAGGACGGTTTCGGCCGGCAGCGTGCCGCGATCGACCTCGATCTCCACCTGGTACCAGTTGCCCACGAAGCGAACGTCGTTCACCGTGAACGTTGCGCCGCGAACCTTGAAATGCTGGCCTTCCTGCCGCAGCAGGTCGGGGATTTTCAAATCGTCTGACTCCGCCAGCATCGATGCCAGCAGCGTGCCGCTCACCGATTTGATCGACGTTGCGTCGTCGTCCGACGGCTGGAGCGAGATGCTGAAATCGCGCCGGTCGTAGCCCGAGGAGTACATGATGCGGCCGCTTGCGACAGAAGGTATTCGGCGGCCGAGGTTATCGATGGCGACGATGTCCGACACGCTGGCGATGCCGCTGATCGACGCGGTCGGCTCGGCGCAAAGGATGCCCTGCAATGTGATGGTGCGGTTTACCTTCGCGTTGTCGCCGTAGCGGATCTCGCTGTCGGTGGAGATGTTGTAACAGGCGATGAGCGTCGGCCCGCTGACGAAGCGGCGGGCGTTGAGGCGGCGGTCGCCTTGCTGGGTGATGTTCCAGTTGTTGCCGTAGTTCGCCGGCGCCACGCCGGCCTGCTCGCAGATTGCCAGCAGCACTTCCAGCCACGGCCGGTCCTGCACCTTGATGGAGATGCTGCTGTCGGAGCGGTCGAGCAGATCGGGCGGCGCGAAGTTGGGATTGATGTTGCTCTGCTTCTGGAGCGCCTTGAACGCCTCGGCGGCGGTCGCCTTGTCGAGATCGAGTGTGACGAGCGTGGGCTTGATGACGTCGGCGATCGGCTGGGTGGCCGGGACATCGTCGGCGAGGGCGCGCGATGACTGGATCGCAAGCAGCCCTGAAACGACGATGGCTGCGAAGTATTTCACTGAAGACGAGTTTCCCTCGGCGGTTCGACGGCGTCAAGCGGCGGAAGTTGGGAGCGTGGGTCGGAGGTCGTGGATTGGGATGAGATGATCCGACCGACGACCGGCGATTTCCGATCTACATCACTGCGGGGGAACGCCATCAGGAGGTGAACTGGATTTACCGTGGGCCGATGCAGTCGGGGACGGCGATCGTGGCGCCCGTCATGAGATCGCGGAAATTATATCCGCCGGACGTCCAGCACGCGCACCTTGACGGCCGCGATCGCCTCCGGTGGGTCGATCATGCGGGCGTTAAGCGCCACGCGGTTGTCATCCGCGGTGCCGACACGCTCGTAATGCGTCACGCATCCGCAGCGGCGGCAATGGCAGTAGCGAAAAGTGTGGGTCTTGTAGGTGTACCCGGCCAAGGCCCCCTTCGCGTGATGAAACCGCAGCGCCGGCCGAGTGTAATACGCCCACCGCGCGCCCAGACGCCGGCAGATGGAACAAGTGCATTCGGTAAGCGAACGGGGCGCTCGCGACACGTCGATCCGCACGGCGCCGCAATGGCAGGAGGCGTGGAGCATGTGGGAACGGTAATCACGCGCGCCGGGAAACGCCATGCTATGTTGAGGGCGCAGGCCGTTTCAACCCGGCCCTGCATCTTCCTCGTGGCGCGGACGGCGGCGGATCGTCCCTGGCTGCCGGCTCCGCGATGCCAATGGGAAGATTGCGCTGAAGCGACGCTTGCGTTGCGGGCGTGCCTGGGCGAAGACATAGCCGATGGAAGAGCCTGCGGCGATCGTTCCGTTGATCGACATGGTGGCAAAGCTGCGGCCGGGCAGCTCGCGCACGCGGCAGCGCGAGCTGTTGTCGCGCGGGCAGGTGCGGGTGAACGGATCGGTGGTGAAGATCGGGCGAATGCCGATCGCGCCGGGCGACAGGGTGGAGATCGTCGCCGCGCCCGAGCCTCGGCCGGCGAGGGCGCCGTTTACGATCGTTCATGAGGACGACGACCTGCTGGTGATCGACAAGCCCGCCGGCGTTCTGACCAGCACCGTGCCGACCGAGAAGCGGCCGACGGCGCTGGCGATGATCCGGCAGTATGTCCAGCAAACCAGACCGAAGGTGCGCGTCGGCCTCGTCCACCGGCTGGACCGGGATGCGTCGGGGTTGCTGGTGTTCAGCCTGAGCGCGACGGCGTTCGAGTCGTTGAAAACGCAGTTTTACGACCACTCCGCAGGGAGAGTTTACGCCGCGGTGGTGGACGGCGCAATGAACCCGCCGTCGGGGACGATCCGGTCGCGGTTGATCGAATATGCCGATGGCAGCGTTCATCGGACGCGTCAGCCGGGCAAGGGGGACGAGGCGGTCACGCACTACCAGACGATCAAAACCCACGCCGGCCGATCGCTCGTGCGGGTGACGCTGGAGACGGGTCGCAAACACCAGATCCGCGCCCACTTTGCCGAACGGGGGTTCTCGATCGTCGGCGACTCGCTTTACGAGGGTTCGCCGGCATCACGGCTGATGCTGGCGGGCATCGAACTGCACCTCAACCATCCCTCGACCGGCCAGCGTGCGAAATTCCAGATCGACCTGCCCGAACCGCTCGCGAAGCTCATGCGGCCATAATAATCGCAGCTGCCCGGATCAGGGCGGTGGTGATTTGTTGATTCGCGTCGGGCGATGGCGGTACGCTGTACGCGCAATTCTTAACGAGGTCGGGACATCATGTCAGATGCGGGAAAGTTCACGTGTGCCGGTTGCAGCAAGACCTACGCCTGGAAGCCCGAATTGGCGGGCAAGAAGGTGCGATGCAAGTGTGGCCAGGTGATGTCGGTGCCGAAAGCCCGGGCGCCGGAGGCCGACCTCGACGGCCCGCCGGAACTGGATGACCTGTACGAGATCGCCGGAGAGCGCGAGGAGAAGGCTCGCCGTACGCCGCAAACGACGTCGGCGGGCGAGCTGCGGTGTCCGTCGTGCCAATCGGAGGTGGAGCCGGGCGCGGTGTTGTGCATGGCATGCGGGATGAACTTCAAGACCGGCAAGAAGATGAAGACGACGGTCGGCGGCCCGGACCTGGGCCCGCCCGCGCCGGTGCTGGCCCGGCCGCAGCTTGCGGGCGTCGCCATGGGTGCGGCGGCGGCGGTTCCTCGGGTCGCGGGCGTGCCCGGCGTGCCCGGCGTGCCCGGCGCGGGTCGCACGCTGGGCTACGCCGGACGAAACCCGAAGGCGGCGCAAAAGGAGGCGGAGGACTCGCAGGCCGCGATGAAGCAATTGATGTGGCCGATCATCATGAGCCTGCTGGGCGTGGCGGCGATGTTCACGAACATGATGGTCAGCTACAAGGCGTCGGTCCCGGCGGCGATGGCCGCGGTTGGGGTGGCGCTGCTGGTGAACATGGTGCTCATCTCGGCGGGGTGCCTCATCGCGATGAAGCTGCTCGACTTCGGCCTCGGCGCTCCGGGCGAGGCGCTGTTGAAGCTGTGCGCGGTGGAGCTGTTGCCGGGCGCGGTGAGCGGGTTGATCGAGCATCAGCTTGGCATGGTCGGCGGGCTCGTCGGGTGGGGCGTGGCGCTGTTCATGTACTACGGCTTGCTGATGTGGTTCTTCGACCTCGACACCATGGAGGTCATGATCCTGACGACGATCATCTGGCTGATCCGCACGTGGCTGGGCTACATCATCGTGGCGTTCCTGCTGTCGGCGATCCTGGGCGGGGCGGCGTGGAACACGGGCGCTGGCCCGATGGCGCTGCTGACCGGCGGCGGCGGGCCGTCGATCAAGACGGATAACTCGCCGGCGGGGCGGAACAACGTCTATGGCGAGGCGCTGATCAACCGCCGCGATGCGCTGACGTCGGACGAGTTTCTCGCCAAGGGGCCGAACATCACGATCATGGGCCGCACGTTCGAGCAGACGAAATCGGTCTTCGACGACCTTGAGGCGGCGGGCGCGGGGGAGATGTGGGTGTCGCAGGTTCGAACCCTGAACGACGGCGGGCTGGCGGCAGACAAGGTGGTGGTCGAGTTGCCGGAGGAGCCGGAGACCCGCAGGAAGATCTTCGGCCTGTGGCACGATTACTTCGCCAATCGCGACATCGGTGCGCCGAAGGATTTTGGCCCGGACCAGGCGTACCTCATCCTCAACTTTGACGGCGCTCCGGATTGATCCCGCGCGTGCCCGAGCCGTCGCCTATCTTTTCCTCTTGCCGTACGGCGAAGCCGCAAGTGGGGAAGGGCGGGGCGCCGCAATTGTCACTACCTGGGTTGGATGATCTGCTTGAGCTGTTCGACGCGGTCGGATGGCAGGCGCTTGGGTTCGTCGGGGTGGAGCCGGTCGTTGTAGTCGATCGCCAGCCGGTACTGCTCCGCCGCCCCTTCGGCGCGGCCGGCGGAGGCGAGGTAGTCGGCGAACTCCAGGCGCGACCGCACGTCGTTCGGGTTCAGCGCCAGCGCGCTGGCGTAATCGCGAGACACGTCTTCCACCCGGTTCATCTCATGGTTGCCCAGCGACCGGCGGAAGCGGGCGCGTTCCAGCCAGCCCATCGGGTTTTTCGGATCAGACGTGATCGCCAGCGTCAGCATGCCGAGGATCTCCTGAGGGTCGCTCTGTCGGCTGACGATCAGGTAACGCGCGCTGCGGGCGGCGTAATCGAAGTTGCTGACCGGCGCGGCGGTGTACGCCTCGCGCAGCTCCGTCGCCGCGGCGGCGAAGCGTTGCTGCCCGACCAGTTCGGCGGCCCTTCGCGATCGGGCCTCGGCGGACGAGATCGGAAGCACGATCAGCGCCGCGAACGCGATCACCCCGAAGAACACCGCCGCCAGCGCCGCCAGCGCCAACCCCGTCCGCTCCTTCTTGCCGGCGGCGCCGGGATGACGGATGCCGAGCACCGCGCCGACCAGCAGCATCATAAGCAGCAGCGGGCCGGTCTCGAACAGGGCGAAGTCGACCATCGCGTGCAGCAGGAAGCCCGCCAGCGCCACCAGCACGCCCAGCAGCAGCAGCGGGGCCGGGCGGTCGTCGGCGTTGTAGTCGGTTGAAGATCGCGCGGTGGCGACGATCAGGCCGACGACGATCAGCAGGGCGAACATCAACAGCTTCAGCGGCTCGAAGCCCACCAGCGACAGCGGCAGGTTGACGATCAGGCGGAGCAGCAGGAACGCCACCGGCACCGCCACCCAGAACGCGATCGCCGACTGCGGCGACGCATTGGACGGCCGCGGCAGCACCGGCCGGGTCATCTCCCACGCCAGCCGGCCGAGCCAGGCGGTCGCCAGCGCCAGGCCGATCACGCCGGTCTCGGTCATGAATTTCACGAAGAGGTTGTGCGGATCGCGGATTTCCTCCGACGCGATCGGCATGCGGAAAGCGAGATAATTATTGCCGAAATTGCTCCAGCCGACACCCGTGAGAACGTGCTGCTTGAACAGCGCCCAACTGGCGATCCAGTAGTTCCAGCGGAACGTGAGCGAGTCGTGGAACAGCCCGCCGGTCGTCAACCCGATCGCCACGACGGCGGCGATGCCCAGCAGCACCGCGCCGCAGCCGATGGCGAAGAGCAGTCTTGACCGCCTGGACAGGGTTTCTCGAAATGCCCACGCGACGACGAACAAGACCGCGCACAGCAGAAAGCCCGCCAGCGCCGTGCGGCTGTCGGCCAGCCACAGGATGCCGACCGACAGCACCGCCGGGATCGCGGCGAGCACCGGGAACACCGGGTCGTCGCCGTTCGCGAACCGTTGCGCCACCACGCCGATCGCCACCAGCGCGCACATCGCGGCGGCGGCGGCGTAGGTGTTGGGGGAGCGGAAGAAGCCGACCATCTCGCCCCGACGCACCTTTGCGTCGAACTGCTTGAACGAGAAGTCGTCCTCGGTCCAGCCGCGCTGCTGCATCACGTCGTGCCTGGTCTGGTCCCACACCTTCACGGTGTCGGGCCACTCGAAGTATCGGTAGATGAACGCCTGCGAGACGAACAGCATCGCCAGCCCTACGCCGAGGGCGGCGACGATGCGAAACCGCGTCCACGACCGCACGAGCTGGCAGACCGCCCAGCCCAGCGCCATCGCGGCGCACCACGTGGACGCGTTCACGACGGCCTGGAACTTATCGCTCGCCCAGAAGCAACTCGCGATCACCCACGCCCCCAACAGCACCGCCAGCAGGTGGCTGACGTGCAGGCGGAGCGTGTATCGCCTATCGAACGCTCGCCGGGCGAGGACGAGGAGGGCGGGCGTCCAGCAGAGCAGGTCGAGCAGGAGCGTGGTGGTGGGCCCCGGCCCGGCGACGCTGATCGAGTCGACGGAGAAGTCCATCACCTCGCGCACGACCTCCAGCGACGTGATCCGCACGGCCACGAGCACCAGCGCGAGGATCAGCGCGATCTTCGTAAGCCAGTCGGGCCAGTCGATCACCTTGTCTGTCTCGGGCGTGTTGGCCTGATAATTGGGCGGTGTAGTCATGGTTGCTTCTCGTTGGCCGGGGGTATCGGAAGCGGGTGCTGCTCGAGAAGGAGCACGACGCACAGGATCAGGATCGTCTGGGCGAAGATCAGCATCGCGGCAAAGCTGGTCTTCACCTGCGGGAGCAGCACCGCCGCGATCGACGTGGCGAACGTCACCAGGTAGATGCACAGCACCGCGGTCCGCCGGCTCATGCCGCGGGCGACGAGGCGATGGCTGAAGTGGTTCGTATCGCCCACGAACGGGCTCTTGCCGCGGGACAGGCGGATGAGGGAGACGACGATCAGGTCGTACAGCGGCAGCGCCAGCACCACCACCGGCACGAAGACGGCATACCACCCCGCGCCCAGGTCCTCGCCGGCGGGCAGGTAGGTGGTCTTGACGGTGAGGACGCCCAGCACGAAGCCCAACACCAGCGATCCTGAATCGCCCATGAAGATCTTCGCCGGCGGGAAGTTCCAGATCAGGAAGCCGCAGACCGCGCCGATGAAGATCGCCAGCGCCCCGGCCACGAAGGTCTGGCCGATCGTGATCGCGGTGACGAGAAACGCCACCGCGCAGATCGCCGCCACGCCGGAACTCAGGCCGTCCATGTTATCGAGGAAATTGAATGCGTTCGTGATCGCCACGATCCACATCACCGTCAGCGCGATCGACGGGATGACGCTGCCGGTCTGCTCGTCCAGCGCCGTGAGCACGCGAAGCCGGAGCGACGGCGTCTGGGCGGCGAGGTGTTCCATCAGCAGGATGAGCGATGTCGTCACGACCAACTGCGTCAGCAGCTTGGAATAGGGACCCAGGGCCTTTTTATCGTCGATCAGGCCCATCACGTGCATGGCGAACGTCGCCGCGAGGAACGCGAACAGCACCGGCCGCTGCTGGAGGAGGCCGTCCTGAAGGGGTTTGAGGGCGCCCGTCGGATCGTTCGGATTCAGATTCAGATAGGAGAACGCCAGCCCGCCTCCCAACAGTACGGCGGCGAACGTCCAGAAGATGGCGATCCCGCCGCCGAGGGGCTTGGGGTTGTGGTGGATCTTGCGATGGCCGGGTTTATCGACGAATCCGACCCTGGGGGCGATCGCGATGACCGCGCGCGTGAGCGCCAGCGAGATCAGGAAGCTCACGCCACCGGCCAGCAGGATCGCGGTCGTCGTCATCGGATGGGTGAAGATAAGCGCAGGAGGCCGAAGTGAACAGCACGACACGCACGTCCGCAAAGCGCGAACCGCCGCGCGTCTTAACGCGTGAGCGAAAGGCGCGCCTGGAGATTCTCGATCTTCCGCATGGATTCGCCGATCTGGCGATTGAGGGCGCGCTTATCCGCCTCGTTACGCGCGTGTTCGATCCGGCGACGAACGTCGCGAATCTCAAACTTCAGGCGTTCGATTTCTGCAATAACCGCTGCTTCCATCCGCACTTCCGTCATGGCCCAGTTTCCTCCAGCGGATCCTTCCGCCTCGCCTGCCGATCCTATCACGTCTGGGGCGAAATAGTGCAACTATGTGACGCGTTTCACGATCCTCGCCGGCACGCCGACCGCAGTGCAATCGGGGGGAAGGTCGCCTCGGACGACCGCTCCGGCTCCGATAACGCATCGCGCTCCGATCGAGAGGCATTGCAGGACCATCGCGCCCATTCCGACGAACGCATAATCGTCAACGCTTACCCGTCCTGCCAGCGTGGCGGAGGGGCAGACGTGGACCGCCTCGCCGAGCACGCATTCATGATCGACGACCGAGGCGGTATTGATGATCGAGGAGGCCCCGATTTTCGCCTCAGGGCAAACGATCGCGCCCGCCGCGACCACCACGTTGGGCCCGACGACGGCCGACGGGGCGACGGTTGCGCGGGGGTGGATCGCCGAAGCCAATTCCAGCCCGGCGTCGGCGGCCTCCTTCGCGTACTGCTGACGCACGCGGTTGTCGCCGATCGACACGATCGCGCCGCGCACCTTCTGCTGCGATTTCAGCTTCAGCAACTGGTTGACGCCCCCGATTACCGGTACGCCTGCCACCGTCGAACCGTGCAACGACGGGTCGGCGTCCAGAAAGCCGACGACGCGGTGTTTGCCCTCGCAACGGACGATGTCCAGCACGACCTTCCCGTGTCCGCCAGCGCCGATGAGAATGATGTCCATGGTTAGAGGAAGTTGATGGTTAATAGTTGATAGTGAAGCAGGGCCAGATAACTATCAACTATCAACCACCAACTATCAACTACTTCCCCCGCGCTTCCTTGATCGCGTCCACGAACGCCTTCGACGCGGCGGTGATGCCAGCCCAATCTTTGTTGGCCATCGCGTCTTTGGTCACCAGCGCCGAGCCCACGCCTACGCAGACCGCGCCGGCCTTGATCCACTGGGCGACGTTCTTGATGTCCACGCCGCCGGTCGGGGTGAGCTTCAGTTGCGGGAGGGGGGCGAGCAGGTCCTTGAAGTATTGCGGGCCCAGTGCCGTGCTCGGGAACACCTTGATCACGTCGCCGCCCAGCGTCCAGGCGTTGACGATCTCGGTGGGGGTGTAGGCGCCGGGGATCATCACCTTGCCCTGGCGGACGACGGCTTCGATGATCCGCGCGTCGGCAATGGGCGAGACGACGAACTGAGAGCCGGCGCGCATCGCGTCGGCGGCGGTGGCGGGGTCGATCACCGTGCCGACGCCGACGATCGCCTTGTCGCCGAACTTGTCCACCAGCAGTTCGATGCCCTGGATGGCCTTCGGCGTGCTCATCGTCACCTCGATGCTCAACACGCCGCCGGCGATCAGCGCTTCGGTCAGCGGGACCAGCACGTCCGGGGAGGGAGCGCGGATCACCGCCACCACGCCGCTATCGGACATCCTCGCAAGGGTCTGCTCTTTGGTTGCCATAGTCGGACTAGTGTAAGCTTGCGATGCCCTCGCGTTAAGCGGGCCGGGAGTAGACGTTTTTGCCGAAATGATGATGTCCTTCGTCCGCTCTCGCTTGCATGTCTCGCGAAGGCCAACGATGCTTCTTCCTAAGTTTTCACGGAAGCAGGCAACCCGCCCAGCGTTCGAAATATACGTGGAGGAACCGCCTCATGCCTAAATATCTCGTTGCCATTCATCATCCCGACAACTACGACCCGTCCGCCGAAGGCCCCGACATGGAGCGGGACATCGACGTGCTTAACGAGGAGATGGTGGCCGCGGGGATTCGGGTGTTTGTAGGTGGACTGCATTCGGCTAAGCACGCGAAGTCGGTGCGGCGCGAGCCCAGCGGGGTGGTGGTGACGGATGGGCCGTATCTGAAGACCGATGAGCACGTCGGCGGATTCTGGGTGCTGGAAGTGGCAAGCTTGGACGAGGCGGTGGCGTGGGGCGGCAAGGCTGCGATCGCATGCCGGGCACCGGTTGAGGTAAGGGCGTTTCACTGACGGCTATCCCGATAACGCGGCGGGCTATTCAGCGCGGGCGTTCAGCGGCAGCGGTTTGGGGGCGTCGGGCATGAGGTTTTGTTCGCGACTGCGGTTTTCGATCTTGTTGGCGATCGAGCGAAGGATGTTGATCTGGGTGCTTTCGAGGCCGGGGTTGGCGGCCAAGGCGCTATCGATGAGCTGTTTCGCGCCGTCGAAATCTTTCAGGTCAAACAGCCGCTCGACCTCCTGCCGGATCTCGGCCGAGAGGGGGGGCTGGAAGCCTTTGTCCTTGGCGATCTGCGCTTGATAGAAGTTGATCGCCTCGCCGAACTTGCGGCTGCGCAGGAGGGCCTGCATCAGCTTTTCGGAGACGAGCTGTTCGCGAACGGTGTCCTTTTTCTTGACCGCGATCGACATCGCGTTGCGGAGCGACGTGACGGCCTCGTCGTTGAAGCCGGCCTTGATCGCGGCCTCGCCGATCTGCTGCTCCCGGCCGGCCAGCCCGGTGGTCTCGCCGGCGGCGCGGTCGCGGTCACGCAGGATGCGGAGCACCACCAGCCGTCGGGCGGGCGCGTCCTTGAGGCGGTATTCCCACGGTTCCAGCTGGTTGGAGGGGGCGAGCTTGAACAGCTCGCTGAGGACGGCCCAGGCGGCCTCCTGCACTTCGGGATCGGGCTCCTTGTTGGGATCGATCCGTTCGGCGAGCTGGCTTTGCTGGGCGAAGGTGTTCGCGGTCTGGCCCAGGGCGCGGATGGCGGCGAGGCGGACGCCGCGGTCGGGGTCGTTGATCGATTCGACGACGCGCTCGGCCAGCTCGGGCATCCGAAGTGCCCCGACGGCGCCCAGCACCGCCCGGCGGACCTTCGGCACCTCGTTCGGGCCCATCAGGCGAGCGAGGGCGGGGCCCTGTTCCTTGCTCTGCATCGCGCCGACGGCCTTGATCAGCTCGGCGCGGAGATCGCCGGTGTCCTGCGGCGTGGTGCGATCGCGGACGGCGGCCATCAGCTCGGCGGCGGCGCGGTCGGCGAGCGCGGGGTCGGCGGCGCGGATCTTCTTGCCCAACTCGGGGTCGCTCAGCGCGGTGGCGGCGGCCTGGGCGGTATCGATGCGGGGATCGGACAGCAGCCGCAGCAGCGGCTCGACCGATCGCGGATCGCGGATCGGGGCGACCGCCTGGGCGATCGCGGCGCGGACGGCGGAATCGGGCTCCTGGCCGAGCTGGGTGAGCAGGGGCAGGATGGCGTCGGCGTCGTTGATGACCGCCAGCGCCAGCGCCGTTCGCCGGCGGACATCCGGATCGGCATCGCCGACGAGGGTGCGGAGCTGTTCCTTGACCGCAGGGGGCACGAACTCGCCTGCAACGGCGGCGTTGGCGACGATCCGGGCCGCGCCGGCGCGGATGGCGGGCTGGTTCGAGCGAAGCGACCGCAGGAGGGCGTCGGCCCGGTCGGCCTGCGGGGATCGCTGGTACTGCTCCTGCAGCATGCGGACGATTTCGTCCTGCAGATCGCTCAACTGCTGTACGGTCGCGTCGTATCGGCCGGCGCGGGACTGGACCAGGTCGGCCTTGAACTGGGCGTCGGGCTTCTCGCGGTTGGCGTTCCACCAGGCCTGCCATTGCTCGTTGCTCGTCAGGTCGGCCCGCATGCCGGTCATGTAGGCGAGGGCCTCGCGGGCGGCCTGGTTGATCGCGGGGGGCTGGGCGGTGGGGTCGATGAGCTCGACCATCGCCTGGCCGACCCGCTTCTCGACGAACGTGCCGACGGATTTGATGGCGGCGAGGCGGATCGTGAGGTCGGACCCGTCCCGCGCCAGCGACAGCAGGCGGGTGAGGACGTCGGCGTTGTCCTTGTACGCCCCCAGCGCCCCGGCGGCGGCGTCGATGATGTCCTTGCGGCTGGCGGGGTCAATCAGGGCGAACAGGGCGTTGATGAGCGAGGGGTCGGGCGTCGGGTTGTCCGCCAGCGCCCGGGCGGCGGCGAGCTGGACGTTCGACTGGCGAACCTCCATCAGCGCGTCGCGAAGCGCGGCCCGGGCCTCTTCACCGGGACGCGCCAGGAGCCGCAGGGCGGCCATCTCGCGCTGGTCCTGACGGGTGGAGGGGTTCAGCAGGGCATCGCGAAGCTGCGGGACGTCGGATTCCGGGACGGGAGACAGCGCCGCAGGCGGGGGGGCGGCGTCCTGCTGGGCCCGTGCGATTCCTGGCACCGCGGCACAGGCGGCGATCAGGAGCAGGTTGGCATACGTTCGATTCTTCAACGAAATTTCCCAACGAGCCTGCCGCGCGACACCCGGACGCCTCATCCAACGATCGAGCCGAGGAACATTTATGTATCGACGAATCGGCAAGCCTACACCATTTTTTATCTGCCTTCCAGACGCTAGACACGCTTCGATGCCGCCGGTTCGCCGCGACGAAAATTTCACCTTGCCGAATCCGGTGATTTCGGCGTAAAACATGAGGCTCCGTCAGGTTTCCGAGAGTCTTGTTCAACCGGCTGGGTCGTGTCGTATGAGCCACTCGCACTGGACAGATGCCGAAGACCGCGCCCGCCGGGCGCGCCGGTTGCTCGCCGACCATCGCTGGGCCGAGGCCCTCGATGAACTCCGGGCGGCGGTCGCGATCAACCCGTTTCACGCGGACTGGCACTTCCACATTGGCCGGGCGCTGGACGAGCTGGGCCGATATGACGACGCCGTCGACGCCTACAGCGAAGTCCTGAACCTCGACGCCGAGCACGTTCACGCCCTCAATCATATGGGCGTTTCGCTGCACCAGCTTGGGCGGTACGAGGAATCGCTGGCGGTCTTCAAACGCCTGGAGGAGACCGACGCGGAATTCGAGCCGTCGTACTGCAACCGGATCCGCGTCTACGCCGACCTGGGCAACCACCAGGCCGCCGAGGAGATGTTCTACACCGCCCGGCTGTACCGGGATCAGTGTCCGACGTGCTATTACAACATCGGCCTGAGCCTCGCGGCGAGGGGTCAGTTCGACCGGGCGATCTTCTGTTGGCAGAAGACGATTGACCTCGCCGGCGACGACGTGCAGGTGCGGGCGCGCATCGCCGAGACGCTGGCCCGCCGCGGCTTCCACGAGCAGGCCCGCAGGCACTACCTGGAGGGGCTGAAGCTCGACCCGAACCACCTGCCGACGCTGCTCGACTATGTCTCCCTGCTGATCAACATGCGGCGGCTGGACGAGGCCGAATCCAAGCTTTGCCACGCCGCCGCCAACGGCCCGGTTCACGGGGGCGTGAGCTTTGCCCGCGCCCGCCTCGAACTGGCCCGTCGTCGGAACGACTTGGCGGAGGTCTCGCTCCGGCAAACGCTGCAGCTGGACCCGACGTTCGCCGGCGCGAATCTGCTCCTGGCGCAACTGGCGGTGGAGCAGGACGACCTGATCCGCGCCAAGGCGTTCCTGCGGGCGGAGCTGATGCTGCGTCCCGGCTCGCCTCAGATCCTGCTTGACCTGTCGAACATGCTGCTGGACCTCGACGAAATCCGCCTCGCGGTCGCCTGCCTGAAACGGCTGACGCAGGCGGAACCCGAGAACGCCAAGGCGTGGCAGAACCTCGCGGTGGCGGAGTGCATGCGTGGGCGTTTCGAGCGCGGCATCGAGGCGTCGCTGCACGCGCTTGAGATCGATCCGTACAACCTGGCGGTTCGCTACAATCTTGCCCTGGCGTACATCGAGTCGGGCGAGCTGGATTACGCCTGGGACGAACTGGTCTACGCGCTTCGACTTTCCCCACGCGATCCGGCGCTGAAGCGGCTGCAGTTCCGCGCGCGGATGATGCGGTGGTGGCGGCGTTTTTCAGGGTAGGACACAGGGCGCATTTCCGGAACTACTCTACCTTCATCACGATCATCGTCAGGTCGTCCGAGCGGCTCGACAGGCCCACGAATCGGCGCACGTCCCACAGCAGGTGGTCCGCGATGTCCTGCGCGCTGCCGCCGGCGGTGGTGCGGAGGGCGCGGAGGATGCGGTCCTTGCCGTAGGGTTGTTTTTCGAAGTTCATCGCGTCGGGCAGGCCGTCGGTGTACATCAGGACGGCGTCGCCGGATTGGAGGTCGATGAAGTCCTGCTTGAAGTCTTCGTTCGGCTCGATGCCGAGCACCATGTTGTCGCTGGGCAGTTCGGTGACGACGCCCTCGCGCAGCAGGAGCGCCGGCGGGTGGCCTGCGTTGCAGTAGGTGAACCGGCGGCTCTTGGCGTCGAGCACGCCGTAAAAGAGCGTGACGAACTCCGTCGGCTTGGTGTCGCGATAGAGCATCGTGTTCAGCCGCCGAATGACCTCGTAGAGGTAGTAGACGTTGTCCACCTGCGCCCGCAGCGCCGCGCGAACGCTGGCCATGATGAGCGATGCCGGCACGCCCTTGCCGCTCACGTCCGCCACCACCAGCCCCAGGTTTTCATCCGGCAGGTCGATGAAATCGAAGAAGTCGCCCGCCAGTTCAAAGCAGGGCACGTACGTGTACGCCAGGTCGATCCCCGGCACTTTCGGCGGGCCGCTGGGCAGCATGCGCTGCTGCACTTCCGCCGCCATCTTGATCTGTCGTTCGATCGCCTCGGTGGCGAAGCGTTCCTCCACCAGGCGCGCGTTGTCGATGGCGGCCGACGCCTGGGCCGCGATAGCCTTCAGCATTTCGATTTCGTGCTGCTCGAACGCCCGTTCCTCGTCCGTATACACGCGCAGCACGCCTATCGGACGGCCCTTGTAGCGCATGCCGACCGACAACATCGAGACGATCCCCTCCCGCGCCGCATCGCCGGGATATTGCACGCGCGGGTCGGTCGCCATGTTCTTGACGTATTCAAACCCGCGCGGCGACCACGCCACCGAGTCCAGTTCGTTCTTGCCGATCTCGATCGGCCCTTTTTGCTGGTACTGGGGCGAGAGGTTGTGCACCGCCTTGATGACCAGCTGATCGTGCTCCTGGTCGATCAGCCGGATCGACGCCGCCTTGACGTCGGTCACCTCGCAGACGGCGCGAACCGTGCGTTCGAGCAGTTTTTTCAGGTCGCGCGGCTCCGCCAGCATCATCGTGACGTTGTAGAGCGTCGTCAGTTCGTTCAGCCGCTGGCGAAGTTCGTATTCCTGGAAGCACAGCCTCGCGACGGTGTTGGCGATCATCGTCACGAACTGCACCGCCGCCGCCCGGGCGCTGGCGTGGGATGAAAGCTGCCGCGCCAGTTGCCGGATCGCCTTGGCGTCGAGCTGGAATTTCTCCGCCAGCTTGCCGACGACCGAGTCGTCCACCGCGCCGGCATGTCCGATCGACATGCGGATGACGCCCAGCTTCTGCCCCGATACGATGATCGGCGCGACGTACTCGCGGCCCTGTTTCTGCGCCTCGGGGATCTCCTGTTCGGCGCGGGCGATGGCGTTCTGGCGTTCGACGAAATCGTGCGTCGGGTTGGGGCTGGTGAGGACCGCTCCCTCGGCGTCCGATATCGTCGCCCGCACGTTCGCGACGGCCGCAAAGCTGTCCTGGATCTCCTGGAGCGTTGAAACGTCCATGAAATCCGTCAATTTGAAGTTCTGCGAGGTCTCTTCCATCCCTGGTGCGTGAGAATCTTAATGCCCCCACCAAACCGTGCAACGCTTCGGCGCATTCGCAAAACAGGATCGCGTTTTTCGGGCCTGCAGGGCGGGGTGCGAACGTCAAAATTATCATATCGGTTTCTCCCGGACTGATATGAAAACGTGAGACCGTTGTGCGACGATCCGCTTTGTATGACGTGGCTCGTGCAATGCGGACGCGCCTATCATATGCTCAGCCGTTATGCCGTACGCCTTCGTCCAATCGACGCGACTCTGGTACGCCGACGCCGGGCAGGGCCCGACGTTGCTGTTGATCCACGGTTTCCCGCTCGACAGCCGCATCTGGGACGACGTCGTGCCGCTGCTGACGCCGCACCGGCGCGTGATCACGCTGGACGTCCGCGGCTTCGGACGGAGCGATCCGACCCCGGCCTTCTCCATGAGGCAGCTCGCCGCCGACGTGGCGGGGTTTGCCACGCTTCAGAAGCTGGCCCCCTGCGCGATGGCGGGGCTGTCGATGGGGGGCTACATCCTTCAGGAATTGATGACCGAAAAGCCGGAGCTGGTTTCGCACCTCATCCTGCTCGACACCAAGGCCGACGCCGACGCCCCCGAGGCACAGAATAAACGGATCGCGATGGCGCAAACCGCCCGCGAAAAGGGCGCCAAGCCCGTCGCCGACCAGATGCTGCCGAACCTGCTCGCCCCGCAGCACGACGCGGGCGTCGAGAAGAAATTGCGCGACATCGTGGAATCGCAGCGTCCCGAGACGATCGCCCACGCGTGCATCGCGATGCGCGACCGCGAGGACTACGTCGACAATCTGTCGCGGATGAGCATTCCGGTGGACATCATCGTTGGCGAGCACGACGCGATCTCGTCTCCGATCATGATGCGGGCGATGCACGATCGCCTGAACTACGGCCGGTATTTCGAGATCCCCGGCGCCGGGCATCTCTCGCCGATGGAAAACCCGCGCGCGGTGGCCGAAGCCTTGTTGCGAACGACCGAGAAGTCCGAATAGAGAGAAAGGGGCCGCGCGTCCCGCCGACCGCGAGGCGCGCAGCACGCAAGTCCAATGAATCGCGAACGATTTGCATGGCTGTTCTGTGGTGTGGTGCTCTGCTTCCTGGCGCTTCAGGTGCCGGGAACCTTCGCCCAGCGCGATGACGACATGCGGTTCGTCCGAACGCTGGTGGACATCTATCGCCAGGTCGGGGTGAACTACGTCGAGGGCGTCGAGGAAGTGAAACTCCAGCAGGCCGCCATCAACGGCATGCTCAGCTCGCTCGACCCGCACACGATGTACATCCCCGCCGACAAGCAGGAGGCGTTCAACGACGCGCTGGACGGCAGCTTCAAGGGCGTGGGCATCAAGCTGAACGTGAACGAGGAGGGGCAGATCGAGGTCATCACGCCCATCGACGACAGCCCCGCGTGGAACGCCGGCGTGCGCCCCGGCGACGTCATCCTGAAGGTGAACGGCGAATCGGTCGCCGACAAGCGGCTGGAGGAAGTCATCCCGAAAATCCAGGGGCCGTCCGGCACGAAGGTGACGCTGACGATGCGCCGCCTCTCCGGCGAAACCGACGATCTCACCATGGAACGGCAGGAGTTCGTCGTGCCGATGGTGAAGGGCTTTGAACGTAACGAAGACAACACCTGGGATTTCTGGGCCAGCAAGTCGGAGAAGATCGCCTACGTCCGCCTCACGCAGTTCACGCCCGATTGCGGGCAGAAGATGGAGGCGATCCTTCGCGACCTGCTCAAGCAGGGGATGAAGGGCTTCGTCTTCGACCTGCGCTTCAACCCCGGCGGGCGGCTGGAGGAGGCGGAGCAGATCATCGATCTGTTCATCAAGGAAGGCACGATCGTGACGGTGAAGGGCCGCAATCGACCGTCAAACACCAAGACCGCCAGGGCCGAGGGCACGCTGCCGGACTTCCCGATGGCGGTGCTGGTGAACGAGCATTCCGCCAGCGCCAGCGAAGTCGTCGCCGGCAGCCTTCAGGACAATGGCCGTGCCGAAGTTGTCGGGGCGCGCACCTACGGCAAGGGCAGCGTGCAGGAAGTGATGCCGCTGGACGCCAACGCCGGCGAGCTGAAGATCACCGTCGCCTACTGGTATCTGCCCAGCGGCAAGCTCGTGCAACGGCTGAAGGATGCAAAGGAATGGGGCGTCGAGCCGACGCACCTCGTTCCGATGGACGAAAAACATCAGGCCGCCGTCATCGAGGCGCAGTTGAAGGCCGAACGCATGCGCGTCGCCGCTACCGTGCCCGCGACCACGCAATCGACTGCCCAGGCGGCCACCGTCCCCACCACGCAGGAGGCGACCGACGTGCAACTGGAAAAGGCGATCGCGGTCGTCCACGATCTGCTGGCAGCAGAAAAGAAAGACTGACGCCCTGTGGCACGCATCCTCGGCATCGAAAGCACCTGCGACGAGACCGCCGCCTCCGTGGTGGAAGAGGGCGTGCGCGTCCGCTCGAGCGTGATCGCCAGCCAGGTGGAACTGCACCAGATCTACAAGGGCGTCGTCCCCGAGATCGCCAGCCGTGCCCATATCGAAAACATCCTGCCCGTCATCCGCCAGGCGCTCGACGAGGCCGGCTGCCCGCTCGCCGACATTGATGCGATCGCCGTCGCCCAGCGCCCGGGCCTGATCGGCTCGCTCCTCATCGGCGTCACCGCCGCCAAAACGCTGGCGTGGTCGCTGGGAAAGCCGCTGGTCGGCGTGGATCATGTGCAGGCGCATTTGTATTCGGTGATGTTGGAGAAGGGGGGCTTGGGGCTTGG
>JBBCIV010000291.1:0-19817 GCA_037189665.1 Phycisphaerae bacterium | reverse complement strand
GTGGATTCGATAATTGCCCTGCGCGTCGGTCAGCGTCCAGGCTTCGCCCGGATCGCGAACTCCGTCGAGATCTTCATCAAGGAAAATCTCTACCCCCGAAAGCACTTGATCAGACGGATCAAGCGTCCAATCCAGGTCGTTGTCTATGAACGCCCTGCCGGTGACCACTCCACTTGGCGGGGTCCGGGTTAATCCAAAGGAGTATGAATAATTGTGATTCTTTCCTACTCCATCATGTCTACCCGTTACGCCTTCGCCGGTCGTAGGTCGCGATTGGTACATCCCCTGCGGCACAACCATATGCATGGTAAATGGCCCGGCCTTCATGAAACTGAACAGGCCACCCGGGCCGGTAATTGCCAGCGGGATTCGAACGAGCCCGTCGGGAGTCATCACCCGTTCTTCAATGACAACGTTCTCGATGCCCGGCTCGTTGGAATCGCGCCATCCGTTATCGTTCAGGTCGTCAAACACGAAGCCCGCATGCCGATTGACGATGCTCACGCCTTGTATTCGCGTGAAAGTCAGCCGCTTGCCATTGTAATACGTCAGGTATCCCTCGATGCCTTCCGCTCCCGCTGGCGGAATATGGCTTTCCTGCAAGGCGGAATTCAGATCGCGAATCTCCAGTCTGTCACCATCGCCGGATTCAAAACCGTTTCCGTCAATGAAGGTCGGCGCAGGCAAGGAGTTCATTATGAACGTATCGCTTGCTCGGCCGCCTTCGATTACCATCCGCTCAAGCGCCAAAGCCCCCTCTGGCCCGGGTATCACTGTGGCCCATCCGCTGCGATAAAAGGCGGATGGACCTACTGCCTCATAGGTGATCGGTTCTGTCGATGCCGAATCGTCAATGGTGAGAATATCATCGCCGCCGCCGAGATCGAGTTGCACCATCGTAGCAACGCGTGCCACGACGCCGTTCTCACCATCACCAAATCGAACCGAGTCATTGCCTTCACCAGTTCTGATGTTCAGGCGGTGTAATCCCTCAATTCCTTCAACGATGATTTCATCCTGCTGAGCGTTGCCAATCACATCAAGGACTTGAAAGCTGGAGTAAAGAAGAGCTGGATTGAGCGAGAACGGCCCTTCACGAACGATAGTGCCGACGTCGAGTCGGATGATGTCGGTCACCCCCTCCAGCGTAACGATCAACCGATCGCCGGAGTTTCCAACCGATCCCCCGCCGCCATTCAGATCAAGCTGTCCTGCGCCCGGGCCGCCGACGACGGTGACGGTGTCGTTGTCGCCGCCGAGGTTGGCGGTGGTATCAACGTCGATCTGGGTGCGATCGAGGGTGAGGGTGTCGTTGCCGTTCAGCAGGTTGATGTTCAACGACTGAATGGCGGCCGTCGTGATGGACGTGGTGACGCCGTTCAGCTTCACCAGGGTGTTGGCCCCATCTTTCGTGAACGACACCGTGTCCGCGCCGTTCGTGCCGGTAATGCCCAGCACGCCGTCAGCGCCAAGAACAACGGAAAACAAGGAACGCGCCTCGAGAGACTCGAGCAAAGATCGTGGCTTGCACATAGCCTAGGTAAAACCCCTTAAGAGAGAGAGAACATCAACCCCCACCAACTCCGCTGACGTGACTATGTACCCGCAGGATTGGCTTGGCAATAGCCAGACGCCCCTCTGCGACACTTCTCGCCGTGAAGATGGGCGATCTGCGCAAACGATTCCAGTTGGATAAACGAACGTTAATGACGGCCACGAAAACGCGGCCCTACGATCGATTTGTTTGCTTGCGTCAGGTGGTCTGTCGCAGGCGGGCAAAGCGGAACAACATTTCGCCGGCCATTCCCCGGCTGGCGGGAAGGGAAACGACATGATTCGCAGCATTTCAGTTGTAGGCGCCTTGGCCCTGACGGCCCTGTTGATCGGCTGTCAGTCGAAATCGCAGGAAGGCGTCAAGAGCAGCTATCGCTCGCAGTGGACGCCCGTCGCAGCCAACACGCAGGCCGCCACTGACGCCGCCAAGGCGATCCTCACCGAAGAAGGCCTGCAAGAGGTCACCGCCAACGCCACGATGGTCGACGGCACGGCCACGGGCAAGAAGGCCGACGGCACGCTGGTAAAGGTTGCCGTGAAGAAGGAATCGGAAAACCTCAGCCAGGTGTCTGTCACGGTGGGCACCATCGGCGATCCGGCGCTCGGCGCAGAGATCGCCAAGAAGATCAAGTCGAGAGCCGAGGGAACAAGGTAACCAAGTTTCCCCGCTTTCTCTCGACTTCAACTGCGTGACGATGCGTCGAGGCCTTAGTTAGCACGCGGCCTCGACGCATCGTCCGCCTTTTTCGCGGTCGACATCCGAGGCGGAAACGGTTGAAATCAGGCGGCGGAGCGAACGCCGTGCCCGCAGGCTTCCGATGGAAACGCACCTTCGACCTCACTCTCTCAAAATCGTGCTCGTCCACCCGCAGATCGCGCCAAATACGGGCAATGTCGCCCGGCTGTGCGTTGCCACCGGTACGGAACTTCACTTGGTTCGGCCGTTGGGGTTCCTGTTGACGGATTCAAAGCTGAAGCGGAGCGCGATGGACTACTGGCCGCGGCTGAAGCTGACCGTCCACGACGATCTCGCGTCGTTTCTCGACACGATGAAATCGACGCGACTGTGGCTTTGCGAAAATGGCGAAGGCCGATCGATATGGCACGCCGATTTTCAGGACGGCGATGCGATCGCGCTCGGCAGCGAAGGCGCGGGGCTGCCGAAGGCGATGGCCGAGCGATTTGCCGGCCGGCTCATCAACATCCCGCAAGCGCCCGCCGAGCGATGTCTCAACGTCAGCACCGCGGCCGGCATCGTGCTGTTCGAAGCGCTGCGGAAAATCCAGTTCGCCGCCACATTTTGAGGCCGGCTCCGTCGTCCTGCTCTACTCTGCCAGGATCAGATCCGCCACCTTATCGATGTCCTTGTTGTGGGCATTGCCGAACCACGTCATGAACGAGTCCCGGCCGTGGCCGTCGTCTTCGTTGATGATCAGGGTCAGGCCAAGGTTCGCGCCGGCGGACGGTTTGAACGGCGCCAGCGTGCTCCACGGAATCGCGATTTCGTAGGTAATATTCCCGCCCGCTCCGTGGCGGTGGGTGCTGACCTTCCAGGTCGTGACTTCGCCAAGCTGCACGCTGCCGTCGGCAGCGAGGTAGCAC
Organism: Phycisphaerae bacterium; assembly: GCA_037189665.1. Lineage (GTDB taxonomy): Bacteria > Planctomycetota > Phycisphaerae > Tepidisphaerales > Tepidisphaeraceae > BPJO01. The sequence continues at coordinate 16,661 of JBBCIV010000291.1, read as the reverse complement.
TTCACGCGATGGGCGCCGTTGTTCTCGCCAAGGGCATAGTCGTACTTGCCCACCTTGCTGGCGCTGGTGCGCATCGGGTCGACCAGGAACTGAAGGCCGTCCTGCTGCCACGGGTCGTACTCCGGCTTCACCGGGCCGGCGACGTCGTCGGTCACCACCACGCCGACGTAGAGATATTGGTCATCCCACATCCACTTGATGTCGGCGGAGAGGTCTTCGGGGCCCTTCCAGTCGGCCTGGTTTTCCTGTTTTTTGAAGGCGTAGAAGTGCTCGATCGCATCGACGCGTCGCGGCGCGATCGACTTCCAGCCGGCCTCGTCGAGCTTGCCGTCGAGCGTGACCGATTCCCTCACGCGCGGGACCGACACCAGCCCCGCGATCGGCCGCTGGTCCACCTGCACGCGGCCGGGGCTGTCCTTGCAGGTGGCCTTGATGCGGTAAATCTTGTTCTGATCGAAGTCCGCCAGCGGCACGACCACGCTGGCCGACTGCTTGCCTTCGATCGACAGCACGCCGGATGGCGATTCGGCGAAGTACGCCAACGCCGATGTGACCTCGCCGTACTGTCCGTTCTTCACCGCCTGCTCGCCGAGCAGGGTGACGTCCCACGTCACGTCCTGTTTGAGGGGGCTGTTGTTGCTCACCAGCACCCTTACCGCCGGCGGCTGCTTGTCCGTGATGGCGACGGGCAACAGGTTGATCGAGATCACGCCGGTGACGGACGGGCGATAGTAAATCTCGCCCGCCGGCTTACCCGCGGCGTTCGTAAGGGTAATCGAGGTATCGAGTTCGCGGATTTCCGATTCCGCCGGCGCGGTGAGCACAAAGCGAGCGGCGTTCCCCGCCGCCGCCTCTTTCTCGACCGTCCAGAACGGCTGGGCGGCGAGCGTGACGGCGTCGGCCGAGCCGTCGTTAACGGTCACCTCAACGGTCGTCTTCTCCGTCCGCACGATCGACGCCGGAGCGCTGGCAAGCGTGATCGCGGGCGCGCCGAGTTCCTCCGGCAGACTCTCCGGGCCGCCAACGTAGGTGAGCAGGATGGGGTCCTCGTTAATCGTAAGTGTGATGCCCTTCCCGCCGGCGTCGAACGCGCGGCGTTGGCCGTCGATGCGGACGACGTTCACCTCGTTCACGCCGGGAAGCGGAACGAATACATCCGCGCGGCCCTTATCCTTGTACATGACCTGCAACGAATCGCCACTGGCATTGCGGAAGAGGAACGAGTGCGCGTCGTCGCCGTAGGTGCGATCCTGCACGAATTTCTTGTTCAGGATCGAGTTGACGGAATTGTAGTACGCGATCGCGTCGAGCTTTGGCGCGTAGCGGTTGTAACGGCTATCGAAGACGTTGTGCGCGGAGCCGAACGAATCGTGCGCCGAGCCGTCGGAATCCGGATACAGCAGTCCGAACCACGACACGTTCGCCCCGCCGCCGGCGAAGAAGTTGCTGAACTTCTTGTGCAGTTCCGACGCCACGGTTTGTCGCGACAGGCCCTGGCTATTGAGGCCGAGTTCGGTCGACCAGATCGGCTTGGCATGGCCGTACTGCTTGAAGCGTTCGGGGTAGCGCACTTCGAGCGTCCTGCGGACGCCCAGCGCGTCTTCGTAGATGTGGAAGTCGTACGCGTCGCACCACTCGCCGAAGCCGGCTTTGAACCAGTCTTCGACCGTTCCGATCGACGTGCCGACGACGGTGATCGTCGGATCGATCTTCTTGATCTCGTCGTACAGGATGCGATACGCGTTCACCTCGGGCAGGACGGCGTCGCCCTTGTTGTGCGGCTCGTTGCCGAGATTGACGATCATCGGCCGGACGTGGCCGTAGTCGGCGATGAACTTTCGGATGCCTTCGCGCAGCGACTTCTCGTCGTACTTCTCCCATCCCTTGGCTCGCTGCTCGATCGCGTGCGCCGGCGAGCCGGTCAGCCAGCCCATGCCCAGTTCTTCAATCAGCTTGAGTTGCGGCGCCTCGTTCTTGTAAGGCGGATCGGCCTCGAACTTGCCCCACACGCCGCAGATGCGAATGCCAAGTCGGTGCGTCAGGCGCACGTACGCCTCAATGCGGTTGTCCCAGTTGCGGCTGGTGAACGGGATTTCCTCGGGCTTAAAGCTGTTCGCGGGCGCTTCGGGGAGGATGGCCAGCGAAGTGTAGTTCTTGAACGGATCGATGCCTTCGCGGTCGATCGAGCCGTGTACTTCGTAGTACCGCCCGATCTCCAGCCTGGCGGCCGACAGGTCGAACTTGCCTTCGTAGGCGAGCAGGTTGGCCTGCGTGCCCTTGCGCTCGACGATCACCGGCATTGGCTCGGTTTGCTCGGCGCCGAAATAATCTTTGACGACGACGTTCACCTTCCGCTGCGCCTCGGGCAACGGCTTGTCCGCCAGCACGACGACGGTCATCTCACGGCTGGAATCGGGGAAGAGGAGGTTCCCGAGTTGCGACGTGCCGAACATGATGCGTTTGACGCGGTCATCCCGCTTCACCACCACCATCGGCGCCGCCGACAGTTCGTCGATCCAGAATGAGCCGGGGGTTTCCTTATTGATCTGCGCGCGGAACCGCGCCTGCGCCACGCCGGCGGGGATTTCGACCTGCTTCGCGCCCGGCCGCCAGTTGTTCTTGCGGAACAGGTCGACGAGACCGACCGACTTCACCGTCGCCCCGCCGCCGTCCAGCAGATCGATGACGAGGCTGCCCTGGTAGCTGTTGTCCATCGACGTCAGATCGCTCTGCGCCGCGAACTTGACCTCCCACGGCCCCTGGCTGACGGGAAAGCTCGGCCCGATCGCGTTTACGGGCGAGCGGAGCGTCGCCTCCGCCTTCTTCAACACCAGCGATCGTTTGCCCTTGAACGCGCTCGCGGCGTCGATCGACGCATCGCCGGTGATCTTCCACGCGTCGAGGCCGCTTTCGAACGCCTCGGCGTACGCCGACGCGCCGGTTCGCCCCGCCATCTCACCCTCGGCCGTGCCGCTGGCGATCAGGAGGACGGGTTTCTTGTCCGGCGATGAGCCGGTATTGACCAGAATCGAAACGTACTGTGCCCCGTCATGCCACTTGCCGTCGTTCGCCCCGCTCCAATGCTCGCCGCCGGCAATCTTGCTGGGAACGATTTCCAGATCCTGCCACTGCCCGTCAGGCACGATCTTGAACCCCTTTGCCTGATGTACCTGGCCCGTGCCATCAATGACGCGGACGGTCAGGGAACTGACGTTGTCGCTCTTCACCCGTAGTTTGACCGATTTAAGCGTCTTCAGTTCCAGCGGTTTGAGGTCCTTGCCGGTTTCGACGTAAGCCCCCCCTTCGGTGAAGTCGGCCGACAGTTTCAGCGCGGATTGACCGGCGGCGGGTTGATCTTTTTCGACGGTGAGCGATCCCTTTGCGCCCTTGAACTCTTCGCCGAGCGAGAAGTTCCAGCCAACTTCGCCTTCCGCGACGGGTTCCAGCGGCAGGGTGACGGGCACCGACGCGTTTGCCGCCTGTTGCGTGGCAACCTGCACGTCGCTCAGCCAGATCGATCGCACTTTCTCGCTCTGGGTAGGCCCGGTCAGGATGTGGAACGACTTGGCCGGCGCGTGCCACTTGCCGTCTTTGGCGCCGCCCCAGTACTCATACTTCAGCACGCCCTGCACCGCGTCGGTCCGGCCGCGTTTGGCAAAGAAATCGGCGACGGGAAACGCGACGTGCTGCCAGTCGTCGCTGCGATCAATGCGAATGTTGATCTGGTGACACTGCCCGGTCGAATCGATGAGCCGCGTGGTGACCTGTTCGGCGTCGGGATAGCGAATCCAGAACGACAGCGTCGTCACGTCCGCGCCAATGGGCACGCTGGCCTCGACGTAGTTGCCGCCCTTGGTGAAATCGCCGTGAATGCGCAGCGACGGCAGGTTGTTGTGCTTCACCTCCGGATCGAGGCCGACGGTGACAACCGCGCCGGGGAACTCCTGTCCGTTATACGACCGCCACGCCTCCGCCGATTCCGCGTCGCGCAACAGCGGCACAACCTCGGCGAACGCCAGCGACGACCCCACCGCCAATACCAACCACGCGCACCACACAGCGAGCCATCTACGCATTGGAGTAACCCTCACGCACAAGCAGACCAGCCCCCGCACAACTGATATACGTCCGCTACATGGCCATGTTGTACCAGATTTGGTTTTTTTGTTCCTTGCGGATGCTTCTTTGGACCAAGAATGGACGAGCAAAGGCATTTCCGCACCTCAGCAAGTAAAGGTTCAGAAACGCCAAAACGTTTTAATTAGTTTTTCCGTCTCAGCCAGTCCGACGCACCGAGTCGGACTGGCCTGCCGCAGGCGGACTGTTGGTTTCGTCGTCCACGACGGCGCGATAGGCGGGCGTATCGAGGTCGTCGAACTGCCCGCGATGCACTGCCCAGAAGAACGCCGACAGCGCCACGATCGCCATCAGCACGGCCAGGGGAAGCACGATGAAAATCACTTCCATGACGACGCGTCCTTTCTGCCGATCGGCAATCGCCACACCGACCAGGTGGCGGTGCTCAGCGTGGTGGCGGCGCTCAGCGGCATGATGATCGCCGCGAGCATCGGGTGCATGATCCCCGCTGCTGCCAGCGCGCCGGCGAGGATGTTGTAGGAGAGGGAAATCACGAGATTTCGCCGGATGACGCGCATCGTGTGGCGGCTCATGCGAAGCAGGTCGGCGATCGGCATCAGCCCCGGCTCGGCGATGTAGACGTCGGCGGCGCTGAGCGACGCCTCCGCCCCACCCGCGACCGCGATCCCCACGTCCGCCGCTGCCAGCGCGGCGGCGTCGTTCACGCCGTCGCCCACCATCGCCGTCTTCTGAACCTGCGTGCTGCGTTTGACGATCCGCAGCTTTTCCTCCGGCGATGCCAGCGCAGTCGTGCTGAACTGATCGATCCCCACCTCATGCGCGATCGCCCGCACCACCGCCGGTCGATCGCCGGAGAGGATCGCGGGCGACCAGCCGTACCGGTCCATCCACTTCACCGCCGCCAGCGAATCGGATCGCGGTTCGTCGCGCAGGCCGATGATGCCGCGGACCACGCCGTCGATCGCGACGATCACGCTCGTCTCGCCGGCGGCATCAAGGTCGGCGATCGTGAGATCGAGGTCGGACAGGTCCTGCACACGCCCCCGCATGAACGACGGCGAGCCCAGTTCCACGAGCTTCCCATCCACCGTCGCCGAGATGCCGCCATCGTGGCGATCGGTGAGGTTCAAGATCGTCGCCCGCAGCCGGCCGGAGAGCTCGTACGAGCCGAAGGCGTTGTACAGCGCCTTTCCCACCGGATGCTTCGAGTGTTTCTCCAGTTCAGCGACCAGCCCCTTGAGCCCGTCGTCGCCCACGAACCGAGCGACGCGCGGCGAGCCTTCCGTGATCGTGCCGGTCTTGTCCAGCAGGATGCGCCCGCCGGACGACAGGGTTTCCAGCGCAGTGGCGCTCTTGATGAGGATCTTCTGCTTCGACAATCGTCCGATCGCCACCGCCAGCGTAAGCGGCGTCGCCAGCCCGAGCACGCATGGACAGGTGACGATCAACAGCGCCACCGTGTGATCGATCGCCTGGGACAACCCGACGAAGCACCACGCCGCAAATACGATCGCCGACACCACGCACACCGCCGGCAGGAACCAGAAGCCGACCTTGTCGGCGATGCGCACGATCTGCGGCTTGTCCTGCACGCCCGCCTCGACCAGCCGCATGAGCTTGCCGACGCGCGTGTGTTCGCCGACGCACTCGACCTCGATCCGTAGCGTCTGCCCGGTATTGAGCGATCCCGCGTGCACGCGCGAGCCCGGCGTCACGTCGACGGGAACCGATTCGCCCGTGAGCAGCGCCTGGTTCACTGCCGACCGGCCCTCGACGACCGTTCCGTCGGCCGGGAGGAGCTCGCCGCTGGGCACTTCGACGATCTGCCCGCGCCGCACCGCCTCCACCGGCACTTCGACGATCCGCCCGTCCTGAACGACACGGCATGATGTCGGCGTCATCGAGAACATCAGTTCCAGCGCCGCATCCGCCCGCCGGTGCTGCCGATACTGCATGAATCGGCCGACCAGGAGCAGGAAGACGAGCACCGCCAGCGAGTCGAAGTAGATCTCGCCCCGGCCGAGGACCACGTTCGCCACGCCTGCCACCCCGCCGGCGAGCAACGCCAGCGCGATCGGCACGTCGAGGTTGATCGTGCGATTCCGCAGCGCCCGCCACGACGACGTAAAGAACGTCATCCCCGGCCACGCCAGCGATACCACTCCCAGCGCCACGCTCAACCATCGGAAAAACGTCCGATACGACGAGTCCATCCCCGACAGGTCGCCCGCGTACATCGCCAGCGCGATCAGCATGATGTTGCCCATCAGCGCGCCCGCGATGCCGATGTGGATGAGCATGCGGCGAGATTCGCGGCGTTCCAGCGTCTTGCGCGTCTGCCCCTTGGCCGGGTGCGGCGGGTGGCCGAGGCGGTCGAGCGTGCGGCTGATCTGCGAGAGCTTCACCACCTGCGGGTCCCACGTCACGCGCACGCTCGCCGACCGCATGTTCAACCGGGCTTCGAACACGCCGGGCAGAACGTCGGGCAGCTTTTCCACCAGCCACACGCACGCGCTGCAGTTGACGCCCTCAAGCAACAACTCAATCGAACACAGCCCGTCGGCCGGCGATGTCACGTAAAGGGAGGCGAACTCGGAGGCATCGTATGCCTCGTAGCGCGACCCGGTCGGCTGTGCCGGCTGTAGCGTTTCGCCGGCGATCTGCTTGAGGCGGTAAAACGAATCGAGCCCGCAGGCGTGGATCGTGTCGTACACCACGCGGCATCCGGCGCAGCAGAATTGCAGAGGCGCACCGGGCTCGATCAACCCCTGCGGCACGGCAAGCCCGCAGTGGGAACAGACGACTTCATCGACGGTGGATTGCGTCTTTTTCATTCCGCACCAACCTCACAACAGGAATGCGTTTCGCCGCCGGCGGCCGAGTTCGCCATCGCCGCGGGGCTCAGGTGTCCCCGGCCGACCAGCGTGTAGCCGCCTACGGCGATCAGCAGCAGACAGGTGATCGCCGGCACGCGCGAGCCGAACCGGCCCAGCAGCGCCTGCACGCCGATGCCCAATCCCACCATCACAGGCAGCGTTCCGACCCAGAACGCCGCCATCGCCAATGCGCCCGTCGCCGGATGTCCGGTCCCGGCGGCGGTCACGACGAACGCGTAGAGCCAGCCGCAGGGGAGCAGCGTCGTTGACAATCCGATCAGCGCCGCGCGCGTCATCGGCTCGTACCTCATGCTCCGCTGATGTGCTCCTGCGACCATCCGCTGCCAGAATGCCGGCAACCGCAGGCCCGCCATCCGCACGCCGTAGATCCGCATCAGCGAGATCGCGCCGAACGTCACCATCACCGCGCCCGCCACCATCGTTGCCGCCGCCTGGATGCCGGCGAGCCGGCCGGTCAGGTCCACCAGCGCCCCCACCGCCCCCGCCGCCGAGCCAAGCGTGACGTACGTGGCGAGCCGGCCCAGGTGATACGCCATCTGCGTGAGCGCCCGCTGCTTCGGCGAGGCGTCCACCGTGCCGGTGGCGATCGCGAGGAACGCGCCGCACATGCCCGCGCAGTGCAGCGAGCCCACCAGGCTGGCGACGAGGATGGTCGAGATCAGGATCAGCATCAGCGACCCGTCTCCGCGTTCGCCCGATCCCGATCCCAGTTGATCGCCTTGTCGTAGTAGTTCTCGATCACCGGCGGCTTGTTGCGCTGGCAGAGCGTGACGATGACCATCATCCCGCCGACGTGCGCCAACAACATCCCGACGATGATGAACGGCCAAATACCAGTCGATTTTTTAGCGGTTTTCATGTTTGCCTTCCGATGCAGGTCCGAGCAGCAGGACCGATTTTTCGCGCGTCGCGCCCCCCTGCCCGGTGACGACCAGCGTGGCCTGGATGCGCCCGCCGGCGTAGTTTTCTCGCGGCGTGATGAGGCGAACGGGCTCGGCGTGAACTTCGCCGGGGCCGAGCACGATTTCGTCGTTCGTCTGCTCGATGCGGATGTCGTTCCGCTCCTTGATCGACAGCGAGAACGCCTGGCGAACCTCGGCGCGGTTGGTGAGCTTAAGAATCCACGTGTTCTCGACGAGTCCGTTCGGATCGACGACGAACGGCATGCCCTTGTTGCGCTGCACGTGCAGGTCGAACGGCTTTTTGGTCACCACCATTACGACGAGCAGCGACAGCAGCCCGACCAGGATGACCGAGTAGATCGCCACGCGCGGCCGGACGACCCGCTGCTTGTCGCCGGCCATGCGGGCCTGCGAACTATAGCGGATCAGGCCGCGATCAAGCCCTATCTTGTCCATCACGCCGTTGCACACGTCGATGCACTGGGCACACGCGACGCACTCGATCTGCAGCCCGTCTCGAATATCGATCCCCGTCGGACAGACGGCGGCGCACAGGCCGCAATCGACGCAGTCGCCGAGGGCGCTTTTCTTCTCTTCGCCGAGGACCGCCAGCTTTACGCGTTTGCCCTTCCCGCGCGGTTCGCCGCGGTTCTTGTCGTAGCTGATGATCATGCTGTTGCGATCCAGCAGCACGCTCTGAAGCCGGCCGTACGGACAGCCGATGATGCACATCTGTTCGCGCCAGTAGGCGAAGTCGAACATCAGCCCGCCGGCCACCACCATCACAATCGCAAACCCCGCCGGATGCTTCCAAGGCGGCGACGTAATCCAACTGTGCAGCTCGCGGAACGGCACGAAGTAAGCCAGAAACGTGTTCGCCAGGTGCACGCAGATGATCGCGAAGACGACGTACATCGCGACCCTTCGCCACCCCGCCACATCCTTCTTCGGCGCCCCGCCAACGCCGCTGCGCCCGAGGAATAGCCGCTCGATCGGGCGGAAGACGTATTCCATGTACACCGTTTGCGGACACGCCCATCCACACCACACGCGCCCAAGCAATGCGGTGACGAAGAAGATCGACAGGATGAAGCTCACCATCAGCAGCGCCAGCAGAACCGTGTCGGTCGGCAGGAACGTGAGGCCGAAGAGGTGGAGCTTGCGGTGCATCAGGTCCATCAGCACCACCGGATCGCCTGCGGCGTTGATGGGGATGTAGGGGATGACCGTGAAGATCGCGATCAGCCCGTACGCCGTCCACCGGCGGGCATGCCAGAACTTGCCGGTGGCAAGGCGCGGGAACAGCCAGCGGCGCGAGCCGTCGCTTTCCAGTGTCGAAAGCACTCGCCCCGGTGCCTTCAGTAATGTGTCCTCGTGACTCATCGGTGTGCCTTCCGATTTCCGCCGTGGTGCAGCAGGCTGCTACCACGCGGGGATCAACTCGCCTTCGGGCCCCTTGCCGGCGGCCTTCGTGCCGCGCAGCTTGGCGACGTAGGCGGAGACGATCAGCGATTCAGGGCCGCGAAGCGTGTTCTTCCAGGCCGGCATCGCCCCGTTCTTTCGGCCGTTCTCGACGACGTCGATGATGTCCTTCTGCGACTTGACGTAGAGCCAGTGGTCGTCCGTCAGGTTCGGCGCGGTAACGCCGCCGCCGGTCTTGCCGTGGCAGGCGACGCAGTTGGTGTTGTAGATCGCCTCGCCGACCTTCATCCACTTCTCCTCGGCCTTCAGCTTGTTGATGGATTCGTCGTCGTGCCCGTAAGCGGCAAGCTCGCCGTACTGGCGTTTCAGTTCTTCGCGCTGGTCGTACTCGTACGACGCCAACGGGCCGACCTGCCCGCCGGACATCACCGCGATGAAGAAGTAGATCGCGGAGAAGACGATCGTGACGACGAAGATCCACGTCCACCATCCCGGCGTCGGGTTGTCGTACTCGGCGATGCCGTCGTACGCGTGGCCCGTCAGCGGCGTTTCGGGAAGCGAGTCGTTGCTCATGGTGTTACTTTCCTTCCTCGAGCGGCAGGTTCGATGCCGCGTTCATTTCCTGCTTCGAGCGCGTGAACGCCCGGACCGAGATCGCCACAAACACGCCCAGAAAGATGACCAGCGAGATCTCGCTGAACAGGCCGGCGTTGGTGAGACTGAATATTTCTTTGAAGTTCATCGCGTTCGTGCCTCGCGCGTCGTTAAGGGTTGGACGAAGCCCGCGCCCCCGCCGCGCGGGCTTCGTCCTTTTATTTGATCACTGCTGCGCCACCGTTTCGGTTTTCGCGTCGGCGGGGAGCGGCTTGTAGATGTCGGTGCCCAGGCGTTTGAGATAGGCGATCAGCGCCACCACCTCTTTGTCTTCCAGGTCGGCCCGGCCGTTGGCGGAGATGATCGCGTCGGAGATCTGTTTCGCCTGCGCCTTGGCCGATTTGACGGCGTTATCGCGCTCTTCCTCGGTGTACGGCACGCCGACTCGCTTCAGCGCGAGCATGCGCGTCGGGATGGAGGCGAAATCGATCTTCTTCTCCAGCAGCCAGGGGTACGGCGGCATGATCGTGCCGGGGGAAATCTGGTCCGGGTTCTCGAAGTGCAGCGCGTGCCAGTTTTCCTGCGGCCGCGACACGCCCTCGCGCGCCAGGTCTGGCCCGATGCGGCGGCTGCCCCATTGGAACGGGTGGTCGTAGACGAACTCGCCCGGCTTGGAATACTCGCCGTACCGCTTCGTTTCCGGCAGGATCGGCCGGATCATCTGCGAGTGGCAGTTGTAGCAGCCTTCGGCAACGTAGATATCGCGGCCGTAGAGTTCCAGCGGGGTGTATGGGGTGACCGTCGCGATCGTCGGAACGTTCGACCGGATGAGGAACGTCGGGATGATCTCGAACAGGCTCGCGATCGCCACGGCGATGATCGTGTACACCGTGAATTTAAACGGCATGCGCTCCCAAGGCCGGTGCCACCACATGCTGCTGAACTCGTCCAGCGCCTTGCCGGTATTGGAGACGCCCACCAGCTTCGATTTCGGCTTCGGACCATCATGAATTTCAGTCGCCGAGAGCGGCGGAGCGCGATGGACGACCTCTTCGTACTTGGCCGGGCGCGAACGCCAGGTCATGTAGAAGTTGTACCCGCCCACCGCCGCGCCAAGCAGGAAGACCGTTCCGCCGATGGCGCGGAGGTAGTACATGGGCAGGATCGCGGTGATCGTTTCCAGGAAGTTGCCGTACATCAACTGGCCGTTTTCATCGACCGCCCGCCACATCAGGCCCTGGGTGACGCCGGCGACGTAGATCGGAACGATGTAGAGCAGGATGCCGACCGTCGCCAGCCAGAAGTGCGCGGTCGCCAGCTTCTGGCTGTGCAGTTTGGTCTGGAAGATGCGCGGCAGGAGCCAGTACATCATCCCGAAGCTCATCATGCCGTTCCAGCCGAGGGCGCCGGCGTGGACGTGCGCGATCGTCCAGTCGGTGTAGTGGCTCAGCATGTTCACGCTCTTGACGCTCAGCAGCGGGCCCTCGAACGTCGCCATGCCGTAGAACGTGATGCCGACGACGAAGAACTTCAGCACCGGATCGGTCGACACCTTGTTCCACGCGCCGCGAAGCGTCAGCAGGCCGTTGATCATGCCGCCCCACGAGGGCATCCAGAGCATGATCGAGAACAGCATGCCCAACGACGACGCCCAGTCCGGCAACGCCGTGTAGTGCAGGTGGTGCGGGCCGGCCCAGATGTAGATGAAGACGAGCGACCAGAAGTGCAGGATCGACAGCCGATAGCTGAACACCGGCCGTTCCGCGGCCTTGGGCAGGAAGTAGTACATCAGCCCCAGGAACGGCGTGGTCAGGAAGAACGCCACCGCGTTGTGCCCGTACCACCACTGCATGAACGCGTCCTGCACGCCCGCGTAAATCGGATAGCTCTTCACCAGCGTCCCGCTCAACACCGGCGACACCAGATTGTTGAACACGTGCAGCAGCGTCACCGTCACGATCGTGGCGATGTAAAACCACAGCGCGACGTACATGTGCCGCTCGCGCCGGTGATACAGCGTCATGAAGAAGTTGGTCCCGAAGAACCCCAGCCACACCACCGCGATCGCAACGTCGATCGGCCATTCCAGTTCGGCGTATTCCTTGCCTTGCGTAATGCCGAACGGCAGGGTCAGCGCCGCCGACAGGATGATGAGTTGCCAACCCCAGAAGTGCAGGTTGCTGAGCAGATCGGACCACATGCGGGTCTTGCAGAGCCGCTGCGTGGAATAGTAGACCGCCGCGAAGATGGCATTGCCGGCAAACGCGAAGATCGCCGCGTTTGTGTGCAGCGGGCGAAGTCGGCCGAAGGTGAGGTATTCAAGTCCAAAGTTGCTCGGAATGGTCGTCCCGGGAATGATCGGAAACGCCAGTTGCAGCGCCGCGATCAACCCCACCAGGAACGCCACGATCGACCAGACGTACATCGCCAGCGTGAACTTCCGGACGACCGCGTCGTCGTAGACGAACGATTCCATCTCGATCGGCCTCAACGCCGATTTTGGCCGCGTGCCCAGATCTAGTTCGGGCGTCGATGCCCCTGCCGATGCCGTTTGCATGAGTGACTTCTCCGTGTCAGTCCAGAACCGTTTTCCAGCCCAATCAGCGGAATAACGGATCAGCATGTCCTGTTTATCAAATCGGACAATCTTGTCAATTGGATTAAAGCCTTGGTTTTAATGTCAAAACGGCCGATTCAGAGAGAAAAACGAAGACTATAAAATTCGTATAAATCGGTCGATCAGTCGTCTGCCTGACACGTGAAATGGCGAAAAATCAAGGATATGTGCGGATTTGACCACTCCGTGAGAAAGAAACAAGATGCCGCAGTCCCCTACTCATGCTCAGCCGCGATCGAATACAGCGGGACATTCGGCCACATGTGGCGAGCAGTCGCACTAAGCGGACGGATAAGTCCACATTGCAGTCACCTTCATGTCCAACAGCGCCTCGCGCAGCCCGACGTTTGGGCGCAAAAGCAAACACAAGCGCCAAATAGGCGCTTGTGAAGCCGAAGTTCTGCATAACTTAGGTTGAAGGTGACAGGTCACCCCCGAGCCAGCACTCGCTAAAAGCTGAACCACCCCTTCTTGTCGTCCACGCCGCTGAGCCGCTGCTTTACGTACGATGCGGTGATGGTGATGGTTTTGCCTGGCATCTCGCTGGCGTCAAAATTGATCTGCTCGAACACCTTTTCCATGATCGTGTACAGGCGGCGGGCACCGATGTTTTCGACCTTCTTGTTCTGCTCAAACGCGAACTGCGCGATCTGGTCTACCGCGTCGTCCGTAAACCTGATCTCCACCTGCTCGGCCTTCAGCAACTCCACCTGCTGGCGGGTGAGCGCGTTTTCCGGTTCGGTAAGGATGCGGACGAAGTCTTGCTTCTCCAAATCCTGCAGCTCCACGCGAATGGGAAAGCGGCCCTGCAACTCGGGCATCAGGTCGCTGGGCTTGGCGGTGTGAAATGCGCCCGCGGCGATGAAGAGGATGTGATCGGTCTTCACCGGGCCGTGCTTGGTGGTGACCGTCGATCCCTCGACGATGGGCAACAGGTCGCGCTGCACGCCCTGCCGGCTGACGTCGGGGCCCTGGCTCTTCTCGGCGCCGGCGATCTTGTCGATCTCGTCGATGAAGATGATGCCGGCCTGCTCGGTGCGGTAGATCGCCTCGCGCAGGATGCGATCGCGATCGACGAGTTTCTCGGCCTCCTGCGAGAAGAAGACCTGCCGCGCGTCGCGCACGCTGTACCGCTTGGTGACGCGGTGGCTGGGGATCATGCGCTCGAACATCGAGCTGATGTCCGGGTCCTGATCCAGCCCCCCGGCGGCGAGAAGGCTGTTGACGTTGGCCTTTTCCTCGGTGCTGACCTCGACTTCGCGGTCGTCGAGTTCGCCCTTGCGAAGCTGCTCGCGCATCTTGTCGCGCGTGCGGGCGCGGCGTTCTTCCTCCTCCGGATCATTTGATGCATACGGGCTGCGAGGAAGAAGGCTGTCGAGCAGGCGATCTTCGACGGCCCGCGCGCCCTCTTCCTTCACCTGTTCGTACAGCTCGCCGCGAAGTTGAGCGATGGCGACCTCGAGCAGATCGCGCACCATCGACTCGACATCACGGCCGTGATAGCCGACCTCGGTGAACTTCGTCGCCTCGACCTTCACGAACGGCGCCCCCGTCAGCGTCGCCAGCCGGCGGGCGATTTCCGTCTTGCCGACGCCGGTGGGGCCGGCCATCAGGATGTTCTTCGGCGCCACGTCGCGGGACAGCTGTTCGGGCAACTGCTGGCGACGCCAGCGGTTTCGCACGGCGATCGCGACCGCGCGCTTCGCGTCGGCCTGGCCGACGATGTACTTGTCCAGTTCCGCAACGATCTGCTTGGGGGTAAGGCTCAGCATAGGAGGCGCTCTCGATATCCTTTCAACGGTCCATTGAGGAACCAGGAGTCAGGAGCAGGGAGCCAGAAGAATACCTTTTCTTCTCCTGGTTCCCGGCTCCTGACTCCCGGCTCCTTCCATTAGAATCCCGAAGTCTACCGGACATGAAGGACAAGGGAAGCGTTGCGCGTCGAATGGCCTTGGATGATGCTCCTGCTGGTTCCGCTGGCGATGTGGATCGCCTGGCGCACTCGTCAGTTGGAGCCGGCGGCACGATGGCTGCTCACGCTGGCGACGGCGATGCTCACGCTGGCGGCGATCGGCGTGCAGGTGCGGTGCAATCGGACGCTTACGATCGTGGCGATGGTGGACGTTTCCCCTTCCACGCGCGGAGCGACATTTCGCGATCCGAAGGCCCTCGAAGCCAAATTGCGGCAATTGACGCCCCGGCGGACGGCGTCGATCCGATATTTTGCCGATGGAATTGTGGCACAGGCGACCGAGGCGGCATCAACCCGATCGACGCTGCCGGAGATGGCCGCCGACGCCGTGCTTCTGTTCAGCGATGGGCGGATCGACGCCGCGGCGCGATTGGCTCCGGTGTACGCCGTGGTCGATCCGGCGTTGAACGCGGCCGTCGACGCCCGGGTAGAGGAAGTGCGCACCGGCGAAGCCGGCGCGACAGTGACCACCTTCGCCGCCACCGCCGGGCGGAAGATGCGAGCGGGGACGGCCGACGTCGTCCTGCCAGCCGGCCCGTTGACGACGATCGTGCCGAACGCCGGCCGGCACATCAACGTGAAGATCGATGCCGGCGACTCATGGCCGGAAAACGACGCGATGTCGGCGGTTCAGGACGCGCCGGCCTCGGCAGCGCCGTGGTTCATCGAATCCGCCGACCAACTCCCCGCCGACCCGGTGAGCTATCTCGATCCGCCCGCGATCGTCGTGCCGGCATCGCTGCCGTTATCGGCGATCCAACAGCAGCGGCTTACGCAGTACGTTCGCGATCTCGGCGGCACGCTCATCGTTACGGGTTCGCCGACGGACTACGCCGCAGCGTTAAAGCCACTCATGCCCCTCGCCGCCACGCCGCCGGAACCGACCACGAGCTGGCTGGTGCTGCTGGACGCCAGCGGATCGATGGCCTCCCCCACTGCCGGCCGATCATCGCGATGGGAAGCGTCGATCGCGGCCGCCGCGAGCGCCGTCGAGAAGCTGGATGAGCAGGAGCGCGTTTCAGCGGCAACGTTCGCCCGCGCTGTCGATCCGATCGTCATCGACGCCACGCCCGCCGCGGCAAGAGCAAGCCTTGGGTCGATCCGCACGCGCGTGCCGGGCGGGCCTACGGGAATGCAGGCGGCGCTGGAATCGGCGATCGCCTCGGCGAAAGGACGACCGACGCGGCTGCTGATCGTCAGCGACGCCGACGTGTCGATCACCGATCCCGCATCGCTTGCGGCGCGACTTCGCGATGCGCGAATCAGCGTTTTCCTTTTGGCAACGACGATCGTTCCCAACGATTCGCCATTACGCACGATCTGCGATGACACCGGCGGCCGGCTTTCATCGCAAGCCGACCCGTTGCAGTGGGTTGTCGCCGCCGAATCGCTGGTGGCGGCGGCGCGGGGGAAAGACGCGATCGAAGGCGATTTCCGGCCAACGTTGCAGGGCATCACCGTCGATCTATCGACGAAAAGGCGGTTCCGCTCGTTCGCGAAGGCCAACGCCGACGTTATCGCGAACGTGGGCGACGAGCCCGTCGCGGCGCGATGGCAGGCCGGCCTGGGGCAGGCGATCAGCGTGGCGGCGGAGATCGACCGGTCGCGGCTCGCCGCGCTGGCCTCCAGCATGCAACGTGCGCCGATCGATCCGCGATTTCAGTTCGCATGGGACGAGCGCAACGAAACGGTGACCGTCGCCGCCGCCGACCAAGGCGCGCCTTTGAATGACCTGGCCATCACGTTGCGTCGGAACGATCGGGCAATGCCGTTCCTGCAAGTCGCGCCGGGGCAGTATCGGGCGGCGATTTCGCGGAGTGGTGAGCCCTCGATCGCGATCGTCGAGCATGCCGGCCGGGTGATCGGCAGGCGGGCGGTGGCGTCGCGATATGCGCCGGAGTTCGATCGAATCGGCAACGACCTCACCGCCCTTCGCGCCCTCGCCGCGCGCACCGGCGGCCGGTTGATCGAGCCGGGCGACGCGTCGCCGATCGAGTTTCCGAACGCTGCCGAATGGCGAAGCACTCGCGCGTGGCTGGCGGCGATCGGCGCCGTCGTGCTGCTGCTGGCGATCGTTCTGATCCGCGCGCCGTACCTCGTCGATCGAATCGCAAAACGCCGGTTCAAACCATGAAGCCGCGGGGCTTGCCCCGCGTGCA
>JBBCIV010000290.1:0-8641 GCA_037189665.1 Phycisphaerae bacterium | reverse complement strand
CGCTTCGCCTGATGTGGAAACCGCCGGCGCCGAGGCGATGTGCTGGGGCGATACCGGCGATGGCGAGATCGACAGCGACGCCAGGGTTTGGTTTACCGTCACGTTCACGCTGCTGGTGACGGTTTGGTTGGTCGCATCGGTGATGGTGGCGGTGAGCGTGTAGTTTCCGGCCTGGCTGAACGTGGCGACGCCGTTCTTGGCGGCGTTGGTTCCGCTTGCCGAGAACGTGACGCCCGCGGGGCCGGTCGCCGACCAGGTGTAAGTCAGGGTGGCCTCGCCATCGTTGTCGGCCCCCAGGACTGAGACATTGGTCGTCGTTCCCGTCACCGGCGACGGCGTCGCGGCGGCCGCCGTGGCGACGGTGGGGGCAGAGCCGGTCACGCTTACGTTCCGAAAGTACGCCGCCGTTCGCCGGTTGTAGATGCCACTGTTGGCGGTGAGGCCGACGTGCACGGTGCTCGGCAGCGAGGCGATCGTTACCGAGCCGACGCTCGTCCATGTCGTTCCATCATTGCTGCGATAGCCGGTGATCAGATTGCCGACGCGGGTGAGTTTCACCCACACGTTCGGGTAGCTGGTGATCGTGCTGCTGGTGGTCTTGCTGGCGTAGACATCGGCCGTGGAGCGGTACTCGAAGCGATAGCCGATCGTGTTGTCCGGCGTCGCGTACATCGCCGCAAATACCGCAGTCGCATCGGTGGTATTCGGGCGGACCATCAGGCCACCGAACGTATTCGCTCCGTAGGAATGTCCGAAACCCTGAATTTGCGTCTGGATGCTAAAATCGCCCGTCAACGGAATTGACGCGAATTCAGCCGAACTCGCTTTATTGTAAAGCGATCCTTGGCCGGCGGAGATGTCGTAGTTGGTGTTGCTCGTGCCGTCCGTCGCCAACGCCACGCCACCCCCGGCGGGCGTCGTGCCGTTCAGATCGTTGTTCGACGTGAAAGTGCGCGTCGGCAAGGGGTTGGCGGCGCCGGTGCCCGAACCCCAGACGACGCTCGTCGCGGGGTGCGTCTGGTCGTCCTTTGTGTAGTCCACGACCAGGTCGCCGGCATTCAAACTGGTGGCATCCCAGATGACGACCTGGTCTGAGCCAGTGCCGACGCGATACTGGCGATCGGTGTTGATGGCGTGATTGCCCTGGAACACCGTGCCGACGTGCTGATTGCTCGTGTCGCTTCCAATACCGGTGTAGTTGCCGATGGCCGCGTAGCCCTCAAACCAGTTTTGCCCGTTGTTCCACGAGTTATTGTTGTTGCCCAGCGCGTACCCCTGCACGGTATTGTTGCGGAAGACGTTACCGCTGTTGGTCAGCACGTCGCCGTAGACGCCCGTGCCCGTCGCGCCTTGGATGGCGATGTAGGCGGGCAGCGTATTGTTGGTGTTTCTGACGGTGTTGTTCTCGACCAGCGTGTCCCACGCGACATCGAGACGGTCGGCGTAGATGCTGTTGCCGCGGACCCAGATGCCCTCGGCGTCGGTGAGCGTATTGCCGGTGATCACGGTGTCATTGGCGCCGGTATACAGCCAGATGCCGCGCTGCACGCCTTCGAAGGTGTTGTCCTTGATCAGCCACTTGTCGGTGTTCCATCGATTAGTTGAGTAGACGCTGGTGGCATCAGGAATGACGTCCCACGGTCGATCGACGGTAATGCTGGTGGAGGTGTTGCTGACGATGTATCGCCACTGGCCCGCGCCCTTGCCCGAGACGATTGCCACGCGCGTCGGGCCGAAGCCGTTGGCGGCGAGGATCGGGACGGGCAAGGCGGCGTCGGAGTCCTCGATCGTGGTTGACGTTCCGCCACTGGCGGTGCGGATGGGGTTGGCGCGGGAATCTTCCGCCAGGATGCTTTCGCCGTCGTTCGTGCTGGTGATCGGCGCGCCGATGACGTTGAACGTATTGCCAAGGAAGATGAGATTGCTGTTGCCGCCGACCGTCCATCCGCCGTCGCCTTCACCGCCGGCGTAGGGCTGGTCGCCGTCACGGGTGAAGGTGCTGTTCTCGATCACGCTGTGACGCAGGCCGTAACCGAGCCGGCCGCGCGACCAGACGACGACGTTTCTGCGGAACGTGACGTACTCGCTAACGTGAACGATGTTCGTGCCGTTGTAGCCGGTGCGGACGTAGCCGTCGAGGTCGGAGTCTTCCACGAGCACGTGGCTCATGCGGACGAGGTCGTTCGCATCGAGATGGCTGGGGTTTTCGTGCTTGAAGTTCTTGAAGAAGACGTACTTGCTTTGCGTTCCCGCGCCGGAGATGGAGGCGATCTCGGTCGGCGAGAGGTTCTGGTAAGTCAGGTCCATCATGCCGATGCGCTGGACATCAGTGGCGCGGATGCCGCGTCCGGAGTTGGTCGGGTACGTGCCGCTGCTCTGGAAGTCGAGCTTGGTGACATCGATGCCGTCGCCCTTGAAGACGACGCCCGATTTCCACGTCAGCGCGTCGCCGTTGCTCCACGGGATGCGGTACGTGCCGGCCGGCAGGTACAGCACGCCGCCGCCCGCGGCGCTGATGACGTTGATGGCGGCGTTGATGGCGGCCCGGTCGTCGGTCACGCCATCGCCTGCGGCGTGGAGCGTCAGGCGCGGGTCGGTCTTGACGTTATAGAGATTGGCGGGGTTGGCGATGGTCGTGAATTCCGATCCCCACGGCACGTTGAGGTTGAAGGGGTCTGCGTTGCTGGCCTGGGCAGCGATGGTTTCGATCGCGACGGAGTCGCCCCACGCGCCGCCAAAGCCGTTGTTGACGATCAGTTCATAGGTATCGCCGGCGATGAGGCCGGATGGGGTGGTAATGCTGACGTGATACGGGTCCAGATCGCTCGCTGAAACGGTGATCGGAGATTGCGAACTGGAGATGTTGTTGAACGTCACCGTGGTGTCATCCTCACTGGTGACAAGGTTTTCGCCGAAGAGGCGGAAGACGTGTCCCGTGCCGACGGATTTAAACTCGGTGGTGTGGGCGTAGGGCTTGTTGATCCAGAACGCGGAACTGAAGACACCGGTGTTCGTGTTCTTGACGCGGATGTGATAAAGCCCCTCATCAAGGGTGCTGGGGATCATCGCGGTGAGGTTGGTGTCGGACTTGGTGAGGACGCTGGCCTGGATCTCCCCCGACGTCGGATCAATGGTGCCGGAGGTGACGCGGTTCACGTAAACTTGCGGGGCCGTGCCGAAATCCCATCCTCGGACGTTGACGATCTCGCCTGGCAACGCCGAATCCGTCACAGCGAAGATGGACGCCAGCAGTGTCCGGGTTTCCAGTGTTTCAACGGGCAAGAGATACAACTTTTGAGGCGACGATGACGACTTGGACTTTGGATTTTTACGCGCACGGGCTAACAGACGACGTGTTAACGCCTGATACATCAGTTGCTCCTTCTTCGCCAAAGAACGTGCCGCGCCGGCATTGCACCGACGGGCTAAACCACGCAGTTAGCAATCACCATGATTGCGTTACCGTTTTTCTGAGTTGAAAACGTGCCAGCCCGATGGGCCAATACGTCGGCGATCGACGAGCGAATTAGCTCATGACGTCGCCGTGCGAAGCCACGGGTTGCCAATCTCAAATGCCTTCAGGCAGTTGGTCGATGCCTTGATCTACGAATTAGAGTGGATCAATGGCATCAAAACCCTGAATTGCCTGATCCGAAACACGGTCCAGAGATACAGCGTGAAAAAGAGGATTTATGCTATCTTTTATAAATGATCCTGAACTTAAACTATTAATATTCTCTTTTAAATCAATATAAAAATTGAATTAATGATATTTTGTATTGTTAATTTTGGTTTTCAAATCAAATTAAAGTGGGTAAAAAACTGATGTAATAAAAGTGCCGCCACAAGGGAAAAACGTCGAATTCAGGCCCGCGAATCTTCGAGATCACTGAAAAAGCTGTTTGAAAGCCAAATGATGGGGCTGGGTAAGGGGACTCCTTTCGTCATCGCTTTTCTTTTGCGGCCTCCCTCGCGATACTCCGTCGAATGTCCCTGACGTACGAATCGGCCGGAGTGAATTACGATCGTCTTGACGCATTCAAGCGTGCCTGTCAGCAGGCGGCGCGGACGACGATCGGGGCGCTGGCGGCGCACGGCTATCGCGAGCCTGAAACCACTCGCGGCGAGAGCGCGTATCTCATCGAATCGGAAAACGACTTCCTCGCCCACGTCGAAGAGGGCCTGGGCACCAAGAACCTCGTCGCCGACGCCATGGTCCGGCTGACGGGCAACCGAAAGTATTACCACGCGATCGGCGTTGACACCGTCGCCACGATCGTGAACGACCTGATCACCTGCGGCGCGCTGCCGATCTCCGTCGCCATGCACGCGGCGGTGGGGGATAGCGACTGGTTCGCCGACGAGGCCCGCGCCGCGGCGCTGGCGGAAGGGTTCGCCGAGGCGTGCCTCGATTCCGGCGCGGTCTGGGGCGGCGGCGAGACGCCGACGCTCAAGGGCATCGTCGAGAAAGACGCGATCGTGTTGGCCGGCAGCGCGATCGGGAAGATCAGCCCGAAGCAGAACCGCATCATCGGCAATATCGAAGACGGCGACGCCATCATCTTCCTTGCGTCGTCTGGCGTGCAGACCAACGGGCTGACCTTGTGCCGCAAGATCGCCGACCAGCACCCGCAGGGATACCTCGCCGAGACATCCGACAAGCGCACGTTCGGCGATGCGTTGCTTGACCCGTCGATCATCTACGTCGATTTCGTTCGTGAGTGCCAGCAGAAGCAGATCCCCCTGCACTACGTCGCCCACGTCACCGGCCACGGCTGGCGCAAGCTGATGCGGGCGGCGGAGTCGTTCGTGTACCGGATCGAGACGGTCCGCGAGCCGCTGCCGGTGTTCAAGTTCATCGCCGAGGCGGCGAAGATCGACGAGCGCGAGATGTACGGCACGTTCAACATGGGCGTCGGCTTCGCCGCGTACGTCCCCGCGTCCGCGGCCGATGCGACGCTGGCGGCGGCGAAGGCGTGCGGGCACGACGCGTGGCGCGCCGGCGCCGTCATCAAACAAGGCGACCGCAAGGCCGTCGAGGTCGTGCCGTTGAACATCGCCTACGAGTCCGACACCCTGCAACTGCGGTGATCCCATGAGCGACGAATCCGCCCGGCAGCGCATTTCCGTCACGCAGGATCGAGGCGTCCTCGTCCTGCGATTGAACCTGCCTGGCGACGTCGAATCGCTTGAATTCGATCAGCTTAACGAGGCGGTCGCGGAGATCATCAACGCGCGCATCGAGGCGAAATGGGTGCTCGACCTGACCGGCGTGCTCTACGCCGGCAGCGCGCTGCTCGGGCTGCTGGTGAACATCCGCACGCGAGTCCGCCGGGCAAGGGGGACGCTCATCGTTTGCCAGATGGATCCGATGCTCGAACGCGTGCTGCGGACCGGCAGCATGGACAAGCTGTTCGTGATCGTCGATACGCGAGACGAGGCGTTCGAGGCCTTCTGACGGGTGGTTTCCGCTTGCTATCGGTCTTCGCGCTTCATCGCCAGGCCGAGGATGCCGGCGTCGGGATCGACGCGTAGCGTGCCGGTGTCGCGCAGGTATCGGAGCATTTCGATTTGCAGGTTGGCGCGGGCGCGGTCGTAGGCATCCTGCGCGTTCAGCAGCGAGCTCTGCGCTTCCACCACCTCACGCGAGTTGGTCACGCGGCCGAGCAGGAGGGATTCGTTGGCGAAATCGAGTCGCTCGCGCGCCAGGTCGATGCCGGCCCGCTGGATGTCCAGCGAATACTGCGCTGACCGGATCGTCCGCTCTGCCGATCGCACGTCGGCGATGACGTTTTCCTCGAGGTCGATCGCTCGCCGCTTGGCTTGTTCCAATCCGATGAGCGCCCGGCGATAGCTGTTCCGTTCGGGCAGGCGATCGACGGGCAGGTCGAGCGTGAGGCCGGCGTCCCACTCGAGGGTGTTTCGGTTGACGTCGCGGGCAGGATTGCCCGGCTGATTCGAGATCGACGCGCCGCCGGAAAGGTCGAGCGACGGGCCGAGCTGGTTGGCGGCGTTATCGGCGCCTCGCTTGGAGTCTTCGATGCGGTCGCGGGCGGTTTGAAGGTCGAGTCGGTATTTGAGCGCCAGTTCCTCCGACGATTCCAACGACTTGCTGATCGCCGCCACCTCCACGTCGACGTAGGCCAGTTCGATGCCCTGCGTGACGGGCATGCCGATGAAAATCTTGAAGTCGTCGAGGTCGGATTGAAGGCTGAACTGCGCGGAGTTCAGCGCGTCCTCGGCGCTCAGCAGCGATTGCTGTGCACGTTGCACTTCCAGCGCCGTCACGCGCCCGGCCGTGAAGAGGGCCTCGGTGCGCTCCACCAGTTCCAGCAGGTTGCGGTAGTTAGTGAAGCGGTTGCGAAGCGCGTTGTAGCGGATCAGCACGTTGAAGTACCGCGTCGCCACGTCCACCGCGAACGAACGGCGGAAGCCCTCGAACTCGCGCGTGGCGTAGATCAGCTCGCGCTCGCTGGCGATCAGCGCTTCGAGGTTGACCATGCCCGCCCCGCGCCACAGCGGGATCGACCCGCGGATCGCCAGCTCCGCCGACTCGCCGTCGCTGACGTTATCGTTCAGGGCGTTGACGAACGAGACCAGCCCTGACGCGACGATCTCGCCGCCGTAGGGCAGCCGCTGGCGGACGCCGGCGCGCTGCGTGATCGAGTAGGCCGATTGGTAGTCCGCGGCTTCGCCATCGGTGTATCGCAGATCGGTCGTGACGAACGGCCGGGGGGTGAACAGGTGCCGCTCCAGCGTGACGTCGAGCGCCGCGAGGTAGAGCGATTCCATCTGGTTGCGATACGTGCGGGCGTTTCGCACGGCGTAGCTGATGGCGCCGAACAGGTCGAGCTTGATGACCGCGGCCTCGTCGATGTCGGGGCCGTATTCGAGTCGCGACCGCTGGATGCGATACGCCTCGGCGAAGATGTCCGCCTCCACTTCCGGCAGCAGCGAATCTCCGGGGATCTCCGGGCCCAGGTCGCCGGCGGGGAGAACGTAAGTCGACCGCTCGATCGGCGATCCGTCGATCTCCGGCTGCTGCGTGATCGGCACGGCGGCGTAGGATTTCCTCGTGAGCGTTGGCTGGGTGGTGGGCTCGACCTCAACTTCCGCGTTGTAGTCGGTCGTCTTCGCCTGCCGGTCTCGGATGAGCGCCTGGACTTGCCGGTCGGCATCGGCGCGATATGCGTCGGCGGTGCAGCCGGCGAGCAGCAGGGCGGCGAAGATGAGCGGCGTGTTGCGCATGTCGATGGGCGTCCTCGCGTCGCGGGTCAGTTCATCGCGCAAGGCCCGGGTCCGCCGCACCGTCCGCACATGGGCAGGTCGCCCGACGCGCCGCCGGACGATTTGCCTGATGCGCCCTCGCCGCTAACGGCGAAGACGCTCAGCTTGCGGTCCGTTTGCTTCAACTTACATTCCGGGCAGATGACGGCCTCGGTGCTCGACATCGACTTGACGAGTTTCTCGAACGAATGGCCGCACTTGCGGCAGGCGTACTCATACATTGGCATGACGGCTAAGTTATACGCGCAAACGGCGGAAATGTGGAAGGAGCGGCGGCGTGGAACGTGAAATCGTCGATAAGTTCATCAATCCCCATCAGGTCGGCGGCATCCAGCAGTACGCGATCGACAACGGCGAGGGCCGGGGCGTGCGCGTATGCGAGGTCAATACCGGCTCGGGCCTGCGGTATCGCGTGTTGGTCGATCGCGGGCTGGATATCGACCACGCCTTCATGCGCGAGCATTCGATTGCCTTTTTGACGCACAAGGGCGTCGCGCCGCCCAACCGGGCGATGGATCGCGGCGCCGATTGGCTGAAAACCTTCCCCGGCGGTCTCTTGACCAGCTGCGGCCCGTTCAACACCGGCGGGCCGGCGCGCGATCAGGAAAAAGACTGGGGTCTGCACGGCGAGCACTCCAACACCGCCGCCGAGATCGAGTCGGTCGTGCAGCCCGATCCGCTGGCGGGGCGACATGAGATGTCCGTCACCGGCACGATGCGCTACGGCGCGTTCTACGGCCACAACGTCACGCTCCGACGAACGATCAAATCCGCCCTCGGCGTCGCCAGGATCGACATCGACGACACCTTCACCAACGACGGCAACCATCCCGCCGATCACGCGTGGCTGCTGCACATCAACTTCGGCTATCCGCTGCTCGACGCAGGCACCGAGTTCGTCTGCGACGTCAAATCGCACGCGCCGCGCAGCGACGAGATGTCGCAGGCCTATTTCACGTCGATCGAGAAGGGCCGGAAGTTTCCCGCCCCGTCGCGCGATCAGCACGCCGACCGACACGTCTTCCGCTACGTCGAACCGAACGCCCGGCGATCGCCGCGCGTTCGCGTGGGGTTGTGGAACGCCAAACTCAAGCTCGGCGTGGCGATCGAATACGCCAAACGCGAGTTTCCCCGCCTCGGCCAATGGATGCACTGGGGCGAGCGTGAGTACGTCAGCGCCATCGAACCCATGACCGCCGGCGTCGAGGGCCGCGACCAGGACCGACAACGCGGCTGGCTCCGCACGATCCGGCCGCGCGAGACCCTTCAGTATCGCTACTCGATCGAAGTCGTGGCGAATCGGTCGGATATCCTCGGAGCTTGAATCCACGAATCTTCACGAATCGACACGAAT
>JBBCIV010000289.1:0-10682 GCA_037189665.1 Phycisphaerae bacterium | reverse complement strand
CGAGTCGCACGCCAGCCCGGCCGAGATCGAGGTGGACGAGACGACCGGGAAGCTCGACATCCACACCGAGGGCGATTCCGATAACGACGGCTATAACGAGCTGCGCGGCAGTTACCAGCTCGTCGCCCGCGCCCCGCGTGTGCAACTCAAGATCAAACCGGGCCGCGTCCCCGCCGCCGCCCCGGTCCTCGAAATCCGCGACCTGCCGGCCGGCAATGTCACCGCGATGGTCGAAGGTCGCCTGATCGAGCAATCGTCCCGCCTGCCCGACGGCCGGGTGCTGGTCACCCTGCCGCTCCGCATCGACCGACCGATGGCGATCACCATCCGATCCGCACCGTGAGCCGTCCTCTCCCCGCGCCCGAACTGCCTCTTCCCAACACTTATAGGTCGCTTGCCCGCATCACCGGCAAATTCTGCGCCGGCGTAGTTAACTTGTCATTCCGCCCAGTCGAAACAGAGAGAGATCGGGAGCGGATGAACTGCAGATGCAGAATGGCTCGGACAACCTCTATCGCCAGGAGACCGAAGAAGTCTCGGCGTTGGAACGGTTATACAACCGCAAGCCGTGGTATCACGCGATATCACGACGACTTGGCCTGCAGGCCAAGCTGGTGCTCGCGTTCGTATTGATGATCGTGCTGGCGCTGGGCGGGTTTCTGCTGCTGTCGCTCCGAGAGACGCGCGAACGCATGGTCGGCGAGATGAACGGCGAGGCACGCCAGATGTCGCTGGCGCTGGGCGCGCTGGCGGCGGACTCGCTGCAAAGCAACCGCGTTGATCATCTTAAAGCCGTTGCAATGGAACTGATCCGAGACAGCAGCAATGTCGTCGAGATCGTCTTCTACAACGTCGACGGCCGACCGATCGCCGGGCGTTCTCGCTACGACACTCTGCCCCAGCCGTTCGACCCGCGTAACACGTCATCGCTCGGCCAGCTTGTTCAGATACGCGACAACTTCGGCGAACGCGTGCGGATGACGTCGCCGGTCTTCTCGCCGTACGACCAACGTATCGTCGGTTTTGTGAACGTCGGCATCTCCACCGAACAGCACGACCAACAGATCATCACGGCCGCCCGCGCGGCGCTGCAGGTGGGGCTGGCGCTCCTGCTGCTGACGATCCCCGGCGTCTGGCTGCTCGTCCGCCGCATCTTCCTGCCGATCCGCGTCCTCGTGCAGGCCGCCCGCCAGATCGCCGCCGGCAACGCCGATACCCGCGTCGAAACCGGCCGGCCCGATGTCATCGGCGACCTCGCCCGCGCCTTCAACGACATGTCGCGCACCGTCCGCCAACAACAGGAAGCGCTCCGACAGGCCAACCTCAAGCTCGCCGAGGCAAACCGCGACCTCGAATCCAAGGTCGAGCAGCGCACCGTCCAGTTCGAGGCGGCCAACAAGCGCCTCAGCGCCGAGATCGCCGAGAAGGAAGACTTCCTCCGCGCCGTCTCACATGATCTGAACGCCCCGCTCCGCAACATCAGCGGCATGGTCACCATGTTGCTGATGAAAAAGAAGGACGCGCTCGACGAAGACACGATGCATCGGCTCGACCGCATCAAGAAGAACGTCGAAGTCGAGACCGACCTCATCAACGAATTGCTCGAGCTCTCGCGCATCAAGACGCGCCGGCAGGCGATGGAGCCGGTGAACCTTGAGGAGATGGTCTGGGACCTGCGCGGCATGTTCGAAAACGACCTGAAGACGCGGCAGATCGGCCTGATCGTCGACACCGCCCTGCCCACGCTCCACGCCGAGCGGGCGCGCGTGCGACAGGTGTTCCAAAACCTGATCGACAACGCCATCAAGTACATGGGCGAAGGCGAGACGCGCGAGATTCACATCGGCTGTCAGATCCGCCTGAGCGAGGCCGAGTTCTACGTCCGCGACACCGGCGTGGGCATCGACGCGGAAGACATCAGCAAGGTCTTCTTCGTGTTCCGCCGCGGCAAGAACACCGCGACGCAGAACGTCTCGGGCAAGGGCGTGGGCCTGGCGAGCGTGAAGAGCATCATCGAAACCTATTCGGGGAAGATCTGGGTTGAGAGCGAACTGGGCAAGGGAAGCTCGTTCCGGTTCACGCTCAACGGGCAATACGTTCCCGCGACGACCGGCAGTGGTAAGAGAACGGGCCGATCGCTGGAATACCGGGCGGCGGCCGCCGCCGAGGCGGCATGAGGATGGGCTTCGCGATGTCCGCGAACTCTGGTCATGGGAAGAAGACTGATACGGGAGAGCGAATCATGTTGGACGCCAGCAATAAACCGGTATCGATCCTCCTGGTGGACGATGATCCCGACTGCCGCATGCTCATCCGCGACGCGATCAGCGAATGCAAGGTGAGCAATGACATCTGGGAAGTCGGCAACGGCCAGGAGGCGATCGACCTGTTGACCAGGAACCGCGACAACGCCCATGCGCTGCCCGGGCTCATCTACCTCGACATCGAAATGCCGCGGATGAACGGCCTGGAGACGCTGGCGCGCATCAAGAGCGACGAAAAGCTCCGCCACATCCCATGCGTCATGATGACCGGCGTCAGCGAAGAAGAGCAAATGCGAAAGGCCGCCGAATTGGGCGCCAACAGCTACACGCTAAAGCCCGCCAACGCAGAGCAGTTCCTGAAAACGGTGCTCGCCAGCACGAACTACTGGCTGGCGATCCACCAGTATCCGGATCACCGCCTGCCGCAGTCGCAGTGCAGGCGTTAGTTTTTCCGCCGCCCGCCATTCCAAAAAAGAAGCGGCGAGTTGCGTGTTCGCGATGTGAATCGTAAGTCGGGTCTAGGTCAGGGACGTAATCAGGTGCAAACACTCAAACTACTCATGATCGAGGATGACGCGGACCAGCGCGAGCTGGTGCGCGAGATCGTCGAAGATCACTTCGGCCTGGGCACCGTCGTCTGTGCGGGCAGCCGCGCGGAAGCGATGCGCAACGAGCTCTCCTCCTTCGATCTCATCATCACCGACTTCAATCTGCCCGACGCAACCGGCATGCAGCTGCTCGGCGAGATCCGCTCGCGCTGCATGACCCCGGTCATCATGATCACCGGCGAGAACTCCGGCGAACTCGCAGCCGAGGCGATCCGCAAGGGCGCGACCGACTACGTCGTCAAGGTCGGCGACTACATGTTCACCATCCCGCTGGTGATCGAGAAGAACCTCACCGTCGCCAAGCTGCGCGTCGAGAACGAAACGCTTCGCGACAGCCTGGAAAAAGCGTTGACCGACGTGCAGGCGACGAACCAGCAATTGCAGGATTCGCTCAAGCGCGTCGAACAGATGGCCGCCACCGACCCGCTGACGGGGCTTTATAACCGCCGGCATTTCAGCAAGGTGATCGACCAGCTCTTCGCCGACTCACAGCGATATAACCACGACCTGTCCGGCGTGATGATCGACCTGGACGGCTACAAACAGCTCAACGACACCTTCGGCCATGCCGTCGGCGACCAGTTGCTGGTCCTGACCGGCAAGATCATCACCTCCAACCTCCGCCGCGGCGACGTCGCGGCGCGGTACGGCGGCGACGAGTTCGTCTTGCTGCTGCCCCACGCCAGCGCCGCCGAGGCGGAATCGGTCGTGGATCGCATCCGGCAGGATTTCAAGACGGCCTCGGCGCAGATGCTCAAGCGTCCGCTCGGCGTATCGATGTCGATCGGCCTGGCGGCCCTCTCCACCTGTGCCAGCGCCAGCGCCGACGAACTGATGGCCAGCGCCGACACCGCCCTCTACGCCGCCAAGGAAGCCGGACGCGACCGCGTGAGTTGCGCCCGCGCCGCCGCTCGACTGGAAAAAGTGCCAGCCTGATCGCGCGGCGTAACATCACCGCTTTGTAGAGCCATCGTGTGCTCGATGCCGGGTCATAAAAGACCCGGCATATTTTTTACTCCAAACGCTCGAGAACATGCGTTCGGCACATGATTTGCCGCCCGCAATTCAAGTCCGCGCGGCCGACCGTCCGATAACACGGATAGCGATTCATGCGCCGATTGGCCCTGTCCATCCTCCTGTTCTTCTTCACCTCCTCCGCCTTCGCGGACTTGACCGAACAAGCGCGGGCGCTTCGATCGTTTGATTTCGAGGAACGCGACGAGGGCAACCTCGAAGAGCTTCCCATGAACTGGGTCAAGCTCGAAGGGCCGGGCCTGCCTCACTACGTCAACGGCGGGCTCAGCACGGCACAGGCGGCAAGCGGCAACTACTCCTTCCGCTTCACGCTCAACGGCGGCAGCCTGAGCGATCGCTATCCGCACGGGAAGATCAAAGTCCATCCCGGGGCGTTCTACCGGCTGGGCGCCAAGGTGAAGTGCGCCCCGCTGCCCAACGCCCGTGCGCGGCTCACAGCCTCCTTCGCCGACGTCGACGGCCGAGCCATTAAAGGATCGACCCGCCACTCCGAACCCTACGCAGGCGGGAGCGACTGGGCCGCCCTCGATCTGGAAGTGGAGGCCCCCCCGTCAGCGGCATGGCTGGTGCTGGAACTGGGCCTGGTCCAACCCTCGATCTGGAAGACCACCACCCTCGGCAAGCAGTCCCTCTTCGAGCAGGACATCGCCGGCGAGGCCTTCTTCGACGACGTCGTCGTCGCCCAGGTGCCTCGTTCGCAGCTCAGCGTCGATCGTCCGGGCAACGTCTTTCGGCGATCCGACCCGATCGCCATCCGTGTTCGCATCACCGATCGCCTGACGGACGACCTCGCCTGCCGCCTGTTCGTCGCCGACTCCGCCGGCCGAAACGTGCATCAGTACAACGGCGCGATCCCGCTCGCCGACGAGCCCGGACACGACGAGTCCAGCCCGCCCAAGCTCGGCACCATCACGCTCCCCGACCTGCCGGCCGGC
This sequence comes from Phycisphaerae bacterium, assembly GCA_037189665.1. GTDB lineage: Bacteria > Planctomycetota > Phycisphaerae > Tepidisphaerales > Tepidisphaeraceae > BPJO01. The sequence goes on along the minus strand of JBBCIV010000289.1, from coordinate 5,840 downwards.
TGGTATCGGGCGTCGATGCAGTTGATCAGCCAGGGCGTCGTCGTCGCCGACGAGACGATCGACCTCGTTCGGCTCGCCGACGAAGGCGAGCCGGTCGATCCCGATCAGCGATTCGGCGTCATCGCGACGAACCTGCCGATGTCCGGCTGGGGCGAGTTGCCCACGCTGCTACCCTACCTGGGCGTGGCACGGGTAAAGCTGGCCGTGTGGGACAAGGATGGCGATGTCGAAAGCCAGCCGCTCAAGTTTGCGATCCTGCTGGAAGCACTTCGCGAACTGCGGATCGTCCCGACCGCCTGCCTTGCCGCCCCATCCCCCAAGGTGGCAGCATCGATCGGCGGGCCCACCTGGCCCAGCCTGCTGAAAGCCCCCGCCGACGCGTGGCAGCCGCAGTTGTCGTATCTCGTGTCTCGCCACGCCGGATATCTGGATCGCTGGCAGTTCGGGCTCGACGATCAGGCAACCGATTTCGTAAACAACCCCGACATGCGCCGCTCGTATCAGGCGGTATATCAACAGTTTACGCATCTGGTAGACAAGCCTGACCTCGCCATGCCCTGGCCGGCCTTCTTCGAACCGGAAGGCGAATGGCCTGCGACGGTGGCGATGTCGGTTCCGAGCGAGGTACTGCCCGCGCAAGTACCGCTTTACATCCAGGACATCCGTTCGCGCGATGGTCATGAACTATCGCTAAGCCTGCAACTGCTGCCCTCCCACTATGGCAGGGATGAGCAGCTTCGCGATGTCGTACAGCGCGTGGCCTACGCGCTCAGCGCCGGCGCCCAGCGCATCGACCTGCCGATGCCCTTTCATGTCCGCACGCAAGGTGGCGATCTCATCAAGCAACCCAGCGAAACATTGCTGGTGATGCGCACCCTGCTTAAAACGCTCGGCAACACCACCTATAAGGGCAAGGTTCCCGTTGGCGAAGACGTCGAGGCATTCCTGTTCGATCGCAAGGGCGAAGGCGTTCTGCTCATGTGGAGCAAGGCCGGTAGCCAGACAAAGAACCGCACGGTTCAGATCGTGCTCGGCCATCAGCCACGACGGGTCGATCTGTGGGGCAACGTATCGCCCGTCCTCCAACCCAGGGACGCCACCGGCGTGATCGACGTGGAGGTCGGCCCGATGCCGTTCATGCTCGTCGGCATCGACGGGCAGCTCGCGCAGCTTCGCAGCAGCTTCGGGTTTGACAATCCGCTGATCGAGTCCAGCTTCAAGCCCCACGTGCGGCGCCTGCAGTTTGTAAACCCCTATCCGACCAGCATCAGCGGCAAGATCAAGCTCACCGGCCCGGCCGGCTGGACCGTCGTCGCCCAGGTGCCGACCTTCAACCTCGCCCCCGGCGAGCGATACGACGGCGCGGTGACGATCGAGTTTCCCTACAACAGCTTCGCCGGGGTCAAAAGCATCGACTGCGAAGTGGAACTGCAGGCCGGCGAAACGCAGAACTTCATCGTTCCGGTCCCCCTCAAACTTGGCCTCGGCGACGTAGGCCTCAGCACGATTGCCCTGCGCGACGGCGCGGACGTGATTGTACAGCAAGTGATTACGAACTACTCCAACAAGCCCGTCGACTACACCGGCTTCGTCGTCGTCCCCGGCCAGGCACGGCAGGAACGCCTCGTCACCGCGCTGAAAGCCGGGCAAACGACGATCAAGAAATACCGCTTCACCAACGTCGATTTCTCCAAGGTTCCCGCCGGCAAGAAAGTGCGGTCGGGCGTCAAGGAAACCGAAGGCACCCGCGTGCTGAACGACGAAGTAGACGTGCAGTAGCCGCCGCGCTGCGGTAAATCATCGCCCCCCAACTACTTGCTCGCGGTCGCTTCAGTCCTACGATATACGCGAACCAACGCGCCCCGAAAGGAAACCTCGTGTCTATCGGCCGACTCTTAACCGTTCTCGTTGCGGTGGTCTCCTCGATCTCCTGTCTCATCGGTTGTTCCGACGAAGCCACAGTGGAGTCGGGAGCCAAGAAAATCGTCGTCGGAACCGAGCCCACGTTCCCGCCGTTCGAATCCAAAGACGAGGCGGGCAACTTCGTCGGCTTCGACATCGACATGGTCAAGGCGATCGCCGCCAAGCAGGGGTTTGAAGTTGAGTTCAAGGACCTGCCGTTCGACTCGCTCATTCCCGCATTGCAGTCCGGGCAGATCGACCTGATCGCCTCCGGTTTGTCGATCACCGACGAACGCAGGAAGGCCGTCGACTACAGCGATCCCTACATTGACGCCGGCCTGTCGATCGCCGTGCGAAAGAACAACGACACGATCAAATCCAGCGCCGATCTCAAGGGCAAGTCCGCCGCCGTCCAGCAGGGTGCCACGGGCGCGAAGAAGGCCGAAGAACTCCAGAAAGCCGGCACGCTGAAGGAAGTCCGGCAGTTTCCAACCGTCCCGCTGGCAATGATGGAACTGGCCAAGGGCAGCGTGGACGTGGTGATCAACGACCGGCCCGTCTCCGAGGCGTTCGTCGCCGCCCAGCCGGGCCAGATCAAACTGCTGGACGAAGTCATCGATGCCGACAGCTACGGCATTGCCGTCCGCAAGGGCAACACCGAGCTGCTCGCCAAGATCAACGCCGGCCTGAGCACCATCAAGGCCGACGGCACGCTGACGGGTATCAAAGACAAGTACTTCAAAGCCGCCGCTGAGGCCGCAAAGTAACCTTGCTCGCCCTCCCCGGTTTATAAACTCGAACGCGCAGGCCCACATTTGCGCGACTCCCCGGAGACGCTCTGTATGCCGCAGGATTACCTCCATCATCTCGGCACGGTGATGCCCGCGTTGCTCAAAGGCGCGTGGATCGCGGTCTACGTCGTCGTTGCCGCTGAGGCGATCGGCATCTCGTTCGGGCTGTTGATAGCGCTGGCGAGGCTTTCCAAATCGCGATGGCTGACCTGGCCGGCGCTGGCGTACGTCGACCTCATCCGCGGCACGCCGATGCTTGTGCAGATCCTGTTTCTCTACTTCGGGGTGCCCAGCCTTGTTTCTACGGTAACCGGCAATCCGTGGAACATCTCTCCGATCCTCGCTGGCATTCTGGCGCTCGGGTTCAACAGTGCCGCGTACGTTTCAGAAGTGTTCCGCACCGCGATCGGGTCGATCGACAAAGGCCAGTACGAAGCCTCCCGCGCGCTGGGCCTGACGCGATTCCAGACGTTCCGATACGTCGTGCTCCCTCAAGCCTTCCGCTGGGCGATCCCGCCGCTGGGGAATGAGTTCATTACGCTTCTGAAAGACACCTCGCTGCTCAGCGTGATAGGCGTGGCAGAGATCCTGAAGGAAGGCCAGCTTTACGCTGCCCGGACCTACGCAATCTTTCCCACCTACGTCGGCATCGCCATCGTCTACATCATCCTCACCCTCTCCATCGCCAACGTCCTGCGTTTTGTCGAACGAAAGCTGAAGGTGCCGGCGTGATCGAAGTGACCGATCTCCACAAATCGTTCGGCCAGCTCGAGGTGCTCCGCGGCATCAACCTCAGCGTGCCAGCCAACCAAACCGTCTGCCTCCTCGGATCATCCGGTTCAGGCAAATCCACGCTTCTGCGATGCCTGAACCTGCTCGAAATGCCCACCAGTGGTCGCATCATCATCGCCGGGCGAAACATCACCGAACGCGCCGCCAGCATGACCGACGTCTGCCGCAACGTCGGGATGGTGTTTCAGCAATTCAACCTCTTTCCACACCTGAACGTCCTCAGGAACATCACGCTTGCCCCGCTGAAGACCGGCCTGCTGCAACGCCCCGAGGCCAACGACCGCGCGATGGAGCTGCTGCGCACCGTCGGCCTGCAGGACAAGGCGCAGTCGTACCCATCGCAGCTCTCCGGCGGACAAAAACAGCGGGTGGCGATCGCGCGGGCGCTGGCAATGCAGCCGAAGGTCATGCTCTTTGACGAGCCGACCAGCGCCCTCGATCCGGAGATGGTCGGCGAGGTGCTGGCGGTGATGAGGAAGCTCGCCCACAACATGACGATCATGGCCGTCACGCACGAGATGGGCTTTGCGCGCGACGTCGCCGATCGCATCCTTTTCATGGACCGGGGCGTCATCGCCGAAGACGCCCCCCCGTCGGAGTTCTTCACCAACCCGAAGACCGACCGGGCAAGGCAGTTTCTCACCACCATTCGTTAGCGATCCGTGAGCGACGCCGCGCGTCATTGGATTGCATCGCCGCGATGTCGCATAATGGATGGGCTATGTCTATCCGTGTTGGAATCGTCGGTATCGCCGGTTACGGCGGTGGTGAGGCGCTGCGGTACATCGCGCAGCACCCGGAGTTCGAGTTGGTCTACGCCGCCGGCGAATCCACCGCGGGCTCGCGCGTGGGCGAGCGTTATCCCGGCGTGCCCGATGCGATCGGCGACCTGGTCATCGAAAAGTTCGATCCCACGTCGGTCAACAACGTTGAGGTGCTGTTCACGTCGCTGCCCACCGGCGCGTCGAAAGAGCCGCTGGCGCTGCTCGGCCGCAACGTGAAGATCGTCGATATCGGCGGCGATCACCGCTACGTCGATGGCTGGACCTACGGCCTCGCCGACGTCTGGCCTGAGCAGATCAAGGGCAAGACCCGCATCGCCAACCCCGGCTGCTACCCCGCCGCCACGCTCACGGCGCTGGCGCCGCTGTTGGCCAGCAAGCTGATCGAACCCGGCAACCTCATCATCGACGCCAAGTCCGGCGTCTCCGGCGCAGGCCGAGGCGGGGGCGACAGCAAGTTCGGCTACGCCGAGTGCAACGAAGACCTCGCCGCCTACGGCCTGCTCAAGCACACGCACATGCCCGAGATCGCCGCCACGATCGACGTGCTCTCCGGCGGATCGAGCGCGGGCCTGGTCTTCACGCCTCACCTCATCCCGATGACCCGCGGCATCCTCGCCACCATCTACGCCCGTGGCAGTGCGACGACCGAGCAATGCCTTTCGACGGCCCGCGAGTTCTACAAGGGCCGCAAGTTCGTCCGCGTCACCGACAAAAGCCCGCACACCAAGTGGGCCGGCGGATCGAACCTCGCGTTCGTCTCCTACGCTGCCGACCCGTCGCGCAATCTGGTGATCGCGCTGTGCGCCATCGACAACCTCGGCAAAGGCGCCGCCGGCCAGGCGATCCAAAACGCCAACCTCATCTGCGGCCTCGACGAATCCACCGGCCTCGCGACAACGTCGCTTTGGCCGTAAAGCAATCGCCAAAAGCACAACATCGCCGGCGCAGCGGGTTGTGATAAAGTGCCGGCATGCGGCAGAGGTTGGTGCGCATCTCGTTCTGGCTCGGGACAGCGGCGACTCTCGTGTCGGCATTGCTCTTCCTGGCCTCGATAGCGTTATGCGTGCGATCGTATTTTCGGATCGACGAACTGCGCAGCGTCTCCCTGCCATCCGAGGGACATCCGCGCGATATGACGCTGATCAGCCACACCGGCCAGGTCCGACTGGTGTGGATTCGGCATGCGTTTCAATATTTCAATGGCGACCCTTTTCCAAGCCTGGGACGAAACTGGGCGACACAAGACAATCATTTCGGCAAACTTTTTCCTGGCGATACCACATTAGGGTTCAGGTTCTTGTCAGAAGCTCGATCGATGCAACGCAATGGTCGGCCGGTCAGAATATATGAAATTAATGCGATCGGCGTGCCGTACTTCGCGATCGCACTGCTCTCGGCTATTCCCCCCGCGATCGCGATCCGACACTGGCAACGACATCGCGCTACGTTACGCAAAGGCCTCTGCCCCTTCTGCGGCTATGATCTCCGCGCAACGCCTGATCGCTGCCCGGAGTGCGGCAGGGCTACAGTGACGCGCTTTCTGTTGTAGCCGCGACGCCTGCGTCGCCCA
>JBBCIV010000288.1:0-6506 GCA_037189665.1 Phycisphaerae bacterium | reverse complement strand
GACCGCGCGGATCTCTCCGCGCGGTCGGCGTTTTATCAGCAGGGCGCCGTTCGCGGGCTACTTCAATGCATCCAATCGCTCGCCGACGCCCGGCAGCACGCGGAGCGGTTCCAGCGCCTTGATCGCGGCGGGGCGGATCGCGCGGTCGGCTGCGGCAGCGAGGCCGAACAGATACTCGATCGCTTTGGGCTGGCGCGTCATCGCGATCGAGGCGAGATAGAGTTCTCGTGAGCGGGAGTCGAGCAGTCTCGACGCGTAGGCGTGAAGGACGTCGAACGCCCGCGAGTCCCGCCAGCCGCCGAGAGCGAGGATCGCGGCCTCGGCGTGCGCGTCATCTCCAGAGGCGATCATCCGCTCCGCCAGGGGCAAGGCGGCGTCGCGCTCGATCAACAATAAGCTGGAAAGGCAGTCGCTCAGGACGGCGGGCTCGTTGTCGCCGACCAGCAGTTTGAATCGCAAGACGGCCGAGGCGCCGTCGGTGCCGATCATGCCCAGGGCCCGGGCGGCGTCGGCGCGGGCGGGCCAACTGGTCCGTTCGCGAGGCGGGCGCTGGTCGGGCTCGGCGAGCAGTTCGCTTGCGCACCTCAGCGCCTGCGGTGATCCCATCGCCGCCAGCAGGATCGCCGCGTGCCCGCGCACCGCCACCGCGACGTCGACCGACCCGCCCATCACCTTTTCCCACCGCGCATGCCGCGTTGCATGGATCGCCACGTCCTCTGCCTCGAACCCCGCCTCGAGCGTGATCAACGCTTTCACGATCGCCAGCGACGCGGCGGAGCCGACATCGTCGGATTTCGGATCGTCGAAAAGGCGCGTCAGACGCGCAACCATCGTCGGCACCGCGTCTCGCACTCCTCGCTCGGCGGCCGCATCGGCGACGCGCGAGACGACGTAGCTCGATTTCTCGCCGAGGAGAGCGTTGATGGTTTCAACCATCGCGTCTCGGTCGTCGATCCGCTTCAACGCGGCGACCTTGGCGAGCGCGTCGGCAAGGGGGTCTTTCTTGGCCATGAGTGGTTTCCGTCGAAGGTAGTGTATCAGACTCGGACGCGGCAGGTTCGATTCGAGACGATTCGCCGGTAGACTTCGCGTCATGATCGAAACCTTGGAGTACCGGAAACGGCGCGAAACGGTTCTGAAGCAGCTCAACGGCGCGGTGGCGGTGGTTTTTGCCGGCGAACACGCTGCGCCCGCGATCGGCAAGTGGCGGCCGGACGCGAACTTCAGTTATCTCACCGGCATCAACAACGAGCCGGGGGCGGCGGTGCTGTTCGATCCGTCGAATGAGAATCCAGACCGGCGGATCGTGCTGCTACTCAAGCCGATGAACAATGAGGCCGAGCGGTGGGACGGATATCGCAAGCCGATCGACGCCACGTTGAAGCGAGAAACGGGCTTCACCGCGATCTTCCGCACGTCGCTGCTCCCCTCGCTGCTGACGGCAGCGATCCGGCGGACGAAGCATGCGGCGTGCCTGCACCCATTCGCGGTCTACCCGGCCGACCCGTCGGCGGATCTGAAGGCGTTTCAGCAGGTCGCGCAGCGCGTGCCGGGCGTGCGAATCGAAGATCGCACGTCGTTGTTGCTCGGCATGCGGGCGGTGAAGTCGCCGGCAGAACTGAAGCTGATCGAGCACGCCGCCGACATCACCATCGCCGCGTATGGGCAGGTGCTCAAGCACATCCGGCCGGGCGTGAACGAGTCGCAGGTTCAGCTCGCGCTCGAGACCGTCTACAAACAGCAGGGAGGCGACATCGCCTACGGCACGATCGTCGGCTCGGGGCTGAACGGCACGGTGCTGCACTACATCGCCAACGACCGCTCGCTGGAGGACGGCGACCTGCTCGTCATCGACTCGGCGGCGTCGTTCGGCGGCTATGCGTCGGACATCACCCGCACCTTCCCCGTCTCGGGCAAGTTCACGCCCGATCAGCGCGAGCTGTACGAAGTGGTGCTGAAATCGCAGCTCGCCGCCATCAAGGCGAGCAGGCCCGGCGCTCGGTTCTACGAGGTCGATGCCGCCGCCCGCAACGTGATCGAAAAGGCCGGCTTCGGCGACGCCTTCATCCACTCCATCGGCCATCCGCTGGGCCTCAGCGTGCACGACGTGGTGCCCGACCATCCGCTTAAACCCGGCATGGTCATCACCATCGAACCGGGCATCTACCTGCCCGATCGCAAGATCGGCATTCGCATTGAGGACGACCTGGTCATCACTAAATCCGGCAACCGTAACATCACCGATCGCGTGCCGAAGACGGTGAAGGACATCGAAGCGGCGATGGCCTGATCGCGCTATCGCCGTGGGCTGACGATTAGCTGATCGAGATCGCGAACGGTGTTGAGCGAGACGTAGCCTTGCTTGGCAGTTCGCGCTTCGACATCAGCGATATCGGCGGGCTTGCGGCAATAGTGGACGGAGAAAACCGGCTTGCCGGCGTCGATGAACCGCCGCAGGTCGCGCTCGGCGGAACGGACTTCGTCGCCGGACTGCTTGCGGTCGCCGTCGTAGTAAAGATCCTCACGGCCGATGCCGTCGACGGCGGCCAGATAGTCCTTGTCCTCGGCCAGCGTTTCGCCGTTTTGCGGGATGACGAGGAAGCCAGCTCGCTTCGCCTTCGAGTACGATGACAGCTTTCGCGCCCACTCGATCATCTTCGCCCGCGCGTCGGGCACGCCGCGGTCCTGCCAGAACTCGAACGCGTCGATGATATCGAGGTAAACGCCGTCGTAGCCTTCTTGCAGGATCTGGTCGAGCGAGGCGTCGGGCGAGCCGATCATCAGGCGTTGCCACCCCTCGTCCCAGAAGCGCACCTTGAAGTTGCCCTTCCAATCCGGATTTTCCGGCCCTAGCCATGCCGGCGGCGCGGTCGTCCACGCCTTCCGCCAGTAGGGGCGGTAATCCTCGGCCTCGCCGATCGACAGATATGCCACAACAAGGCGGCTTTTCCCGTCAGGCATGCGCTTCAACTTCGCGATCTGGTCCGCCGACAGGCGGCCGGCGTCGGTCATCGGATCGATGATGAGCAATTCCGCCTTGCTTGTCGCCGCGGCATCGACGTCGAGGTTCTGAAGTTGGTAGGCGAACTGCCTCACGTCGCGCAACCGCTCTGCCGGCGTTGGTCCGGCCGCTGGCGCGGAGCTTGCCGCGATCATGCCGGCCAGCAGAAGAAGGATTACGCGCGGGCTCATCGTACGTGTCCGTTGCCGGTGACGATCCACTTGTAGGTCGTCAGGTCATACGCGCCCATCGGGCCGCGGGCGTGGAGCTTGTCGGTGCTGATGCCGATCTCGGCGCCCAGCATGTATTCGCCGCCGTCCGCCAGCCGCGTTGAGGCGTTGATCATGACGCTGGCGCTATCTACGCGGGCGGTGAAGGTGTTGATCGCGCTGAGCGAGGTGGACAGGATCGCGTCGGTGTGGTGCGATCCGTGGGCGTTGATGTGCTCGATCGCGTCGTCGATCGAATCGACCACCTTGATGCCGACGATGAACGCGAGGTATTCCTCGTCCCAGTCTTTGTCGGTGGCGGGCATGGTGCTGGCGAACGCCTGCTGGACGGCGAGGTCGCCGCGGATTTCGACTTCTTTTTTCGATAGCGCCTCACAGATCGGCTTGAGCACCTTCGCGGCCGCGTCGCGGTGGACAAGGATGTGCTCCACGGCGTTACATACCGCGCCGCCGGGATAGCTGGTCTTGGCGTTCACGCAGATATCGACGACCTGCTGCTCGATGCCGCCCACGTCCTTGTCGACGTAGATATGGCAGTTGCCCGTGAAGTGCTTGAGCACGGGCATGGTCGCCTCGGTGACGACGGTTTTGATCAGCGACTCGCCGCCGCGGGGGATGGCGAGGTCGACGTACTTGTCGAGCTTGAGGATCAGCGGCACGAGGGCGCGATCGGTGTTCTCGATGATCTGGACGGACATCGCCGGTAAACCGGCGGCCGCCACGCTTTGGCTGATGATGTGGCTGATAGCCCGGTTGGAGTGGATCGCCTCTTTTCCGCCGCGCAGGATGATGGCGTTGCCGCTTTTGAGGCAGAGCGCCGCGGCGTCGGAGGTGACGTTGGGGCGGCTCTCGTAGAAGAACAGCACCACGCCGATAGGGACGCGGCGTTTTTCGATGCGAAGGCCGTCGGGCCGCACGTAGCCTTCGATGGTCTGCCCGACCGGGTCGATCTGCCCGGCGATCTGCTCGACGCCGGCGGCCATCTGCTCGACGCGTTTTTCGTTTAATTTGAGCCGTTCGATCGTCGGCCGCGCAAGGCCGGCGGCCTCGGCGGCGTCTATGTCCTTGGCGTTCGCGGCGATCAGCTCGTCCCTGGCGGCACGGATGGCCTTCGCCATGGCGATCAGCGCGGCGTTGCGCTGGGCGCCGGTGCTGGCCATCAGTTGGGCGGAGGCGGCGCGGGCGTTTTTGCCGAGCGTTTCAACATAATTTGACGCGTCGTTCATGGATTTGATTGTAGCAGCGGTTCTGACGGGGCTAAAGTGTGAGACCACAGAGAGGAGCGATGCCGATGACGTTTTCGCCGATGGAAGCCCTTGAAGGCCGCATGCTGCTTGCAGATACGTTCGCCGCGGTCAACGTGAATTTTCAGCGTGCCGGCACGCACACGCCGGCCGGCTATGTCGCGGACACGGGCGAGGCTTACGCCGCGCGGTCAGGCTATACCTATGGCTGGAGCGTCGACAACACGTACGAGGCGCCAAAGCAACGCTACACCCCGTTCTCGCAACGATATGACTCGATGGTCTACTTCTTCGGCAAAACGTGGGAGATGAGCGTTCCGTCGGGCAAATATCGCGTGCACGCCGTTTCGGGCGATTACGTCACCGCCGGCCAGCCGTACGCGCTGGTGGCGGAGGGGGCGACGATCTTCCGCGGCAAGATCAGCTCGGCGGTGCCGTTCCTGGGCGGGACGATCGATGTGGACGTCACCGACGGCAAGCTCACGCTCTGGGCGCGGTCCGACGCGCCGCTGACGCCGGTGAACTTCATCCGCGTTGAGCGCGTCGGCGATATCACCACCCCCGAGCCGCCGCCCACGCCGGGCGTGGGATCGTGGGCGAGCGGGGCGTCGCTGCCGGGCAACCTGGGCGAGGTGAGCGGCGGGGTGATCGGCAACCGCATGTACGTCGTCGGCGACGGCGATTCGCGCACCATGTCGTACAACCTGTCGAACAACACTTGGTCCACCGATCACGCCACGCGCCCCGTGCGGGCGAAGGACCAGCTCGTCGAAGTCGTCAACGGCAAGCTCTACGTCTTCGGCGGCATCCAGTATCCCAGCACCGGACAGCGCGTGCTGAACACCACGCAGATCTACGACCCGACGACCAACAAGTGGTCGTACGGCGCGGCGATCCCGTTCGCGACTGCCGCCGCGCAGACGGCAGTCATCGGCGGGAATATCTACGTCGCCGGCGGGGTAACGAGCGGAAACGTCACCACCAACAAGTTCGCCCGCTACAATCCGTCGACGAACACTTGGACGAACCTCCCCAACATGCCGCACCTGACCGACTCCGGCGCCGCCGGCACAGACGGGCGCCGGCTTTACATCTTCGGCGGGCGCGACGTGGGCGATCGGCCAGGCAACGGCTACGCGCAGACCCTCGTCTTCGACACCGCCAACAACACCTGGACCAGTTCCCGCACGTCCAGCACCTACGCGCCGCTCCCGCAGCGCCGCGCCGGCATCAGCAAGGCCCCGCTGCTGAACGGCGAGTTCTACGTCATCGGCGGCGAGACCGACAGCGACTACGACCAGACCGGCGCCGATGGCGTCTACGACCGCGTCGATGTCTACAACCCCGCCACCAACACCTGGCGCCGCGTCGCCAACCTCCCGACCGACCGCCACGGCATCGCCCCCCTCGCCTACGGCGGCAAGATCTACGTCGCCGGCGGGGGCGTGGTGCAGGGCAAGAGCGAAAGCCGCGTGCTGGAGATCTTCACGCCGTAGTGGGTGCTCGATCAGAGACACGAAGGCTCGAAGAGACGAAGGGGAACACGAAGGAAAAATGATTTCTCTTCGTGCCCCCCTTCGTTCCTTCGCGCCATCGCGTCTCTTGCCATCCCAGCCGCCTGCTTGCGCTCGCGATTTGAACCGCGCAACTCAGGAGTTCCGTCGTCCAACTCAGGAGTTGGGTCGTTCAACTTACGAGTTGGATCATTCATCTCGCGAGTCGGACGGTCGCCCCCGGCCTATCGGACGTTTCACTCGCGAGCGGGTGGTTTCAACTCATGAGTTGAAACATCCAAATCACGAGAGGAACCATTCAACTTCGGAGATGGCCCCTTGCCATCCTCGATTTCGGGCTGCCAAGGCCGATCGGCGAGGTTTGCGGACCAGGTTGTAGGCGTCGCCGGGCGGGTATGCGCGGCGTCTTGCCGACGGCGGATTGTTGGGTTATCACAGACGACCCAACATGAGCCAATCCCTCCAGCTCACCCAGGACGTCACCGCCGCCGGCGAAGAAGCCGCGCGGCAGATCAGA
>JBBCIV010000287.1:0-5455 GCA_037189665.1 Phycisphaerae bacterium | reverse complement strand
GATTATTGCCCGAAGAAGTTCGTCGCTTCGTTCTGGTCGACCGGGCGTCCGAGCTGATCGCTGGTGATGCTGGTCTTGAAGCGGACGTCGCCTTGCTTGATCGCCTTCACGGTGACCTTGTAGGTCGCCTTGGCCTTGGGGGCGAGGTTGGCGATCGGGGCGAAGGTGATGGTCTTGCCCGCGACGGTTTCCTTGGTCTCGCCTGAGGCGGAGACGAATTCCATCGGTTCTTCCAGGTCACAGACGACCTTGATGTTGGTGCCCACTGCGGTGCCCTGGTTGGTGACGGTGATGGTGTAGGTGGTCTGGTCGCCGACGCGGACCGGGTCCGGGGCATCGACGACTTCGAGCAGGATCGCGGGCACGCCCGAGAGCGCGGTCTGGGCCATCGCGGCGACGGTTTCGGCGCAGTCGGCCTTGGCGCTGGCGGCGGAGCGGAGGTCGCCGGCCTGATCGAAGGTGCTGACGACGACGACCTTCTTGGACTCGCCCGGCTTCAGGTCGCCGATTGACCAGAAGACCCCGCCGGTCGAATCGACGCGGCCGTTCTCGCTGACGGTTTCGATCTTCACGCCCTTGGGCATCTTGTCCATGATGCTGACGTTCTTGGCGACGGCGTCACCCTTATTGGTGACGGTGATGTCGTACGCGATCGGCTGGCCGATGAACGACTTCTCCGGGCCGGTCTTCGAGATCGCCAGGATCGGTTCCTTCACCGCAGTGTTGATCGAGACGGCCTCGGACGCGAGGTTTTCGTCCGCCTTGGCGGTGGCCTTGATGGCGTAGGCGCCGGTCTTGTTGGCCTTGACGGTGAAGGCGAACTCCTTGCTCTCGCCGGCGCCGAGGTTGCCGGCATCGAAGCCGACGACGCCCTTGCCGTCCATGGTGACGAGCCCGTCCGGGAGGACCGACTCGACCTTCACGTTTTTCGCCTGGCCGGAGCCGGCGTTGGTGATGGTGAACTTGTACGAGGGGTTTTCACACTTCATCGCTTCAGTCGGGCCCACGCCGGCGAGCTTCAGCGCCGGGGAGACGACCGAGGTCGCCATGCAAAGCGAGGTGCTGTAGGTGGCGGACATGCACATGCCGAGCGGGCCGGACTGGGTCGCGGTGCCCTCCAGACGGAGGATCTTGCTCTCGCCGGGGTTGAGCGTGCCGACCTGGATGGAGTTGGTCGTCGGCTTGCCGTCAGGCGAGCCTTCGGTCAGATCTTTGATTTTGAAGGTGCCCGGAACGGTTTCCTGCACCGCGACGCTTTCAAGCTTGAGCTTGGCGACGTTGGTGACCTTGATGTCATACGTGAACGGCTTGTTCGCCTGGACTTCGGTCGGGACGGCTTTTTCCAGCAGCAGCACACTGGTGGCGGGCTCGCCGGTCGGGAAGTAGAGCTTGCCGACCATCTGGTTGCCGCTGATCTTGACCTGCTCGTCGAGATTGGCGGCGGACGCCTTGGTGTCCGGCTTGGCCTGCTGGGCAACTGCGCCGGCGAACGGATCGGCGGTTTCGGCGGGCGTGCTCGTGTTTTTTGCCTGGGGTTGCTGGCATCCTGCTGCGACCAATGCCGCCGCAACCGCGGCGACGATCAAACTCCGACCCTTCATGACGAGGCTCCTTCCAGTGGACATGTTTTCACGCAATGACATGCGTCCGTTATCGGCTGAACGCTCCTCGAAAGGTCACCCTATCTTCACGCAACCCGCATTACTCGTCCGTCGGAGGCCGTCAGGATGAAAGCGAAATGAACGAAGTCGTTAAAAAGGGGGTGCTTCGTAATTTTTGTAACTAGATTCCCCGGTTGAGGTTGCTGAAGGGTTAACGGAAGCGTCTTGACGAAATCGCGTTCTCTATGATATAAAGTTTTTGTATGAACGTCCACGACGCGCTCTCGCAGATCGCGGATATCCGCCAGCAGGTGGCGCGGGCGCAGACGTTTCGAGGTTACCGGTCCGCGACGACGGCGTTCACAGGCCTGGTTGCGATCGTGACGTCGGCATTGCAGGCCTTTTTGCTGGCAGAGCCGCACCAGCGTATCGCGTCGTCTGGCCGGGGTGTGGAGGTGGTGGACGCGCCTTACGCCAGTGGAAGATGGGACAATGTCGAGCCAGGCGTGTTCCGGATTGACCACTACCTCTATCTTTGGTTCGCCGCCGCCGTTGTATCGATGGCGGTGGTGGGGTTGGAGATGTGGGTTCGCGTTCGCCGGAGCGAATCGGATCTGCAGCGTGATCTCACGGCCAGCGCCGTGGACCAGTTCGTCCCGTCGCTCGTCGCGGGGCTGCTGCTGACGATCGTGATCGTGCAGTTCGCGTCCGAGTCGGCCTGGATGTTGCCGGGGCTCTGGATGATCCTGTTCGCGATGGGCATCTTTTCCTCGCGGCGGGTGTTGCCGAGGTTCGCCGGCGCGGTGGCGGGGTTTTACCTGCTGGCCGGGTTATTCGTGTTGGCGCTTAAGAAGGACGCGGGGTTGCACGCGTGGACGATGGGGTCGGTCTTTGGGGTTGGACAAACCTGCGCAGCAGGGCTGCTCTGGATCATGGAACGGAAGCACGAACGAAACTGAGATTGGACCTATGAAAGACGCCCCGAAAGACAAAGGCCGCTACGCCTACGAAGGCCTGGAACGCGTTTTCCACGAGCGATCGCGCCTCGGCATCCTGTCGGGGCTGGCGGCGCATCAGGAAGGGCTGCTGTTCAACGACCTGAAGCAACTCGTGTCGCTGACCGACGGCAACCTGTCGCGGCAGATCCAGATTTTGCAGGAAGAGGGCCTGATCGAGGTGGAGAAGAAGTTCGTCAACAACCGGCCGCAGACGCGTTGCCTGATGACGGAGTCAGGCAAGAAGCGGTTCTGGGAATACATCGATGAATTGGAGCGGGTCGTCCACGATGCCGCCAAATCCGAAAAGCACGCCGGTCGATCCCGGCCGGCGACGGCGTAGCGCCGTCGCCGCGTTTTAGCGCGCCTTGAAAGGGGGCAGACATGCTGGGTTACGTGCGTCACCTCGACCGCATTCTTCGCGGGGAGGCCACGTCGTTCGACGCGATTCGCGAGAATCGCTTCGACATTCCGATCGTCGGCATCTCGTTCGTCCTGACGATCCTGGGCATGATCTACGGGCTGTGCATGGGCACGTTCTCGCTCACCGCGCACGGCTCGAAGGAGGGCATGCAGATCCTCGCCACGACGGTGAAGGTGCCGGCGCTGTTCCTGCTGACGCTGATCGTGACGTTCCCGTCGCTGTACGTCTTCAACTCGCTGTTCGGCTCGCGGCTGAACCTGCCCACGATGTTGCGGCTGATGATCGGCTCTCTCGCGGTCGCGATGGCGGTGCTGAGCTCGATCGGGCCGATCGTGGCGTTCTTTTCGGTCAGCAGCACGAGCTATGCGTTCATGGTGCTGCTGAACGTCGTGGTGTTCGCGTTGAGCGGTTTCTTGGGACTGGGTTTCCTGTTGCAGACGCTGCACCGCCTGACCATCGCCGACCTTCCCGCGCCGCCACCCTTGCCGCCGCCGGTCGCCGAAGCCCAACATACTGATGCGGAACTGCTCGGCACGACGACGGAGCCTTCGCCGTCCCTCAGCCCGATCGCCCTGCCGGACCGTCGGCGGGTGAGCGCGGGGGTGTGGTTGATCTTCCGCGTGTGGGTGATCGTGTTCGGATTGGTCGGCTCGCAGATGGCGTGGGTGCTGCGCCCCTTCATCGGCAGCCCGGATAAAGAGTTCACCTGGTTCCGCCCGACCGGCGGAAGCTTCTTCGAAGCGGTGGCGGGGCACGTCCAGCGGCTGTTCGGCGCGTGATCGGCGGGACGTCATGCTCGCGATCCCCGACAACTTCACCGCCCGCGGGCTGATCTACCTTGCGCTGGTCGCGACGCTGTGCGCGATGGCGTACGGCGTCGCGATGGGCAGCTACGGCCTCATCGCGGGCGGAGTGTGGCAGCAGATGCTGTACGGCGCGATCAAGGTGCCAGTGCTGCTGCTGGTGACGTTCGCGCTGACGTTGCCGAGCTTTCTGGTCGTCAACACACTGTTGGGGCTGAGGGGCGACCTGAAAGAGGTGATCTCCGCGCTGCTGACCGCGCAGGCGGTGGTGGCGATCGCACTGGTGAGCCTGGCGCCGCTGACGCTGTTCTGGTACGCGTCGTTTCGCGACTACAACAACGCCATCCTGTTCAACGGCGTGATGTTCGCCCTCGCCAGTACCGGCGCCCAGCGGCCATTGCGGGAGCGGTATCGGTCGCTGGTCAAACGAAACCCCAGACACGGCACGATGTTGAAGGTATGGCTGGTCGCGTACGCGTTCGTCGGCATCCAGATGGGCTGGGTGCTGAGGCCGTTCATCGGCAAGCCGGGGGCGCCGGCGCAGTTCTTCCGAGATGAGAAGTGGGACAACGCCTACGTCATCGTCGCCAGGATGATCTGGAACGCGATTCAGCCCTGACGGCAGGCGGTTTGCTTGCAAAGCGGTGGCAGCACCGATAAAACCTGCCACGAACGTGAAATTTCACCTGATCGACAAGGTCCAGCAAATCTCGCCTCAACGGATTGTGGCGGTGAAGAACGTGTCGCTCGCCGAGGAGTACCTGGCGGACCACTTCCCGACATTTCCGGTGTTGCCGGGCGTCATGATGCTCGAAGCCCTCACCCAGGCGGCGGCGTGGTTGCTGCACGTGGGATCGGGTTTTTCCAAGTCGATGGCGGTCCTGAAAGAGGCGAAAAACCTTCGGTACGGCAATTTTGTCGCCCCGGGCAACACGTTGCAGTTGGACGTCGAGCTGTTCAAGCCGACCGAAAGCGGCGCGGTGTTCAAGGCCAGCGGGCTGATCGAAGGCCAGCAGGCCCTGACTGGCCGAATCGAACTGGCGTATTTCAATCTCGCTGACAAGCAGAAGGAACTCGCTGCCGCCGACGAACGCCTGATCGCCCATCACAAGCGGCGGTGGGATGTGCTGATGACGCAGGGAAGCGTTGGCCTCTAGAGAACATACGATCGCGATAAGCGAACAGACAAAGGATTGAGAAAATGACGCACGACGAAATCTACGCAAAGGTCAAGGACGTTCTGGTCGACGCGCTCGGCGTGGACGACGACGAGGTAACGCCCACGTCCGTCATCCGCGACGATCTCGGCGCCGAGTCGATCGACTTCCTCGACATCATGTTCCGCCTTGAAAAGGCGTTCGGCATCAAGATCCCCAAGGGCGAGCTGATGCCCGAGAACGTCGCCAACGACCCCAACTTCGTCGAAAACGGCGTCGTCAAGCCTGCCGGCATCGCCATGCTCAAGGAAAAGATGCCCCACAGCGACTTCGCCGAGTTCGAAAAAGATCCCAAGGTCGAAAACATGAGCAAGCTGTTCACGGTCGAGGCGATCGTGAAGTACGTGGAAGGAAAGCTGAAAGCCTAAAGGAGCCAGTAGTCAGGAGCCGGGAGCCAGTAGAGTCAGAACCATTC
>JBBCIV010000286.1:0-10024 GCA_037189665.1 Phycisphaerae bacterium | reverse complement strand
CAAGGCTGACGCCGACCTGAAGATTCAGGGTGGGCAGAAAATCGCGTTTCTCGGAGATTCAATCACCCTGCATGGGGCATCGAAGCCGAACGGCTTTGTTCGGCTCACCTTGCTGGGGCTGCGCGCCAACGGGCTGAACATCACCTCCATTCCGGCCGGCGTCAGTGGGAACAAATCGACTCAGATGCTTCAGCGGCTTGACCGCGATGTGCTTGAAAAGAAGCCTGAGTGGGTGGTGCTGAGCTGCGGCGTCAACGACGTCTGGCATGGCCAGCGCGGCGTTTCGCTTGAGGACTATACGAAGAACATGACGCAGATCGTCGATAAGTGCTATGCCGCCGGCACGAAGGTGATGATCCTGACGGCCACGCCCATCGGTGAAGATTTGCACAACGAGGATAACCAGAGGCTGGCCGCCTATAACGATGCGCTACGCAGGCTGGCAGCGGAGAAGGGCTGCCTGTTGGCAGACCTGGATCGGTCACTTCGCGAAGCGATCGCCGCTGCGCAGGCGCGTCCCGGGGCTAAGGGATTTCAGTTCACCACTGATGGCGTTCACATGAATCCGCTGGGCAACCGCATTATGGCGGTCGGCGTGCTGCACGGGTTTGGCTTTGATGCCGAGCAAATGCGATTGGCGCAAGCCAAGTGGGACTCGGAGCCCGATTCGTGCGATGTCACACCGCGATACCGAATCAGCTTCGCTCAATACGAACAGTTGATGGAGATCGCACGGAAGCGGGGGAAATCGCTCGAAGAGTTGGTCAACGAGTCGCTGGCGAACGCCGTGGACTCCCTCATCACATCGGACAAGGCCGCCGGAGCAACGAGCGAGACGCCGAAGGACTGATGTAGGCCTCCTGCGCGGATCGCGCGACGCGCGCGCGTAAGTAAGCTCATCGAATCGCGATTCGGCTAGGCGCAGTGGATCCCTCGCGCCAGACGGCGGGCGTGATAATTGTGGGGTGGTGCTGGGCAGGAAGGGTTTCGTTTCGCTGTACCATCTCGGTAACGATGTCCACGGCAGCCGCGCCCTGGTGATCGCGCAGTTGATCCATGCTGGTGACGTCGTCCAGTCTTCGATGAAGGTGGACGTAGGACAGATCTCCGGGGATGCGAAAGCCTTCGTCGCGGAGCGCCGCGATCAGATGCTCCGCGCTGGCGAGCACCGCTTGAAGGCGATTACGGGCGATCCATGCGACCATCCGCTTGCGGTCGGCCAGGCCGAACGATTCGTCTTCCAATATGAGGTCGCTCGTCTTCATTCGGCTCGCGTGATAGCGGCTGTAGGTGGCGCAGGCGCCGGAGAACAGATAATGGTTTCTCCGGCTCGCGTCGGCTGCCATGATCATGCCTGCGCGGGCGTAGCCACGCTCTTCAAGTCGGGCGAACGCCTCGAAGAGCGTCGATTGGCCGTCAAGGGCAACGCGAGGCAGGCGGGGTTTCTCGATGCTGTATCCGATGGTCGCCGCCGCGAACCCGGAAAAATCAAAATCGATCCGACGCACGCCGATCGCAACCGGCATGAAAACGATGCCGCGCACCGCGCCGTTGACAAGAGTTTTCCGTAATTGCGAGAGCGTGGCCTCGCTCGGAACGCAGGTGTACACCTCCGCCTGGTAGCCTAGCGAGAGTGCCCGCCGCATTGCGCCGCGGATGTACATCGCATTGGCGTTGGGAACGTCCGGCCGTGGGTCGATGATCGCCAGATTTGCCTCGCCACGCTTTCCTTGCAGGCGAACACGCTCGCCCATCAGCGCTTGAACAAGCGGGTTCGGCCGATACCCAAGTTTGTTCGCGATCCGTCGAATTCGCTCTGCCGTAGCGGGCGAGTGATGGTGGTCGTCCCTCAACGCACGGCTCACCGTCGCCACTGATACGCCAGCAGCGGCGGCAATGTCGCGGAGCGTCGGCAATCTGACGATATCATCCATTTGTAACGTGTAACATGACCTGATTATTGAAGCGATTTCCGGTTGTTCGTTAGGTTGTCGTGCATGGGAACAAACACTACATCCATCATCGGGTTGCTCGTCGCAACAGGTTTAACGGCTTCCTCTTCGGCGTTGGGCGCCACGATCCTCTACCAGGACGATTTCTCCGGTCCGGCCACGTCTCTCGATGGCTTTGCACCAGATGTGCGACCGGGAACGGAGGTTTGGAAGTCCGCCAATCTGAATGCAGATGGCACTGTCAGCGCCACCGGCCACGCCTCATATCTCCCGACTTCCTTGGCGACCAACACAGTGTACACGCTGTCGGTTACGAGCTTTGTATCGTACCAGTCGTCAGGCACGGCGTTCCAGGCGTTCAGCGGATTTACGACAACGTCGCCGATCGATACGGGAAACATGCCGGTGACCACCAGCGGCACGGGGTTTATTCTCGGCATGACTCGGAATGGCTCATGGGCGTTTTACCCCGGTCCTGGCAATAGCACGACGGCAGCAAACGGCACCGGACTCTTCGCCGCAAGCGGCAATGTCGAAATTGATCTGGTCGTGACGACCAGCAGCACCTCCAATTGGACGGTTGCCGCTTACGTCAACGGAAACCAGCTGGACTTGAACGGCGCGAATCCCGGGTTGCTCCACACCGTTCCGCTTGGCAACTCCTTCACTGTGGCTGGGGCGATAACTGGCGTTGGGTTGGGCTATAACTCCAACACATGGCGGGCGGAAGGTTTCTCGTTCTCTGCTGAGCCTGTGCCCGAACCGGCAACGGCAGGCCTGCTTGCTGGCGTGTTCGCGTTTGCCGCACGCCGCACGCGACGTTCCTAAGCAATCGTTTTGCCCATCGCCAACAAGAGACTTATTCACCAATAGACGTAACAACGATGTTGAAACTATTCACAGCTTGCCTGCTGATCGCAGGCGCAACATCCGCCGTGCGGGCCGAAGCGATCGACGTTTTTCTTCTCGCCGGGCAAAGCAACGCGTCCGGCCGCGTGTCGACCGGGTATACGGTCGATACGCGGGACGCGAAGGTCCGGTACTACTACCGCACCGACGGCCCGTCGAACAACGACGTTAACTCCGGCGCGTTCGTCACCCTCGGTCCGCTTGGAAGCGGTTACTACGGTCCGGAGATCACGCTGGGCCGCTCGCTGGTCGATCAAGGCTACAACCCCGCGATCGTCAAGGTCAGCGACGGCGGGACCAGTCTTAATTCGCACTGGAACTCGCGCACCAACGGGACGTGGTGGAATCATTGGAAGAGCACGGTCGCCACGTCATTGAGCCAACTGCAGTCGGCAGGGCATACGGTGAACATCCGCGGCTTCTTCTGGCTGCAGGGCGAAACCGATGCTGAAAGCCAGACGGCGGCAAACAACTACCAAGCCAACTTCGCGAACTTTACGGCGGACGTGGCGTCGTTCCTCTCGCTGCTCGGGCACGACACCAGCGAACTGACATACGTCACGGCGCTGATTCGCAATCCGAGCGGTACGGCAGCGTACGTGCCGGAAGTACGGCTGGCGCAGCAGGCGGTCATGTCTTCGTTATCGCGGGGAGGGTATTTCGACACGAACGACCTCACCACTGCGGCGGACAACCTGCACTTCGATGCGCCGGCGATCGCCACGATCGGCAATCGGTTCGCGGAGAACTATGCATCCGCCGTGCCCGAGCCATCGATCGCGCTGATCGCGGGGGCAGCGGTGATGCTGCTCGGGCGGTCGGGGAGGACAAGCCTGCGTCGCAGCGTATGAAGGTAAGTCGCGTCGCGGCGCGCTGTTTCCCAGGGATCGTGCCTGCCGGAGTGCGCGGCATGTTCGACGGAGAGGCAGACGTCGCGGCGCAAGTCGTTGACGAGGTGATGGACGACGGGGAACCAGTCGAACGTGCCCTCGCCCAGAAACGTGAAGTCGCTGGCCCCCGGCTCGCCTATCCAGTTGTGAATGTGGATATGCGTCGTGTGCTGCCCGAGGGCGGCAAGGCTGGTGCGCCACGGTTCGTTGTCGAACGGAATCTGGAGGTTCACTGTCAGGTTAGGTCGAGCAATGCTTTGGAGCAGGCGAAGCGTGGAGGGGGCGTTCTCCGCCAGGCCGCCGGCGTGACATTCCAGGCACAACTCCACGCCGTCTACGGAGGCGACATCGCAGAATTGCGCAAGGTGCTCGATGCAGGCCTCCCATTGGTCCTCGGTCGCCTCCGCGGCGCCGACGACGCCTTCGCCCCAAGGGGGACCGGTGAAGACGCGGATGCGCGTGCATTCGAGTTGCCTTGCGTATTGCAGATAGGCATCGAGCGATCGGCGTGACTGGGCGATCCGCTCGGGGCCATGGACGAAGTCGAAGTAGGGACAGAGTTGGACGCACCGCATACGCGATTCACGCCTGGCGGCGTCCCAACGATCGATGCTCCAGTTCGCCAACTCGTCGGGCCAGAGTTCGAACCCGTCGTAGCCGAACCCTGCCAGTCGCGATAATCCTGCTTCGGGCGTCGTGGTCTTGCAGCACCAGCAGAACGCCAATTCGATTCCGGCCATGTGAGAGAATTCCTTCGTTCAGACTTTGACGGATTGACCTGTCTGGGCGGCCAGCGTCATCGCGTGGATGACGCGAAGGCCGGAGACGATCTGATCAACGGTTACCTCGTTTGGCAGCGGCTCTCCGTGAACGGCGCGACTGAATATGTCCCACTGGTATCCGCCGCTGATCTCGCCGGGCGCCGCGTTGCGGATGACGGGCCCGCTCGTGCCGCCATTGGTGACGAGGGAGAGCGTGGCGGTTCGCGTCTGCGGATCGATGCTGCAGGGGTGGGTGTTCTGATAGATCGTCCCGCGGGCGTAGTTGAGCACCATCGAGTTCTGATACGGCCTGCCGTCATCGACGCAAAACGAGGCGAAAATGCTGCCGATCGCGCCGGATTTGAACTGCATGGTGAGCTGCGCGTTGTCCGCCGTGGGACGGCCAGTGAAAAGCCGCGTTTGCGTGACCTGCACCGACTCTACCTCGCCGAGCAGGCGGATCATGTCGTTGATGAGATAGATGCCGAGACGGAAGATCGGCGCAACCGGGCAGTGCTGCGGACTGTCGAGCCATGTGCCATCCGGTTGTTCGCGATACGACGCCCATATATCTCGCCGGCACGCGATCGGCCGGCCAAGGTCGATCTGCTGCTGCCAATCGAGTACCTGTTGTAGATCGGCCGATAGCACGGGCGAAGGCGAGTTCATGTGAACCACCTTTCCCAGTTGTCTGGCCTCGACGAGCACGTCGTGCGCCGCCTCGGGATTTACTTCGAAGGGCTTGGTCGTCACGACGTGTTTGCCGCGCCGGATGATTTTCCGAACTAGTTCCGCACGGCCTACCGGGCCGGTGAACAGTCCGATCGCGTCGATCGACGCGTCGGCGAGCAGCTCATCCATGTCGAAGCACGCGGGCGTGTGCGACGATTCGGCTACCGCCAAGGCGCGATCCTTGTCCTGATCGCAGACGCGCACCAGATCCAGATGTTGACGCGCGTTGCTGGCGGTCAGCTCGCGCGCGATGTGCCGGCCGAAGTTGAGGCCCACAAGTCCGATGCGTACTCGGCTACTCATCGCGATCCTCTCTGATCCAATCCGCCCTCACTCATCTCGAACGACTCCCGTCAGAAAATTACCGCCTTCAACGGCCCGTGTTGGAGCAGGTATCATAAAGTATAGTCGATAATCATGTTTTCATGCAATTAAATCATGCTTTTGTATTGTTTTGCCCGGCCGGAAGGATATGTTTGCAACTTCCAGCGGTCATCAGTGAGGCGAGGAAGAGGTATGAAACAGACCAGATCGGCACGCGGCATCGCTGTCGCAGGCGTGTTGTTCCTCGGATTAAACGGGCAGACAGGACTGGCTGCTCCGTTTGAAGGCCGTGATTTTACGACCATTTCTACGGCGGCGTCGCCTCGGGTTAGCTATGCCCTGGAGCAGGAGGGATCGAACCTGTTGCTCGCGATCGAGGTGGCGCCCTTTGGTGCTGGTGTCCAATCCTCAAAGCCAGTCGTATCTGTCGGCCTTTCGGCCGACCGAACGGTCATGCTCAGCAGTGACCAGTCAAAGGTCATCCAGGCCGAGTCGCTCGCCGGCGGAGCAACGCGGTACACCTTTTATATACCTGCGTCCGATCTAGTTAATGCTGAGGCAGGTTGGGATCGGCTTCGCGTCGGCTTAGCTGTTCGTTGGCCGGGCGGCCCGAATGGGGCGGATCTGCAGCGCGAGCGATATCGTTGCATCGATGGCCGCGCAACGCACGCGGATTTGTCCGATAGTCCCGTAAGCTGGGCCCCGCTCAGCCTCGCCGAGCATCGCGCGACGATCGCCGAGCGGCGTCTCGCGATCGCCATGCAGTTTGAGCAACCGATGGACGGGCGGCTCACCGTCGTGATCAACGACGCACAAGGCCAGCGCGTTCGCAATCTCGTCTCCGGACAATCGTACGACCAAGGTCCGGTCGACCTGAGTTGGGACGGCCTTGATGACAATGGCAACCTTGTTCCCCCTGGCGAGTATCGATGGGAAACGGCGTCACACCCAGGTATTAAGCCTGTTTACGAACTGTCGTTCTACAACCACGGCGCGCCGCCGTGGCGCGACGGCACGCCCGGCAGCGGTTGGTTGAGCGACCACTGCAACCCGCTGACCGCCACCGCCGCCGGCGATCGCATCTGGATCGGATCGGTCCTCTCGGAAGCGGGCAACACGATCATCCAACTTACCCCCGACGGCAAGAAGACCGCCGACATGAACAAGCCGGCGCAGATCGGCTTCGGCGCCGCGTTCCTCGCGGCGGACGACAAGTATCTCTACGCGCTCAACGAGGGCTACTCCGGCTATGCTGGCACGCTGAAAGATCTCGGCGGCGGGAAGTGGACGTGCCTGCGTCCTTCCACCGTGCTGCGATACGACTTCGATGGCAAGCTGGTTCCCTTCTCGCGGCAGAAGCCGGAAGTGGTGCTGTCGGAGAACGTGTACGAGGGAACCGATGTTCGCCGCGGCGCACGTCGTCGCGCGCCGCTGCCTGACAACCTTGGCGGCGCCGCTGCGATAGATGGCAAGTTGTACGTGTCGATGCGCAAGGACAACGCGATCGTCATTCTCGATCGAGAAAGCGGCGAGACGCTCAATCGTTTCAATGTCGATCAGCCTGGCTTCGTTGTCGTGCGTGAAGGACAGCTGGTCCTGCTTTCAGGTGAAAAACTGGTCAGCGTCGATCCGGCGTCTGGCAAGATCACGCCCTTGTTCGCGCCCTCGCTCAGCCGAGCGATGGAGTATCCGCCGGGAAATGAAGACGCGGGGATTGCGGAGAAGACGGCACGTTTGGCGACAGGCCTGGCGATCGGAAAGTCGGGCGAGATCTTCGTCAGTGACAACGGCGTGGACCAGAACGTGAAGGTCTTCGACATCACCGGCAAGCTACTGCGACAGATCGGCCGCCAAGGGGGGCGGCCGATCAACGGGCCGTGGAAGACGGACGGGATGTATCAGCCACACGGCATCGCAATCGATTCCATGGGGCAGTTGTGGGTAACCGAGACCGATCCGCAGCCGCGCCGCCTCAGCGTGTGGGACGCCGCGACAGGCGCGTTCAAGACCGAATACCTCGGCCCCGGCCGCTACGGGTCGCCGGGCGGCGGCTTTGACCACGCCGACGGCTCACGCTGGATCGGCGGCGGCGTGCTGTGGAACATCGATATGGCCGGCAAGAGGGTCGAGCCCGTTTCGACCTTGTATCACGCCACCAAGCCGGGACAGGTCGATGACGAACTGCCCAGCGCCAGCTACAACTTCGTGCACCGCGACGGCAGGACGTTTCTCGTCGGGCAGGGCAAGTACACCTCGGTCTACGAACTGCGAGCCGACAACTCCGCCAAGCTCTGGGCGATCTGCGGCACGCTCGGCAGCATCGCGCAATACCCGCGCTGGACGCTTCCGAAGGGCCTCGCCGACGTGCCTGATTTCAAACCGATGTTCGAGAAAGACGACGGCGGCGGCCAGATCACCGGGGCGTTCAATGACCGCGTCACGGTGAACGAGCAGTTGCTCCGCGGGTATGGCTCGGCAATGTGGGTCGACCGTGACGGCGATGACGTGATCGAGCCGGACGAGGTGGAAGTCGCGCCGCTCTCCCGAACCGTTGTTGGGCCATATTGGGGCATGGGCCAGCCATCGCTCGACCTCCGGCTGCTCGCCCGCGTGGATGACAAGCACGCCGTCGTCACCATCGCGCCTAACGGATATCTGCCTTCCGGGGCGCCCGATTACCGCTTTAAGCAATCACTCGACGCGGCGGTGACGCTCGCCGACGCATCGGGCGCTCCGCCCGCGTTGAAAGACGTTCATGCGGCCGTGCAGGACCGCTTTGGCCGACTGTTGATCAACGCCTCGCCGATGACGGCGGTGGACGCGAGTGGAAAGGTCTTGTGGACGTATCCGAACGACTGGGTCAGCGTTCACGGATCGCACAAGGCGCCGCTGCCCGAGACCGGGGTGATCCAGGGAGCGCTCTGGTTTCTGGGCACGGGCGCGCTCGATGAGCAAGGCGAGGTGACGATCATCAACGGCAACCACGGCCGTTTCTTCGTCATGACGACCGACGGCATGTACCTGGACGAGATCTTTCAGGACGTGCGCGTCACGCAGCAGCGAAGCGCCTATCACATCGGCGGCGAGCCGTTCGGCGGGTACTTCGGCCGCAATGATAAGGACGGGAAATACTATCTTCAGAGCGGGCACACCGACTACCGCATCTTCCGCATCGAGGGCATCGACCAGGTGAAACGCGGCCGCGGCATCGTGAAGGTCTCGGCGGAGCAACTCGCCGCGGCCTCCCGTCGCGCCGCGCGACTTGCCGCCGCCCAGCAGCAGGTCAAATCAACGATGATTCCCACGGTCGACGCCGGCGCTACGCTTGACGCCGATCCCGCCAAGTGGCCCGGCTCGTGGACCGCCCAGTGGGGCAATGTGAGCCGTCCGTTTCCGTTCGCGCAGGTTCGAATGGTTCGCCAGGGCGACAACCTGCACCTGGCCTACCGCGTCAGCGACCCGTCGCCGTGGGTGAACAACGGATCAGACTGGGCAATGCTCTTCAAGACCGGCGATAGCGTGAACTTCGAATTTTCGACTGATTCGCACGCCCGCGCCGACCGAACGACGCCCGCGAAGGGCGACAAGCGATTGTTGATCGGCCCGATGGGCAATGAAAATGTCGCGGTGCTGTACGACTATCGCACCGGCGATCCCGACGCCAAGCCGGTTGCGTTCTCGAGTCCGTGGCGCGCGGAGAACGTCGATCGCGTGACGCGCCTCGACGCCCCGGCGATCGACGTCAAACGCACGCAGGGGGGCTATACGCTCGTGGCGAAGATCCCGCTCGCGACGCTTGGCCTGCCGGCGACGGGCGACGTGAAGTTGGCGGGGGACTTCGGCGTCATCTATGGCGACGAGGCGGGCGCGATCAACGTCCTGCGCTCGTATTGGTCGAACAACGCCACCGCGCTGGTGAGCGACGTTCCGGGTGAGATCGCCATCAACCCGCGCATGTGGGCGACGCTTCGTTATACGCCGCAGGAGGCCGCGCGATGAAGACGTATCAACGAACAGGGCTTGTGCGGGCCGCCCTGGCATCGACGTTGTCGCTATGCGCTACTTTTTCGCTGGCAGCAGATGCGGCGGCGACGCTGCACTGCGACGGGATCGCAGGCAATTCCGGCGAGCAGGGCAGCACGTTGGTGAGGTTCGCCGATGACGCCGACCGTCACGCCGCCGCTGGGATCGGCGTGGTGAAAGACCGATTCGGCACGCTCTGGAGTCGCGGCGGCAGCGGGGTCCTCAATCGATATGCGATCGACGGCCGGCGGATCGCGACGTTTAAGATTCCCAACGGCAATCGCGGGATGGGTTCGAAAGAGGGGATCGTCATCGCCGGCGACCTCATCGTGCTGCGGATCAAGCAGGACGTCTACACGCTCAACATCAACGCAGCGACCGACGAGAAGCCGAAGAAGCTGGACGGGCTTTCGCTGATGGCGATGTCAATGTC
>JBBCIV010000285.1:0-14450 GCA_037189665.1 Phycisphaerae bacterium | reverse complement strand
AGGTCTCGGCGTACCGCGACCTGTGGCACCCCGCATCTCTCCGGCATCTCCTAATTCGCGAACGCGAACTCTACGCCGCGCGCGGGGTCGGGATCGCGCTCATCCCGCCGAACTGCACGTTCGTCGAAACGGGTACGCTCGCCGGCCCTTCGTCGCCGGTGCGATTCGTCCAAGCCGCCCGCACCCACACGCGCGTCCCCGGCGGGACGCCCTGCGGAACGGTGAAGCCAAACGTCCCTCGCGTCGCCAGCCCGGCGAACCGCCATTCGCCCGCGTCGCTCGGGTAACTCTCCCCCACGGAGTAGTAGACGATCGCCTGCACCGCATCCTTCGGCTTGCCACGTGTGCCCCGCGACGCCGCGTCGTAAATCTCAACCTCGATCGTCCGCCCCGTCACCTGCCCAACCCTCATGCCCGGCCTCTCCGCCGGCGCACTGGCGCGCGATGTGCCGCCGCCGGCGCGCACGTGAATGCCCAGCAAGACCTTGTTCGCATCGCTGACCGACGAGTTGGCCTGCACCATCGCGTAGAGCTCCCGCGCGTACGCCAAGAGCGCCGCCCGTGCCGCGTCGCGCGCCTTCGTCTGCGACCGCGACCACGTCCCGTCCGCCCGCGCTTCCATCATGACGTTGTAGATCGCCACATACGGCGCACGGAGACCCGCGAACCGCTCCACCTGCTGCGCCGTGATCCCATAATCCCCCGGCGATTCCGCCAGCCGTGCGGCCCAGTTGTTCGAATACGCCACCAGCGCAGCATCCGTTCTCGGAACCATGACAACCTCACTCTCGACGACCGTTCTTCGCTGCGATCAACGCTGCACTCACGACGCCAAGGTCGCCCGTTCGATCGGCACGAAATGGGCGACGCAGGCGTCGCGGCTACAGCACTTCAGCGCCGCGTCAACATCCCTATCGGCCATCCCCCCGCACCGCTTGACGACCAAACCCCACCGTTCGGTTATCGAACCTCACCGTCCCGCCGCGCAACCGCGCCGCCCGACGCCGCAACCGCGCCGTTCTGCCATCCAACCGCGCGGTCGGACCCCGCAACGGCGCGGTATCGCCCTCCAACCCGACCGTTCCGCCTTCCAACCGCATCGTCCGATCACGCAACCGCGCCGTCCGCCGGCCCGACGACATCGTCCCGCCGCCCAACCCTGCTGCCCGCTCGCGTCTATAAACGATTTGGTGGCGCGCGGGCGGCTGCCGCCGGCACCAAGTAGGTCGGAGTTCACCCCGACATTGCGGCAGTCTTATGGGGAACAGGACGTCGGGGTGAACCCCGACCTACATGACTACCTGCTTGCGGCTACGCGACGTTTGAGCGGCGACAAGGTATCATCTTCTGATGTGCGACTCGTGCGGCTCCCCAACACATCTAAACGGGTGGGCCAATACATTAAGTATGTCTCGGTGCGCGGGCGCATCAGCAGTCGCGCAGGGAGCATCGCTTGAAGCGATTCTGGGTAACAGGTCGTGAAGATCGGACCGGTCGGCCACTTGACGCGGTTGTCGAAGGACAAAGCGTCGAAGACATTCGTGCTCGCGCACATCGACTTGGTGCAAAACTGGACTCGGTGCAGGAAGTTCATCCGGACATACCGACGGGGCCTCGTAAGGCAGCGACTTTCCGACTCAATTACGCCGCCCCTAGCGTCTCTCATCCTCTCATGATGGTGACCACGCTAGCGAAAGATCCCGGCGACAAGCTGGAGGATTGGGACGGATGGAAACTCTATGAACACTACTTGGTGTCGAATAGCGGTCTCGCAATTCCCCTCAAAGAGGTAAGCGAGTTCAGGCTTCACCATGACACTACACTTACGACCGACACCTCTACGATGGTATTGGAGGCGTTCGGGTTCGCGATCTTGGTCGCAGCTATGAAAGTACTTGCCCCTATCGCCGCAATCCTGATCACGCTAGGGCTGCTTGCTGCGGCGTATGACCTCGGGGGAGACGGCCTTTTTATTATCATTTGTCTCACCATCATCTTCGGACTGACAATCCTGTCGGGGTACTTGGACCCTAGGTCATCGTCAAACCAGCACAAGCAGAAAGTGAAGCTTGTGCATCAGCAAGCCGAGTATTTTTTGACCTTTGGCAACCCGTTTTTAGCGAATCTGGCGATCAAGCGATTTAACGAAGTTCAACAGCGCGATCGCCTATGGTTTACCGCCACCAATCGCGGTACTCGATAGGCAGAGTCCATAGGACCCGCCGGGTGCCACGGGACGGCACGCCGTCGGGGAGGCGGGGCGTGGCTAGGCCGCTTCGACGGAGGCGTAGACTTTACCGTGCTGGCGAAGCCAGTCGACGTCGACGCGGCGGGCGTGCGCTTCGACCTGGCGGAGAAGCTCCACGACCTGCGGCTCGTAGACCGGCTCGGACGGATCGGCATCGGGAATGATCGCTTCGACCTCGACCGCCACAACGAACTGCTCCGTGCGGACCAGTCGGGTACGCGAGATTCGTTTTCCAAGAAGTGTCATAGAGCAAGTAAGCGAAAAAGGGTGACCGTAACAAGCTTGGACGAGCCTGCTTCAAGGAAACCGCTCGAAAACCGCTAGGTACATCCGCATATTGGTGATCTTTCCAGCCAAATCCCAGAGAAAGTCAACGGACTCCAGTCGGACAAATGTCCAACCGGACTCTAGCTCAGAGTTGATCAATCGCTCGAGTTGCTCCGCAGGATTGCGACCGAGCGGGTTGTTCACATTCACTTCCGGACTGAACTGAATAACGCGATATTTCCCGATTGGCTTCACAGGCATAGGGGGCGCAATTGGGGATGTCGTATCAAAGCTTTCGCTATGGGTCGGATTTGCGTAGTCGAGATGCAGAAGTCGTTTCACGTTCGCGACCACGTACCCCTTCTCTCCCGCAATCCGTACGGCCTCCTCCTCCGATTCAGCAATAGTGTACATAGTCGAGGACTGACCGGTCGTTCGATCCAATATCTCCATCTCGTACCGCATGTGAACCTCGTTGTGCCGCATGGATACCCGACAGCACGAGTGTCTGATGACCGCGCCCGGGGGGCACCATTGGCGGCCCACTCTTCACGCCGCGACGTGTTCCTCGACCGGCTCGGCGTCGCGGGCGGCCTCGGCCAGCCGCTCGGCACGCTCGGCCTGGGCGATGGCGGTGTCGCTGATCTTGCCGCCCTGCTGGACCTGGTCGAACTTCACGCTCACCCGCTTGCTGACGCCCTGTTCCTGCTGCGTCACGCCGTACAGCACGTTGCCGATCTGCATCGTGCGCTTGTGGTGGGTGATGATGATGAACTGGCTCAGATCGAGGAACTCCTGCACGATCAGGCCGAAGCGGACGTTGTTGGCTTCGTCAAGCGGGGCGTCCACTTCGTCGAGAATGCAGAACGGGCTGGGCTTGGACTTGAAGATGCTCATCAAGAGCGCGATGCACGTCATCGCCTTCTCGCCGCCGGAAAGCTGGGTGATGGTGACGGGCTTTTTGCCCGGCGGGCGGGCGATGATTTCGATGCCGGCCTCGAGCGGATCGACCGTCTTGCGCATCACCGGGATCACCTCTCCCGGCTGCGCCTCGGCCTTGGCGATCTTCATCGCTTCGACGTCTTCGACTTCCAGTTCCAGGAACACGTCCGCGCTGCCGCCGCCGAAGAGCTTGCGGAAGAGGTTTTGGAAGTGCTCGCGGACGGCGTTGAACGTCTGCTCGAAGCGGACGCCGCTTTCCCTGTTGATCTCGTCGATCAACTGCTCCAGCTGCGCCTTGGCCTGCGCCAGGTCGGTCAGTTGCGTGGCGAAGAACTGCGAGCGCTGCTCAAGCTCGTCCATCTCGCTGATCGAGTCGAGGTTGACGTTGCCGAGGCGGTGGATCTTGTCCTTCAGGTCCTTGATCTCGCTGCCGACCTGTTCCCAGTCGGTGGCGCCGGGGGCGTAGGGGAACGCAAGTTCGGGCTCGAGCTTCTGGGCCTCGTGATGCGCTTGGACCGCTTCTTCGTACCGGGCGGCCACGTCGATTTGCAGTTCGTCCTGCGTGCGGCTGATCAACGTTTCCCGGCGGACGGACAGCTCGTTGTGCTGGATTTGCAGGGTGTGCAGCTTCTGTTCCAGTTCGCCGTGCAGGCCGCGGATCGACTCGACCTTGCCGGTGAGCTGGCGGACGGCATCGACCAATCCCTGTAATTGCGACGCCAGTTCGGCGACGCGCTCGCGCAGCTCTTCGCCGCGCTTCGTCTGCACTTCTTCGTCGTGTTTGCCGCGCTGCAATTCCGCCTCGGCCCCGCCACGGCGGTCGGAGGTGGTCTGGATGGACCGGGCGATGCGCTCGATCTGCTGGGCCACCTCGTTCTGCTGCTGGCGAAGCCGCTCGACCGCCTGGCGGGCGCCGAGTTGCTTTTCCTGCACCTGCCCGAGCGACACGCGGCAGGTCGTCAGTTCTTCGGCCAGGTGCTTCACCTGTTCGACGAGCTCGACCTGCTGTTGGCTGAACGCCTCGATCTGCTCCTGCAAGCTCTGCTGGCGGCCGTCCAGTTCCGCTTTTTGCGTGGCGAGGGTTTCCTCCTCGGCGGTGAGCTTGGCGGTCTGATCGACCAGGTTCTGCAACTCGCGATCGAGCAGCGGCAGTTCGCGGCGCAGGCCGTTCATGCGGTCGTTGATCTGCTGCGACTGGCTGTTCAGTTCCACCTTGCGGGTGTTCAACTGGTAGACGGCGTTGCGAAGTTGGTTGATCTCCTCTTCGATCTGCTTGGCCTGCGTGCTGCAATTGGACAGCTCTTCGGTGCGAACCTGGATCAGTTGCTCGGCCTCGATGATCTGGAGGCGAAGCGATTCGAGTTCCGATCGGCGGGAGAGCAGGCCCATCGACGCGCCCATCGGGCCGACCTTGAGCACGCCGTCGGCCTCGAGCACCTCGCCGCCCTTGATGACGTACCGCCATCCCTTGGGGCCGGCGGCGTGCAGGGCGCGGGCGTCGTCGAGCGTATCGACGACCGCCGTCCTGCCGAGCAGGATCTGGGCGACGGAGGCGTTCTCGGGCTCGACTTTCACGAGGTCGGTCGCGAGGCGAATGCCCTGGGCGTGCTGGCTCCAGTCCGGCGCGTCGCCGGAGGAGGGATTGGAGTCCAGCGGCAGCAGCGACACGCGCCCCGCCAGTTGCACCAGCGCGTCGAGCGAGACGGCCGCCAGAGAATCGATGATCAGCCATTGGTCGCGCCCGTCCAGCGCGGCCTCGATCACCTTCGCGTGCTCGACGTCCACCTGCACCAGGTCGGCGACGATGCCGCGCACGAACGGGAACTTCTGTTCCCGCTCCTTCAGCACCTTCTTCACCGCCTCGCTCACGCCCTCGCGGCGGGCTTCGAGGTCCTGAAGCAATTTCTGCCGCGACAGCAAACCCGAGCGATGCTCCTTGGCCGAACCGAGGGCTTCGGTGACCGATTTGATCTGCTGCCCCAGTTCGCTGGCGGCCTGCTTGCGGGCCTCCTGCTCGGCCTGGCGGTCGGCAACCTGGGCGAGCACCTCTTCAAGTTTGGTTTTCAGTTCGCCGGCGATGCTTTCGGCGCCCGTGATGTCGTTCATCACCTGCTGGCGACGCTCGCCCTGCCGCGACTGCATGGCGGAGATGTTCTTGCGCTCGATCTCGATCGACGCCAGCCGGCTGTTCACCTGCGCGAGCTTGCGCATCATGTCGAGCACGGCCTGCTTGTTCTTCTCGATCTGGTTGACCAGTTCGTTGAGCTTGAGCTGGTCTTCCTTGAAGGTCTGCTGCTTGGATTCGATCTCGGTGCGCTTCGCATCAAGCTCCGCCGTCAGCGATTCGAGCGACGCGGCGGCGTCCTGAAACTGTTGCTCCACCTCTTCGCGGCGGGTGTGGGCGGCCTGCTGGTCGTGCTTGAGCGTTTCGACCTGCTCCTCGATCTGCCGAAGCTGCTGCTGGGCGTACTGCTGCTTCTGCTGCGCGCCGCGGATGGCGGCCTGCGCTTCGACAAGCTCGTGCTCGGCCTTCTGCTTCGACTGGGCGACCTGATCGGCCTGGTCGCGCGAGGTCGCCAGTTCGTTCTGCCGCTTGGCCAGGTCGCCGGCGACGTCATCGACGCGAAACTGGTTTTCGTCGCGTTCCTTCGATACGCGTTCGAGTTCGCCGTGCAGCGTGTGGAATTCCTGGAGCGAATAGCCGAGGCGCAGTTCGTTCAGCCGCGTGATGTACTCCTGGTACGTCCGCGCCCGGCCGGCCTGGATTTTGACGCTGCGAAGGCGGCGTTCGACTTCCTCGACGATGTCGTTCACGCGCAGCAGGTTCTGATCGACCTTTTCGAGCTTCCGCTGCGCTTCCTTCTTCTTGACCTTGAACCGCGAGATGCCGGCGGCCTCTTCAAAGATGAGCCGGCGCTGGAGCGGGTTCGATTCCAGCAACTGCGACACGCGGCCCTGCTCGATCACGCTATACGCATCGACGCCCACGCCGGTGTCGAGGAACAGGTCGCGCACGTCCTTCAGGCGGGCGACGGAGTTGTTGATCGTGTATTCGCTGGTCCCGTCGCGGTAAAGGCGACGGCCGACCGAGACGTCGTCGGTGGGGAGATTGAGCTTGCGATTTCCGTCCGCGTCGGCCGGATTTTCAAAAACGAGGACGACTTCCGCCATCCCGCCGGGCTTGCGGGTGGAGGAGCCGTTGAAGACGACGTCGAGCATCGCGTCGCCGCGCAGCGACTTGGCCGACTGCTCGCCCAGCACCCATTTCACGGCATCGACGACGTTGGACTTGCCGCACCCGTTCGGGCCGACAATGCACGTAACTGGTTGATCGAACACGAATTCCGTGCGATCGGCGAACGACTTGAAGCCGTGCAAAACGAGTTTGCGAAGACGCATGCTTGCGGTCCTCCCTGACCCATCCCGTATAGACTGAAGCAGGCCATCCAAGCCTGCCGATCTCTCATCTCCGGGGGTATCAAAGCAGGTTCGGGCGAAAGATGCAACTAATGATTTATCGGACGGATGGCCTCGAAAACCCCAGCCACGCTAACGAAAATCGAACATTTATCGGCACTGCAGTTCGTCTTCACTTGCAACGTACGCCCCCACCTGTACCATTTCCGCGAGACTCCACACGCTACATGGAGGTAGCACAACATGGCTGGGCGGCAACTCGCAACACTGTTCATCGCGTCTTCCCTGTTCCTCGCCGGCGGCTGCGGCGAGTACATCACGTTCTCCAAGCAAAGCCGCGCCCGCGGATTGCAGTACATGGAGACGAACCAGACCGAGCAGGCCAGGGGCGCCTTCCGCGACGCCGTCCGCCAGAATCCGCGCGACTACCAGAGCTATCACTACCTGGCCGGCTTGTACGAGAAGGAGAAGGCCTACTCGCAGGCGGTGACCAACTACCGCACGTCGCTGGACGTCCAGAACATCACCGAGGAAGGCCGTGGCGACCTGGAGTTCAAGCTCAAGACGATCGACGCGTTCGCCAAGTGCCTCGCCGTCGCCGACACGCATGACTCCGAGGTGAACGCCCTCGAAACGATCGCCGCCGGCAGCACGTCGGGGGACGAGTATCTCGTCCTCGCCAAGACCTTCGCCAACCGCGGCGACGCCGATTCCGCCATCGAAGCCTACGCCAAGGCCGCCCAGCAAGCCCCAAAGTCGTTCTACATCGCCAAGGACCAAGGCTTGTACCTCGAACAGGTCGGCCACAAGCCCCTGGCCGAACAGGCGCTGCGGCGCGCCTACCGGCTGAACCCCAACGACGAAGCCGTCAACACCGCCCTTCGCCGCCTCGGCGTCATCCCGGGCCCGGCGCTCAAGGAAGAAGGCGAACTCGTCCAACCCACCCTCCCGCGCGGCCCGATCCCCGACCTGATCACCCCCGACCGACCGCCGGCCCAACCCACGCCGCGCCCAACCCCGAGCCCGGCGGACTAAAAAAATCCTGCCAACGCGGCGTGCCAGCGCGATATATTCTTCTTCCTCCCCTTCCGGGGGAGGTTAGGAGGGGGCCATGCCCACCCCAAACGGCCATCGCAAATCCTACGCCCCACGCGAGCAAGTCCGCTTCGCCCGCCATCTGCGATCCAACTTGACGAAAGCCGAGGTCATCCTCTGGTCTCATCTGCGCCGCCGGCAATTGAACGGACTGCGGTTTCGACGGCAACACCCGATCGATCAATACATCGCCGACTTCGCGTGCATCGAGCGAAATCTCGTCGTGGAGATCGACGGGGCAACGCATTTTGATCGCGGGGCGTACGACGATGGCCGCGATCGGGTCATGCAGGGGCTCGGGTGGACTGTGCTGCGATATGTAGACGACGACGTGCTGAAGCATCTGGAAGCGGTGCTGGACGACATCGCAGCGCACGCTCAAGGCACGCAGAGCAATGAGTAAAACCGGAACCAACCGTCTTACTCCTCCCCCTCCGGGGGAGGCCGGGTGGGGGCCGGAGCGTCGGTGAACATGGCCGCAACTGGATGAGTCGGGCCCCCTCCTAACCTCCCCCGGAGGGGGAGGAACCAGATTGCGCAAACAATGCCGCCTGCCCCGCGCCATCTCGACGCCGTCCCGCCAGCCGGTATAGTCCAATGCCCATGCCTTCTGGAAAGTACGACTACCGCGCCAAGCACCGGGCCCGCGCCCACGAGGCCGCCCACGCCGAGGCCGAGCCCGCCCACGAGATGAGGATTCCCGATCACGTTCCCGCCTACGCGGGCAAGGCCGACCTGATCGAGACCGACGAAGCCCTCGCCGGCCTGCTGGCCGACCTGCGGGCGGCGGGGTCGTTTGCGTACGACAGCGAGTTCATCGGCGAGTCGTCCTACCACCCGCGGCTGTGCCTGCTGCAGGTGGCCACCACCACTCGCGTATCGCTGATCGACCCGCTGGCGAAGGTCGACCTCACCCCGTTCTGGAACCTGCTGAGCGACGCCAGCGTCGAGAAAATCGTTCACGCCGGCGCGCAGGACGTGGAGCCCGTCGCCCGCCTGACCGGCCAGCCCGTCCGCAACGCGCTGGACACGCAGATCGCCGCCGGGTTCTGCGCGATGGCGTATCCGACGTCGCTCGCCAAGCTCGTGCTGGAGCTCACCGGCATCGCGCTGCAAAAAGGCCTGACCTTCACCTTCTGGGAACAGCGCCCGCTTTCCAACAAGCAGATGCGCTATGCCGCCGACGACGTCCGCTACCTGCCGGCGGCGATGATCGAGTTGAAAAAGCGGCTCGACAAAACGGGCCACATAAACTGGGTTCGCGCCGAGTGCGACCTGCTGTGCAACCCCGCCAACTACGGCTTCAACCCCGACACCGCGATCGAAAAAGTCCGCGGCGCCGGCTCGCTGGACGCGCGACAGCTCAACGTGTTGAAGGAACTCGTCCTCTGGCGCGACGCCGCCGCCCGCGCCGCCGACCTGCCGGCGCGGTCTTACCTGCGCGACGACGTGCTCGTCGAACTGTGCCGAAGCTTCCCGAAGAAGCCCGAGCAGCTCAATCGCGTCCGCGGGCTGCCCAATCCCGTGATCGCCGAGCACGGCGAGGCGATCCTCGGCCTTGTCGCCACGGGCATCGCCGCCCCGACCGAAGGCGTCGACCTGCTCCGCGGCGTCGAGCCCACCCCCAGCGAACGCTTCACCGCCGACGCGATGTGGGCGGCGGCGCAGGCGATCTGCATCAGCCAGTCGATCGACCCCGCCGTCGTCACCAGTCGGCAGGAGATCGGGCATTTTCATCGCCATCTCATCGACGGCACCGATCCGTCCGAACTTCGCCTTGCCCAATCCTGGCGACGCGAAGCGCTCTGCGACCGGCTGATCGACATCTACCGCAATAAAACGCCCGTCAACCTCACCATTCCCACCTGATGGCCGGGCGGAGGTGACGCTGGACAGCAATGAAATCGACTCGGATGGGCGGTTCGGTTACGTTCCCACCGCCATGCCCGACGCCACCGTCATTCTCGTCGATCACCCCATCATCCGAACGAAGTTGACCGAATTGCGGGACGCCCGGACCGACCACCGCGAGTTCCGCGGCCTGCTCGACGAGATCGCCATGCTCATGACCTACGAGGTGACGCGCGATTTCCCCACGCGACAAACGCGCGTCCGCACCCCTCTGGAGGAAACCGTCGGCCACGAGTTGGCGAGAAAGGTCACGCTCGTGCCCGTGCTGCGGGCCGGACTCGGCATGAGCGATGGCGTGCTGGCGATCCTGACCGACGCACGAATGGGCCACCTCGGGCTATACCGCAACGAGGACACGCTTGAACCGGTCCCCTATTACCAGAAGCTGCCGCCGGACATCTGCGAAACCGAAGTGCTGGTGATCGACCCGATGCTCGCCACCGGCGGCAGTGCGGTGGCGGCGATCACATTTTTGAAGAAGGCAGGCGTGACGAACCTGCGTTTCATGTGCCTGGTGGCGGCGCCGGAGGGGATCAAGGCGTTGCACGATCACCACCCCGAGGTGCCGATCTACTGCGCCTCGATCGACCGTCAGTTGAACGAGAAAGGCTATATTCTTCCCGGCCTTGGGGACGCCGGAGACCGCGTGTTCGGTACGTAGGAATACGCGCAGCCGAAGCGCTCCGCCGCGACGGCTTGGCCGGTAGAATAGGGGACGAGGGAACACCTCTGTGTCCGATACGATCGCAGGAGAAAAAATGCACAACCGATTTTCCGGCACGGCCCTTCCCCTTCTCGCCAGCATCAGCCTGGCCGCCTCCATGGCGGCGGCGCAGGCCCCAGACAACCTCACCGCCGCGCTGACCACCGGCACGCCGGAAGAGCGGATAGCCATCATCAAATCGCTTCAATCGCTCGGCGATCAAGGCAAGCCGGCGCTGCCGGCGCTCATTCGAGCGATGGAGAACGAGACCGACAGCGAGGTGGCCGGCGCGATCATCGGGGCGCTCGGCGCGATCGGCATCGACAAGGCCGACGAACTCGACCAGCTGATCCGCGTGCTGAAAACCAAGCCTGACTCCGACGCGGCGATGCGGGTGACGCTCCGGCTCGTCAGCTGGGCCAAGTCGAAGCGCCCGGAGGCGGACAAGGCGATTCCGGCGCTCATCGGGACGATTTCCTCCAAACACCTGGGTGTGCGCGCGGGGACGGCCGTCACGATTAGCGCGTTTGGCGGCCGCGCCAAGGACGCGCTGCCGGCGCTCGAAGCCCAATACAAGGCCGAGCCCGAGATCGAAGGTGACGTCAACGCAAAGGCGTTTCTGATCGGCGCGATCATCACCATCTACGACGCCATCGATCCCGTCTGCGGCGCCTTCCTCGGCGACAACGGCCTGCAAGTCGAGTTCCACCGCGACTTCAATCCGACGTACGAAGGCCGCATCACGATCGGCGGAAACGAATACCGCGCGACGGCCCCCGTCGCGAACGGGCCGATCACCGGCACCTTCAAGCTCCCCGACGGCAACGCTTATCCGTTCACCTTCTCCGTCGCGCCCGACGGCGGCGCGCAGCTCAAGTCGGGCAACTCGACCTATCGGCTCGCGCGCAAGCCCAAGGAATAGCCCGAAGCCGATCCGCTTGGCGAGCTTGCTCCCCCGTCCTATCGGCTCGCGCGCAGGCCCAAGGAATAGCCTTCTTCCCCAAGCCACGCGCGAATCGCGCGCGCGACGACCTACAGTCATCCTCTTTCGCGCGGCGTCGGCTCA
The DNA here is from genome assembly GCA_037189665.1 of Phycisphaerae bacterium. Classification (GTDB taxonomy): domain Bacteria; phylum Planctomycetota; class Phycisphaerae; order Tepidisphaerales; family Tepidisphaeraceae; genus BPJO01. The sequence goes on along the minus strand of JBBCIV010000285.1, from coordinate 2,801 downwards.
ACACCTTTTACGACGCGTGGAACAACGTCATTGCCGCGGAGCTGCGCCACAGGACTCTCGGACAACCAGATCGTTTGTGAACTCTATAACCGTCCTTGCCGGAGCCGTCTTGGCGGCCAGATTGAAGAGGCTCTGGCACGCCGCCGTTACCATTTCCACGACGGGAACATTGACTGCCGTAAGTTCCGGATAGAAGGAAGCGGCAAGGCTCGTGTTGCTGTAGCTGATGACGGAGACTTCCTGAGGAATCCGTATGCCTGCGCGGAGTAGATGCTTTGCCGCATCGATCGTCAGGCCATCGCTCATCGCGATCAGCGCGGTCATTCGTCCGGCACGGACGAGATTGCAAAGATGCTCGGGCAACGGCTTGCCAAGGGTGGAAAGGTCGATTGCCAGATCGGGATCATCGACCAAGCGGTTCTGGCGAACGTAGTCGAGATACGATTCACGGCGGCAAGCGGTGACGGGCCCGGTGTACTGTGGCGCGAGGACGCCGATTTTGGTGTGTCCATAGGTTTGGTGCAGGTGCGCCATCGCCAGTTGCATTCCGCGCGTGTCATCATCTTTCACGATGACGATGCCGGGCAGATCCATTTCGCGTCGGATCAACGCGACCGGAATGCCCTTGCGCATGATTTGTCGGATCACCGCCTTGGGCGGATCACAGCAGCAGATGACCAGCCGATCGAACCCCACTGCCACCGGCGTGGCCTCCTCGTTGGCCAGTCGCACCGCCAAGTCCTGTTCCGCAAACATCTTGAAGTCGTAGTTGTTGGTCGCGGAAAAATTCCGCGCCGTGCTGACGGCATTCCAGAAGAAGGCGTCGTTTTCCGCCAGGATGTTCGGGACGACGAACGCCAGCGCCGGCGCCGTAAGGCGTCGCGCCAGCGGCATGTTCCTTAACGCGTCGTAACCCAATTCTCGAGCGGTCTGGCGCACCTTGTTGCGCAGGGCTTCACTGATGCGCCCCTTGCCGTTCAGGACGGCCGAAACCGTGTAAATCGAGCACCCGCAAGCCTTGGCTACATCACGAATGGTCGGCGATTGGGGCATGGCAATCCATCGTAAATCCCACGCCCCCAAAACTGAATAGCACTAACTCCATTTAGACTAACTTGTTATTCAATTAATTTCAATTTTTATTCGATTTGAAATAATATATCTCTAATTTTTTCTTGATAATCGCCAATTGGTGACTATCTTGTTTTTCGTCACGTCATAGTCTTTTCGAGAGGAGGATTCTGTTGGCAACGCATTCAACGGCGGGTGACGGGATTGTGCCGGCCGGCCTCCCCTCTCCGCATCACGGCAACCGATCGTCGCCTTGAGGCGCGGCGTCGGGCGGCATCCCGCAAGCGGCCGAACCGACGCGCCGCGGGAAGCCCCTTCACCGCAACCCCGGACGCCCCCTCAGCGCCGCGACGGGCGCGTCCGCGATCGATGGTCAGTCAATCGGTTGATTCACGAACGGGACAAATTTCTTGGGTGGGACGAAAGGTCAACATGGAAAACGATGCGATTCTCCACCGTCAACGCAATGCGTTCACACTGGTCGAACTGCTGGTCGTGATCGGAATCATTGCCGTTTTAATTTCGCTCCTGCTCCCCGCGCTGGGCAAGGCGCGCGGCTCGGCGGAAACCATCCAGTGCGCGTCGAACATGAGGCAGATCGGACAGGCGATTCAGATGTTCGCCTCGGCCAACAACGGGCAAGCCCCAGGCACGGCCGGGTCGGTATCCAAGGGGGGCGGCTTCATCTGGAATGAAATTCTCAATGCGGAACACTTCAACCGCGCGGAGTTTATCTGGACGCACATTCCGACCAACGGCGTCCAGCACAAGAACGCCAAGCTCTTCTGTCCCACAAAATGGAAATTGGGTTACAGAACCATGTCCGCTTCCCCTTTCTGGTTCGCCCGTCACTACACGGTGAACGGCTGGGTGGACGGAACCACCGCCGGAAGCGGCGGCGTTCAGATCGCGTCGCCCGAACGAAAGAACGTCCACTACACGCGCGAGGGGACGGACATCTCCAATCTCGTTTTGAACAGCTACAGGTACGGGGCCAAGCTGTCGAAATTTCGACAGCCCACCGAAAAATATGTGATCTTCGATGCCAATCCGCTTTCCAATAACTCCATCCGGGCAAATCCCAATGAGTTTGGCACGCTTGCGCTGGGCACAACGCCCTCGACATCGCGTCTGGCAGGGCCGTTCGCATACATCCACAACGGACGCAGGTCCAACTTCCTGTTTGTGGACGGACATGTGGAGTCCAGAGCGTTCTCGTCTGATGCTCACAAGTCCAAGTATTTTACGTTGACTGGTCGTCCCTGAATCCGCTCTGGCGACGCGACTTCGATGAGCCTGAACCCGAACTTCGGACGGGGTCCGATTTCGGGTTCCTTCCCCTCCCGACGTCGCGCGTCCTGATCTGATTCCTCCCCGTTTCCCGTCGTCGCCAACCGTTTCACCTCAGCGTCGTGTGTCGGCGATGGTCAAATTCCTTCGGACGTCCCCGTTGATCATCGCGTTTCCAGTTGCCGCCGAGCCATTTTCAAGGATGTATTGATATGTGGATGAATCGCCTTGCCGTCTTCGTTGTCGCGGCGGTTGCGTCGCTGTCCGAAGCGTCGAATCCCATTACGAACTACAAGTCAGGCATCAGCATTGCCATCGATGGCCAGGAGGGGGCGGATTACGTATTTGAACGCTGGTATGGCGATCCCCTGATCGACGATCACGGCGTGATCTACATCAAAAGCTCGGCCGACATCCGCTTCAGCCACAATGAGCGCAAC
>JBBCIV010000284.1:0-25981 GCA_037189665.1 Phycisphaerae bacterium | reverse complement strand
GTGCTCGCGTCGGCGAGCGAATCGACGTCGGCCTTGTCCGAGATCACCGTCGGCGGCAGGCCGAGGTCGCGGAGGGTTTGCGTGGTCACCGGGCCGATGCTGGCGATGCCGACGCCGTCGAGCTTTTCGCGGTAGGCCTCGCCCAGCAGCGCGACGAAATTCCGGGCCGTGCTACTGCTGGTGAACGTGATCCAGTTCACGCGCTTGCCCGCCAGCGCCTCGCTCAGTTCATCTGGAAGCGAGCTGGCGAGGCGCGTCTCGTAAATCGCGATGTCCTCCACGCCTGCCGCCCCCGCCGCCTTCAGCCGATCCACCAGCACCGGCCGGCCGATCTCGGCGCGGAGGAGGGCGTAACGCGTCGCGGACACGTTTCCGCGGGCGATCAGCGCGTCGGCGAGCGCTTCGGCGACGGCGCGCGCGGGCATGACGTCGGGCTCAAGGTTCAACTGATCGCGCACCGCGCGGGCGGTCGCCTCGCCGATCACCGCGATCGTCGCGCCGGCGAACGCGCGCGAGTCGAGCTTCAGTTGCCGCATCCGATCGCGCGTGGCGCGAACGCCGTTGGCGCTGGTGAAGACGACCGTGGTCGGACTCATTTGGTTCAGCGAGCGAAGGGCGGCGTCGAGTTTACCCTGATCAGCCGGCGGGGCGATCTCGATGGTGGCGGCCTCGATGACGTTCGCGCCGCGCGATTCGAGTTTTTGGGATAGCTCGCTGGCCTGATCGCGCGTGCGGGTGACGACGACCGTCTGCCCGAAGAGCGGCCGGGTTTCGAACCAGTTCAGGGCGTCGCGCATCGTCACCACCTTGCCGACGATCGTGATCGCCGGCGCGGTGATCTTCGCGGCCTTTACCGCCTCGGCGATCGTGCCGATCGTCGCAACGCAGGTTCGCTGCCTGGTCGTCGTGCCCCACTGGATGGTCGCGGCGGGGGTGTCGGGATTCAGGCCGTGCTCCATCAGGCGAGCGCTGATGCGCGGCAGCGATTTGACGCCCATGTAGAACGCGACGCAGGGCAGTCGCGCGATCGCGGACCAATCCAGATCGCTCGATCCCGCCGCGCCGCCGCGGGCTTTGGCTTCCTCGTCCTTGTACTGCTCTTCTTTTTCGTGACCGGTGATAAGGGTGAAGGAGGAATTGAAATCGCGATGCGTGACCGGAATGCCCGCATACGCCGGCCCGGCGATGGCGGCCGTGATGCCGGGGACGATCAGGTAGGGCACGCCGGCCTGCTTCAGCGCTTCGGCTTCTTCTCCGCCGCGTCCGAAGACGAAGGGATCGCCGCCCTTGAGTCGCACGACCCTGTGGCCGTTCTTCGCCTTGTCGATCAGCAGGGCATTGATCTGATCCTGCGTCATCGAGTGCTTGCTCGCCTGCTTTCCGACGAACAAATGCTCGGCCGTCGGGGCGTGGCCCAGAAGGCGGGGGGCGGCGAGGTAGTCGTAGATGACCACGTCGGCCTGTTCCAATAATCTCACGCCCCGGAGCGTGATCAGCCCCGGATCGCCTGGCCCGGCCCCGACGAGCGCCACCATTCCGCTGTCCAGCACATCACTCACGCACGACCTCAATTCCGTTCTCAAGTGCTCGCCGGCTATGACGAGGATATTAACTGTAACGCCTGCGCTGCCGATAAGGAACGTAGCATGTTTGCCGAACCAACAACCATGACCCTCGCCCCCGACGACCGCCGCATGTTTGCCCGTCGTCCGGCCCGGGTGGACGTTCACGCGTGCATCGCCCGCGACGGCGAACCGCTCCAGATGGAAGTGCGTGATCTCTCCGTCGGCGGCGTCGGCGCGTGGACCAACCGCGCCATCGCTCGCGGCGAAACCATCGCCTTCTCTTTTCCGCCCGAAGGCTTCCAGCGCGGCTTCAACACCCGCGGCAAGGTCGTCCGCTGTGAACCGTCCGCCACCGGCTTTCGCATCGGCGTGGAATTCGACCGCCTCCTCGGCGTGTAGCCTTATGCTTCCTCCCCCGTCCGCCCTACGCGCAGGCAACGACATCCGGTAGAACATTCCGGATGAACTTTACCGTCGTCCCGTCCATCGACCTCCGCAAGGGTCAGGTGATCCGGCTGAAGCAGGGGGATTATGCGCAGCAGATCAACTACGACGTCGATCCCGTCGCCACCGCCAAACAGTTCAAGGCCGAGGGCGCCGAGTGGATGCACATCGTCGATCTCGACGGCGCGAAGGAAGGCCGTTGCGTGCAGACGGAATTGATCGCGAAGATCATCGCCGCTTCGGGCCTGAAGGTGCAGGTCGGCGGCGGGGTGCGATCGGCTGAGGACGTGGATCGGTTGATTGAATGCGGCGCATCGCGCGTGGTGATCGGCACGAAGGCGATCGAGGACTGGCCTTGGTTCGAATCGCTTGCGAAGGACGCGAAATACGCCCACAAACTCACGCTCGCGATCGATGCAAAGGAAGGCATGGTCGCCACGCGCGGCTGGACCGAGACCAGCGCGCTGTCGGCGGTCGAGATCGCGAAGCGCGTCAGCGACTGGAAGCTCGCCGGCCTGCTTTATACCGACGTCGCGCGGGATGGGATGATGCAGGGCCCGAACCTCGAGCACACGCGCCGGCTCGCCGAGGCGGGCAACGTGCCGGTGATCGCCTCGGGCGGCGTGGGCTCGCTCGACCACATCCGCGCGCTGCTCCCGCTGCCCGTCTGGGGCGTGATCGTCGGCCGATCGCTCTACGAAAGGGCGGTCATCCTCCGCGAAGCGATCGAACTGGTTCGTTCGTCTGTCCGTTGAATCGTTTTCTCCAGATTGCCTTCCGGCAAACCGCCGAAATTGGCCGATTTCGCGAGGGCGATCGCGCAAAACGTCCGGAAAAATCAGGCAAAATTTCGCGTATGGCGAAGTCACGTCCGATATTTATTTTTGGCTGCATAATCGTTATATTTTATCTATTTTAACATCATTTCGATTTATGAGACGTCGCCGGGATTGGACTATTCGCCGAAGCGCCGATTGACCTTGGTACTGTGGTGCTTGACGGTTTGGCGGATGCCGAGCCGGGCACGTTTGCATCGCCACGGAGGGCACAACGCCGGATGCAGTGCTGTAGTGCATCGGAAGTAGGCCCTATGAAAACGCAATGGCTCTCGGCTGCGACAATCGGATTGTCGCTCGTGGCTGCATCAACCGCGGGTGCTTCGTATACGTCGTCGTACACCCCGCTCAAACAGAACATCAGTGAAGTCGGCGTTGCCGACGTGTTGTCCGCCTTATATGGCGGGACCTTCGAGCAGGCGTCGCTCGGCTTTACCAACGGTGACAAGTCGTTCAGCCGCGTGCCCGACGACGCCGACCAACGGTGGACCGGCGATTTCCAGGTGCGCGTGGTCGGCCGGTTCAGCGGGCACACCCAGTCGCTCGGGGCGCTCGCGGGCGGGCAATTCCAGCACCTCGTCGCGGCCGACGGGATCGGCTTTGCCTCCTCGCCCGAAGAGACGACCGTCACCTTGAACGGCGAGCCGCTCATCCGCTACGGAAACACCGGCACGCACTCCAGCATCCCTTCGCAGAACGAAGACGAACGCGACCACCTCGTCACCTTCGAACTCGACAACCCCGGCCAGACGCGCGTGTGGGTGCTGTTCTGGGAAGACCTCGACCTCGGGCCCGGCATCACCAAGGGCCGCTCGATAAGCGATTTCAACGACCTCGTCGTCACGCTCCGCGCGACCGATATCGCCAGCGCTCCCCCGATCGCCGTGCCGCTGCCGCCGGCGTTTTACGTCGGCTTGGCGACGTGCGGACTCGGCGCGTACCTCGTGCGTCGCCGGATGGCCTGAGCGCCCATCGCTCGCGCTACTGCCCTTCGTCATTATTCGCGGCCCGGTAGGCTTGCGGCGTCGTTCCCGTCACGCGTTTGAACGCGGTGGCGAAATACTGGCTGCTCGAAAATCCCAGGTCCAGCGCGATGTCGGTCACGGGCGCATCGGTCGTGCGCAGGAGCGTCTTGGCGCGCATGACGAGCTGCCTCGATCGCCAGTCGCCGGGCGTCTGGCCGGTCTCCTGTAAAAACCTCGCGTGCAGCCGTCCCACCGAAATTCCTGCCGCCCGCGCCGCGGCCGCGATGCGGAGCGGCTCGGTCAGGTGCGCCTGCAGGAACGCCATCGCTGCCCGCACCGGCTCCGATCGTGTTTCGCGACGCTGAACGGCGGCGTCGTGGTCGCGCAGCACGCCGATCAGCAGGTCGTGCAGCGCTGCCCTGGCCGCCAGGACCGCGAACTCGTCTTGCCGCTCGTGCTCGGCGTGCAGCCGCCCGCAGGCGCGCTTCGACTCCTCCGACGCGCGAAACGACCGCATCGACAGCGTCGATAGCCGCCGATACAGCGCGTTCGATTCGCTCCCGCTCATGCCCGGCAGCGGCCGCTTCGGAGGGATGACGACGTGGAACCAGAACAGCTCGCACGGGTTCATCACCGCATCGACCCCGCCGTGCCGCTCGCCCGGACGGGTGACGTACAGCTCGCCGCCGCGAACCTCGTGCAGGCCGTCGCCGGCCCACCAGTCCACGCTGCCCGAAACGATGAGGCAGATTTCGAACGCATCGACGTGCTCGTGCGCCGGCAGATCGCCGGCCTGCTGGAAGCGGTCCCAGCCGGCCATCGTCACTTCGGGCAGCAGGGCGGTCTTGTCCTGATAGGCAGTTCGCGTCCGACGCTTGGGCATCGAAGGCGGATCATACCGATCGCGTGTTCGATTTTCTCTCGATCCATCTTTGAACGCCGGGAGCGCCGCGGCTGTCTATCGTGGTTCGCATCAACACACACGAGGAGCGCGTACCGATGATCGAGTCCACCGTCACGCTGACGCCCGAGCAGATCGAATTTTTCCACCGCGAGGGCTACCTCGCGATCGACCAACTGACGACCGCCGAAGACGTCGCGAAGCTGCGCGTCAGCTATGACCGCATTTTCGCCCGGCAGGCCGGCCGGGAGGAGGGAAACCAGTTTGACCTTGCCGGCACGGACGAGGACGGCAAGAAGGCCGCGCTGCCGCAGATCCTCAACCCCGCCAAGTACGCGCCGGAGATGAACGAGTCGCTGCTGCTGGCGAACGCCAACGCCGTCGTGCGGCAGCTCTACGGCCCAGGGGCGCGGGCGGGGTTCGCCCACGCCATCCTGAAGCCCGCCGGCTCGCCCGCCGCCACGCCGTGGCATCAGGACGCCGCCTACTGGGGCGCCGACTACGATCACGATAAGCAGGTCAGCATCTGGGTGCCGCTGCAGGACACGCCGGCCGAGATGGGCTGCATGCAGTTCGTCCCGCGATCGCACCTGACGCTGGACATCTGGCGGCACCAGCACATCAACAACGACCCGCGCATCCACGGCCTGGAACTGCACGAATCGGAGATGCACCGCGTCCAAAACGTCGCCGTCTGCCCCCTGAACGCCGGCGGCGCCACCCTGCACGGCGGATACGCGCTGCACTACACCTCGCCCAACCGATCCGACACCCCACGCCGTGCCCTCATCCTCTCCGGCGGCCTCCCGCCTACCAAACGCGCCACGTCGCGCGACCTGTTCTGGCAGAGGGAAGAACAATCGACGCACACCGCCAAGAGAAAAGAGCTCGCCAAAACCTGAGCGAGGGGTGAGTGGCGCGTGATGCCAGTGTGACGTGAAAGGCGATCGAGATCCTTTCACGCCGCACGTTTCCTCTTCCTCTTCGGAGCCCTTACTATGTCCCTTCCATGCCATCGTCCATCGACAGTTTGCTGCGCCGGCTGCGCGGGTCGCCAGGCGGGAATGTGTTCAATCCGTGGTATGACCGAGATCCTGATCACGACCTCGACGCCCGCGCCCCCGAGTGGCGGCGGGAGAACCTCGTCGCGTATCTGCGCGGCCGGGTGTCGCGGGCGCGGTATCTCTTCGTCGCCGAAGCAGTCGGATTTCGTGGCGGGAAGTTCAGCGGCGTCGCGATGACGTGCGAACGGCAACTCCCCGCGTCCGACCTGCCGCACCATCGCACCAGCAATCCGGCGCTTCCCCTCAGCCGCGCCGACCAGACGCAAGGCGTGCTCGAACCCACGGCCATGATCGTCGCACGCACGCTGGCGACGGCGGAAGTCGATCCGCATGACGTGGTGCTCTGGAACACCTTCGCCTGGCATCCGCATCAGCCCGGCGACCGCCTGACCAACCGCACGCCCACCCCGACCGAGGTGCAGCACGGCTTGCCGGTGCTGCGCGCGGCGCTGGACCTGTTTCCCGGCGCTCAGGTCATCGCGATCGGCAAGACCTGCCAGCGCGCCATGGCCGACCTCACCCACGTCTGCCCGCCCGCCGTCCGACACCCCGCGAACGGCGGCGCGTCGGAGTTCGCCCGCGGCGTGAAGGCGATTGTCTCGGCGTGAGGCTGAGCGATGGCAGAATCTTCAAATTTCCCCGTTTTTGGCAGACGAAGCTGCACTTGAATGATATGAGTTAGCATTGCATTCGGGTTTGCACGGCATCGATCTGCAAACGGTAAAAAGTGGGCCGAAAGATATGAGAATAGGCAGTTTGTAGCACTAAGTAACTATCTCAAAACGCGAAGAGGCGAAGAGGCGAAGAAATACCCCAGCCACGAATGAAACACGAATAAGACGAATGCACGATATTCTCATTCGTGTCTTATTTCGTGTTTTGATTTGTGGCTAAGAAGCTGTTTCCAAACCCGTGCCACGAGGTTTGGAAACGCTCGCTCCATTTAAGGTTTTGAAACAACTTCCAAACCGTCTTTTGTCTTCTTCGCGTCCGCCTTCGCGTCATCGCGACTTCGCGGTGAAGCAAAAAAGAAGAGGTGCTTGCCGAAACGAAACCGACCCCGGCGATCGCTCGCCGGGGTCGGGCAGTTTCCTGCGAAGGTTCGCGAGCGGGGTTACCGCGCGACCTCCTTGGTTTCAACACGCATGTGCGCCTCCTTTCGTAGAAGGGCCTGAAAGTCACGCCCGACAAATCGCGAGGACTCGCGGGCACACGATCGGCGACGTCGCTAGCAGACGAACCCGATCGGCCGCCGGGCGGGCTGCAGTCCCATCCGGCAACGCGGAGAATTTCACCCCGAATCGGCCGGGCTGTCAACCGAAATCCGTAGCGACTAGGATCGAGGCGATGGAGCGAAGCGTGACGGAGCAGCGGAAATCAGGACCAGTGCACGTGTGGGCGGTCGTCGGCCTGTGTTACCTCGCCATGATGGCGCTGGCGATCGCGATCAACCTGCTGCCCGTCTTTCTCACGACGCTGTCGGCGGACCTCGGCGGCAAGGCGGGGTTGAGCGGCGAGCAGCTCGGCCGAATCGGTGCGGTGACGTTTGGCGGGCTGGTGGTCGGCATCTTGGCGACGGGCCCCTTGGCGGATCGCATCGGCGCCAAGCCGTTCGCGATCGGCGGGAACCTGCTGATCGCGATGGGCCTGATCATGCTGGCGATCGCGCCGGGGTATGAAACGGTGCTGGCAGCATCACTGGTGATGGGACTGGGCGCCGGCTCGCTCGACATGATCCTCAGCCCCATCGTGTCGGTGGTGCAGTCGGAACGGCGCACGCTGGCGATGAACCTGCTGCACTCGTTCTACGCCACCGGCGCCGTCGCGACGATCCTGCTGAGCGCCGTTGCGCTGCGGCTGGACGTCGGCTGGCGAACGGTGGCTTGGGCGTTGTTACCCATGCCGCTGATCATCGGCCTGGGCTTTATCGTCTTGCGCCTGCCCCCGATCATCGCAGAGGCGAGCGTGAGGACGCCGACGCGCAAGCTCATCACGCGCCCGGTGTTCGTCGTGCTGATGGCGGCGATCTTCCTCGGCGGCGCGACCGAGGCGGGCATGGCCTATTGGCTGCCCGCCTACGCCGAGCAGACGCTGGGCTTCACCCGCTGGACCGCCGGGCTGAGCCTGGTAGGGTTCTCGCTGGCGATGGCGGTGGGGCGGATCGGCATCCTGTTCGTGCCGAAGCGCGTGAGCACTGTTGCGCTGATGCTGGCGTGCTGCCTTTCGACGGCGGCGCTGTTCCCGATCGCGTCGTTCGGGCCGTCGAACCAGATCGCGCTGGTCGCGTGCATCGCGGCGGGGCTGACCGGCTCGTGCCTGTGGCCGAGCACGCTCGCGGTGTCCGCGGACAAATATCCGAACGGCGGCGCGACGATGTTCGCGCTGCTGGCGGCGCTGGGCAACCTGGGCGGGATGGTGATGCCGTGGATCGTCGGCGCGATCGCCGACGCCGAGGGATCGAACCTCCGTTACGGCCTGCTTACCGCGACGCTCTGCCCGGTGATCATGGCGCTATTGCTCCTGTGGCTTCGCGGCAGGGTGCACAAGCATGTGGAGATGAACGTGCCGGACGCACCGGCGGCGTAGTCGTCGCGAAGGCGGTTCGCGGAAGGGTTCTGATTTTTCCGATGATGACGATTGTGCGGGCGCCGGCGATTCGCGTGGGTCGCCGCACTTGCCTGTCCGTGACAATCGGCCGATGGCCTTGATCTTGTCCAGCACGCGGGCGGGCTTCATGTCGTCGCACTTGCCTGTCCGTGACAATCGGCCGATAGTAGCGACATGCAAGTCGTTGTGCTGCAGCTCGATCTGGTCTGGCATGACCGCGCCGCGAACCACGCGAAGGCGCGCGAGGCGCTCCTGCGCGATCCCCCGGCCGAGGGCGACCTGGTCGTGCTGCCGGAGGGCTTTCCTGTCGGCTTTTCGATGAAGGTGGATGAGATCGCCGACCGCGACGACTCGACCGGGCGGTTTCTGGGCGAGATCGCCAGGGAGTTCGGCGTGACGGTCGTGGGCGGGAACATGGTCAAGCCCGACGACCGCGGTCGAAACGTCGCGATCGTCGCAAGCCCGGGCGGCCACATCATCGGCCGGTACGAAAAGCTGCACCCGTTCAGCTATTCCGGCGAAAGCAACCACTACCGCGGCGGCGATCACCTCACGTACTTCCAGTGGAACGGCGCCACCGTCAGCCCGCTGATCTGCTACGACCTGCGATTTCCCGAAGCATTCCGCATCGCCACGCGCGGCGGGGCGGAGATCTTCATCCTCATCGCCAACTGGCCGGCGGCGCGCGTGCATCATTGGGTGACGCTGCTGACCGCCCGGGCGATCGAAAACCAAGCTTACGTCATCGGCTGCAACCGGGTCGGCAGCGACCCGAACGTCGCCTACCCCGGCCGCTCTCTGGTGATCGATCCTCGCGGGCAAATCGTGGCGGATGCGGGAGATAAGGAAGGCGTGCTCAAGGTCGAAATCGACCTGCAGGCCTTGCGAAAGTACCGCGCCGACTTCCCCGCGCTCGCCGACATGCGGTTCGTTCCAGAACGGCTTGTCTAGTCAGCCCTTTGCAGACCGCGTTGGGAGCGTATAATGCCCGACTCGGATTTTTCTGGAAAAGGTTCTCTATGCGATCAGTGATTTCGGCGCTCGTCATCAACGAGCCGGGTGTTCTGGCAAATGTCGCGGGCATGTTCGCCGCGCGGGGCTTCAACATCGATTCGCTGGTCGTAGGCCGAACCGAAAACCCCGAGCTGTCGCGCCTCACCGTGGTCTGCGATGCCGACGAGAACACGCTCGAGCAGGTGCGCAAGCAGTTGGCCAAGCTGGTGCCGGTCGCGAAGGTGCGCGATTTCAAGGACACCGCCTACGTCGAGCGCGACCTGGCGCTGATCTCGGTGTCGGTGACGCCGGAGAAGCGCAGCGAGGTCATCGAGATCGTGAACCTGTACCGCGCGAAGGTCATCGACGTGTCGCGCGACGGGCTGATGATCGAGATCACCGGCACCGAGCAGAAGCTCGAGTCGCTGGTCGAACTGCTTCGCCCGTACGGCATCAAGGAACTGGCGCGCACGGGCGTCATCGCGATGGCGCGCGGCCAGCAGCCCGCGAAGGACGACACGGTCAAGCCCGAGCCGGGCAAGAAACGCGTCCGCAGCATGAACGCCGCCGCCGGCGTGGCGCTGCCGCCGTCGTAGTTCGCGCGGATCAGGTCGATTCAACGCTGTTCAGCACGTCGAACGGATCGGCGGTGGCGATGTCGTCGCCGGATCCGCCGTTCAGCGTATCGACTTGCGTATCGAACGCATCGAATACGTCATTGCCGCCGGCGCTGCTGAGCAGATCGTTGCCGGGTCCGCCGATGAGCGTGTCGTTGCCGCGGCCGGTGGTGATGGTGTCGTTGCCCGCGCCGCCTTCGACGCGCACGCTCCTGCCGCTGAAGACGCTGATGTCGTCGTTGAACGCCGAGCCGATGATCACCTCGACATCGCCAAGGATATCGTCGGAGACGGTAACCGGGTCGGCGTCGGGATTGCCGACCTCGAGCACGACGCCGTTGGGATAGGCCGAGGCATCGACGGTATCGGTGCCGAGCCCGCCTGAGACGGTGTCGTCGGTGAGGGCTTCGGAGAGCAGGATGATCCGGTCGTCGCCGTCGCCGGCGAGGATCAGGTCGCCATCGGCGCCGCCGTCGAGCAGGTCGTTGCCCGGCCCGCCGTAGAGGTAGTCTGCGCCGTCGCCGCCGATGAGGGTATCAGCGCGGTCGAACGCCGAGGCGGAGAGCGAGTCGTTCCCGTCTCCGCCGTTGAGATAGGCCTTGAGCGGCACGCGGCCGATGGTGATGAGATCATCTCCGCCCAGCCCCGCGAACGAGATCGATCGCACCGCCGCCAGGTCGAACGTGAACGCGACGTTCCCGTTGTCGATCACCTGCGCCTGCCCCGCGCCGAAGCGCGCGACGGCGATGACGTCGTTTCCGCTCGTGCCTTCGATGCGCAGTTTGCCCGCGACAATGCTCACGCTGGCGAGCAGTCGTCGTGATTCGAGAGAGTCGATCATATGAGGTGTCCTCTGTCAGAAGTGTTACCCGATGGTAGGCGATTTGCCCGTCGGCTGGCACTAAAGACGAGGATTTTCGACAGGCGCGGGGTCAAGGAGGGGTTCGACGATCGCCAGGGTGCGGGCGGTCGCGCCGCGCTGCTGCTGGACGACCTGTTGCGCACGTTTCCCAATTTCCCCAGGCTCCGCCAGCAGCCGGGCGACCGCGGCCTGAAGCTCATCGGCGGTGGCGACCTCGACGATGGCGTCGGCGGCGCGGAAGGCGTTCATCGGCTCGAGGAAATTGCCCGTATGCGGGCCGACGATGGTCGGCTTGCCGATCGCGCACGGCTCGATCATGTCGCTGCCGTGCTGCTTGTCGCCCAGGTCCACCAGCGACCGGCCGACGAACGCCACGTCCGCCAGCGCGAAGAACTTGCGAAGTTCGCCCATCGTGTCGCCGAGGACGACTGTTTTTCCCTCGCCGCTGACGGCGGCGGGGTCGGTTCGACGCATGCAGGCGAATCCATGTTTTTCGATCAACGCCGCTACCTCGTCGAACCGGTCGGGCTTACGCGGGATGATCGCCAGTTGCAGGTTGGGATGGTCGGTCAGCAATGCCTTGTACACGCCGAGCACGATCTCCTCCTCGCCCGGTCCGGTCGATCCGCACACCCAAAGCGGGGAGGCCAGCTTCATATCGGCCGCCAGTTCCGGCGCGCCGGGGACGTCGGCGGAAGCGGGGGAGGTGTCGAATTTCATCGTGCCGGTGACGGTCGTCTTGGCCGGATCGGCCCCCAGTTGGATGAACCGCTCAGCGTAGGTCTGCTCCTGCGCGCCGACCGCCGATAGTCGAGAGAACATGCGCGTCGTGAGGAACGATCCGATCCGAAAGTTCCTGAAGCTCGGCGCAGTGATCCGGCCGTTCGCGAGCACGACCGGGATCTTGCGAAGCCAGCACTGCGCGATGAAGTTCGGCCACAATTCCAACTCCATCAATATGACGAGACTCGGCTTCAGGTAATCCAGCACCCGCACCACCGCGGCGGTGAAATCCAGCGGGTAGTGGATCAGCGTGATGTCGTTGCGGCCGGCGTATAGCTCCTGCGACCGCTGGTAGCCGGTTTCCGTCGTGGTCGAGATGATCAACTGAAGATCGGGATGCGCCGCTTTGAGCTGTTCGACCAGCGTTCGCGCCGCGTTGAGTTCGCCGACGCTGACGGCGTGGATCATCGCCGCCCGGCTTTGTCCTGCGCGCGGGGCGACGTTGCCCATGCGCTGGCTGAAGGCGTCGAGCACCTTCTTTCGCGTCTTGCTTCGCACGATCCAGACAGGAGCGGAAATGCCGACGCCGAAACCGTAAGCGATATCGTAGAAGTTGATCGCCATGCCAGCCCCTGCTTGTACCAAGCCGATCGCGATGAATCCACATTGTGCCCGCCGGCGCGGGTCGGTTAAGGTTGCTCGCGTCGGCGGGGAGGAGTCCCGGAGACGCCCGAGAAGAAATGACGCTTTCACGCAGCAAATACGCCGAAAGGCTCGCCGAATTCGGCGATTTCGTCTTCGCGGGCGACGGGGCGTCGCAACAGCGCGGAGCGTGGCGCGAGTTCTTTCGTCGTCGGATTGGCGATCGGTTCGATGGCAGGGTGATGCTGGAGATCGGCTGCTACAACGCCGCGTTCCTCGCTGACATCGCGGCCGCGCATCCGGCGACGGCGTTCGTCGGACTCGATTGGAAGTGCAAACAGCTTTACGACGGCGCGCGGCAACTCGTCGATCGGTCGATCGCAAATGTCGCGCTGCTTCGCACGCGGGCGCAGGACGTCGCGTCGCTGTTCGCCCCCGGCGAGGTGGACGAGGCGTGGGTGTTTCATCCCGAACCCTGCGACGAAGAACCTCAACGCCCGAATCGGTTGCTGGCCGTTCCGTTCCTGCGCGACGTTCGCGCGATGTTGCGCGAGGGCGGAAGGCTGACGCTCAAGACGGACCACCGCGACTACTACGAATGGTCGCTGACGACGATCGGGTCGCAGTTTGACGTCTCGCTCGCGTCCGCCCATTTCTGGACCGACCCCGCCGCGCTCGCCCACGCGAAAGACCGCCTTTTCGCAGGTCGAGTGACGGCGTACGAGCAGCGGTTCGTGAAGAAGAACCGGCCGATCTACTTCATCGACGCGCTCAAACGCTGATATCGCTATGACGACGGCAACCTCACTCCCGCCTCGGCCGTGCCGTAAAGGCGGCGGAAGGCGAGGGGGGCGAGCGTGGCCTCGCGTTTGAAGACGGTGGCGAACTTCGAACTGCTCGGGAACCCACTGCGGATCGCGACCTCCAGCATCGACAGGTTGGTGTTGATGAGCAGGTCCTTGGCGGTCTCAACGTGAGCCAGCAGGATTTGCTCGCGCGGCGAACGGTTGAGGATGGCGCGGAACTTCCGTTCGAGCATTCGACGGGTGACGATGATCGCCCGGGCGACGTCGCCCACCTCGATCGGCTCGTCCGCGTGCTGCTTGATGTACTTGATCGCCGCCAGCAAATCCGGGTCGTCGGTGGCGTAGATGTCCGACGATCCCCTCACCGCCACGCCCGCCGGCGCGACGCGGAGGGAATCGAGGGAGACGGGTTCGCCTTTCATCATCCGGTCGAGCAGTACCGAGCCCTGGTAGCCGATTCGCCGGGCCGATCCCATCACGCTGGAGATGGCGGGGGTGGTGAGGCCGCACTCGACGGGGTTGTTATCGACGCCGAGGATGGCGACGTTGTCGGGCACCTCCAGTTTCAGCCACGCGCACGCCCGGCCGAGCAGCATCGCGGCGCGGTCGTGGCAGGCGAAGACGGCGACCGGCTTGGGCAACTTTGCCACCCAGTCGGCGAGCGTGCCCTGCACGTTGCTGGCGTGGATGATCCCGCCGTCGTCGCCATAGGTGTTGCAGCGCAGGCCGGCCTCTTCGAGCGATTCGCAGAACGCCCGTCCTCGCTCGCATGACCAGGCGAGCGAGCCGTAGCCGAGGTAGGCGAAGTTGCGAAACCCGCGATCGATGAAGTGCCTCGCCGCGAGGCGTCCGATGGCGTCGTTGTCGGTGACGACGCGCGGCACCGTTCCCAGCGGCTGCCCGCCGACCTGCACGGTAGGAATGCCGAGACGTTCGATCAGCGGCGCCCAGTCGCCGTCGGTGGCGTTGAGCAGCACCCCGTCTGGCCGCCACCACGCGACGGTCGCCTCGGCGATCGCCAGCGTGTGGCACACTTCGATCACCCAGTCCCCCGACGAACGGGCGAACTCGATCACCCCGTTCAGCACGTCCGATAAATATCCCGGCGTCGGGGGCAGAAACAGCGCGACCTGCTTAAATCGCTGGGCCATCGAGCCGGAGTTTACCCTATTTCAAGCCTTTCTGTCGTCTGCGTGTCGCATAGCGTGAAAAGAAGGACGCGTTAAGCAACGCTCGCGGGAAGGGAAAGTCGTAGAGTCTGAAGCGTTCATATCCCGTTTCGCGGATGACGCACGAGGAGGAGATACAGCGATGAAGCGGACGACGACTCACACGATTTCGGTATGCCCTTTGCGTTTTGCGATGGCGATGGCAATCACGACGTCGGGAACGCTGGCGGCGGTCGATTCGACCTGGACCGGCTTGGCGGGAGACGGCCAGTACGCCACCGCCGGCAACTGGACGGGCACCCCGAATCAGCCGCCGAGTTTCGATGGCACGGGCACGTTCGCGGATGGCGGGAACGGTTTCACGACGATCACGATCGACGCCGGCCGAAGCGTTGCGGCGCTGGCGTTCACGACGAATGCCGCCTCCTACACCATCGGCTCCGCCGGCGCGAACGCCGGCCCGACGCTCACGCTCGCGGCGGCGGGCAACAATCGCATCGATAATACCGTCGTCGGCACGAACCTCACCCAGACGATCAACGCGCCGCTGTTGCTCAGCGGCGCGTCCAGCACGTTCACGAACAACAGCACGAGCAACACCAACAGCTTTCACATCGCCGGCGACATCACCACCGCGAACGCCGCCGCCACGCAACTTACGCTCGCCGGATCGGCGACGGGCGGCATCAACACCGTGGGCGGCACGATCAGCAAGGGCGTCGGTACGGCCAGCTTCGGCATCAACGTCACCGGCGGGAAGTGGCTGCTCTCGTCGGCGTCGAACGCGTTCGACCTCATGCCGACGACCGTGACGATCGACACGGTTGTTTACAACCGCGGCATGTCGATCGGCGCGGCGACGATCATCATCGGGGCAAACTCGACCGGCGGTTCCGGCACGGCGATCGCGCCCGTCACCAGCGGACCGCTGGGAACGGGATCAGTTCACATCGGAAACGCCTCGGCGGTGCTGGAGGCGGGCGGGGCGGATCGTACGATCGGCAACACGTTGCTGCTTGGCAATAACAACTGGTCGACGAACGGCAGTCATAGCCTGACTCTGAATGGGCTGATGATCTTCGGCGGCGGCAATACGGTGAACAACAACATCATCGCGGCCGACAAGCGCCTGACGATCGGCGGCGATATTCACATCCGAGATAATCCCACGCTCTCCGCCCGCACGATCACGTTCGGCGGGAACGGCACCACCGTCATCGGTGGAACGATCTCCAACGGTGTCGGCGGCAACCCCGGGCACCTTACCATCGGCGTGGCCGGCGGAACGGGGACTGTGAAATTGACGGGGGCCAACACTTATACAGGAAATACCAATATCACCGCCGGCGCAACGCTGCTGGTGAACGGAACGCATTCGGTGGCGACGGTCGGCGGGTACACGGTGACCGGCACGCTGGGGGGCACGGGCGTCATCACGCCTTCCGGCACGAACGCCGTCACCGTCAAGGCCAACACGGGCAAACTTTCCCCCGGCGACTCGACGCTCGTTGCAGCCTCGCAGATTGGGACAATGGAGATCGGCAAGCTCGCGTTCGAGGCCGCCGCCACCTACTCGGCGCAGCTCGGCGGCACGACGCCGGGCGATGGGGCTGGGTCTTATGACCAGGTGAACGTCACCACTACCGCGGCGGGCGGGCTGGCGATCAATCCTGCGACGGTGCTCGACCTGTCGCTGGTGGCGGGGTTTGCGCCGTCGTCGAGCGCGGTGTTCTACATTCTCACCCGCGCCGATGCCTCGGCGACCGCCGTCTTCTCCGGCCTGCCGGAAGGGGCGACCATCACGTTGCCGCTGGGCACCGCGCAGATCACCTATCAGGCCCACTGGACCGGAGCGCAGGCCACCAGCACGCTTACCGGTGGGAACGACGTCGCGATCTATAACGTCGTTGTCCCCGAACCCGCGACGCTCGCCCTGCTTGCCAGCGCGGCCGGACTTCTCCTGCGGCGACGTCGGGCAGCGTGAAGCCGCGGGGAACGATTTGCCAGCTTCCGACTCCGCAGTGCTCCCCGCGTTTTCGTGACGCGGGGAGTTTCGTTTTGGCGGCGGGCCCAACGCCAAAGCCCACGACCTTCGTCGTGGGCTTTGGGACGTAATGATGAATTTCAGATCAACGCGAATCAGTTCGCGCCGCTCATGAGCCGTTGCTGTGTCCAGGCCTCGGCCACGATCGGCATGTAGCCCGCCTCGGCGAGCACCTTTTGGCCGGGCATGGCGAGCAGCCACTTGCGAAGCGACAGAAGGGGGGATTCCGGATCGATATTCGTGCGGGTGAGCAGGTAGATCGGCGTCGTCAGCGGGTACTCGCCGGCGGCGATGCGGGTGGGCTCGGGCAGCACGCCGTTGACCGCCAATGCCTTGATGCGGCCGTCGCGGTCCATGTTGCTGGCGTAGCAGAAGACGCTGAAGCCGAGCGTGGCGGGGTCTTCGTTGGTCGCGTCGAGCACCAGCTTGGACGAGCTCAGCGCCTCGCTCATGGGCAGTTCCGGGAGGTTCTGCCCGCCGAGGAGGAGCTGTTCCATCAGTTCTTCGGTGCCCAGGCCATTGGCGCGATAGGCGACGGTGATGGGCTTGGACGCGATCTCGTTGGTGAGGGGGAAGTCGACCAGCTTCAGGTCGGCCCAGGTCTTGGCCTCGCCGGAGAAGTAGCTTTTGAGGGCGCCGATCGAGACGTTGCTGGCGGGGTTGTTGATGTTGACGGTGAAGACCAACGCCTCGGTGGCGAGCAGATCGTGCCGGAGCGTGACGCCCGCCTTGCCGGCGGCGTCGTATTCGTTGGGGGTGGGCAGGCGGGAGACGACCACCATGTCGACTTCGCCTTTGATGAGCCGTTCGACCGCGCCCGCGGTGCCGGACGGGTCGCGGCCGAGGATGTCGTTGGTCATGGCGTCGGGGTCGGTGCCCTCGGGCAGCTTGGGCGTGAAATCGACTACGCCGTATCCCGCGAAGCGTTCATACGGGATGTTGTTCAGCTTCATGCCGATCAGTCGCACGAGCGGGGCGGTGCTGATGGAGGTATCGATCTTCTTCACCTCGGTGAGCGGCAGCTTGGGCGTGGCGACCTCGCTACCGGCGGGCGTCGGCGCCGAGTGGGCGGGCGCGACGGCGGTGCCCTGAACGCCCGGCTGCGTGGTGGTCGGACGGGCGGCGAGCTGGGGCCGGGTGATGATCTCGGTCACGCCGGCGGTCCAGGGGTCCTCGGCGGGCGTTCCGACGGGGGGGCGGACGGCCGCTTGGGTCGTGGCAGGCGGTGTGGGGGGCGTGGCGCTTCCGGCGGAGATGGCAGGGTTGCCGGCCTTCGGCACCGGCTGGCACGCGGCGGTCGTCAGGACGAGCGATGAGAGGATCAGCAGTCGCTTCATAGGATCGGCTCCGATTGCGATGCACGCCGGCCATAGGCGCGCGGCCCTAATGGAATCGGTCCACTGTAACCGCTTCGGTCAGGGAATGAAGAGCCGATGTCGAAGGATGTATTCTCGGACGTTCGCCGGCACCAGTTCGTCGATCGCCTCGCCTTCCCGGACGCGCGCGCGAATGTCGGTGGCGCTGATGTCCATCTGCGGGACCGGGATGACATGTTCTCGGAGAGATTGGGCGTCCGGATGCACCCGTGACCAGTCGATCGCGTAGCCCGGCCGCTGCATGACGTGGAACTGCGTCAGGCGAATCAGGTCCGGAAACCGATGCCAGCGGTTCAGGTTCAGCAACTGGTCCGCCCCGATCAGCCAGTCCACGCGCGGCAGGCCGCGTTTCAGGAGGATTTCGACGGTGTCGATGGTATAGGTCGGGCCGTTTCGCTCGAGTTCGAGGGGATCGATCTCATAGGTCAGATCAGGCGTGCTCCACGCCTCCGCTGCCAGCAGCAGCATGGCGACGCGGTGCTCCGCCGGGGCGAGGTCGTAGGCTCGCGCTTTCAGCACCGGCTGGTGCGACGGGATCAACAGCACCCGCCCAAACCCCGCTGCCCGCGCCGCCGCCTGCGAGCAGGCGAGATGTGCGTTGTGAACGGGGTTAAAGCTGCCGCCGAAGCAAAGGGTCGTCATCTGGCTGAAATTGTAACATTTAACCTTGGAGCACTCCGGAATTTTCCGGGTGAAGACGACGTCCGGCACTGGGTCGTCCCTGAGATTTGGGGATTGTAGAACGGATTCGTTCTGTCGTATAACCCGATGCGGCGATAGGTCCTGTTGTCAACTACAAAGGTGGTTGAAACCGTCAACGCATTCGGATAGAAACGGTACAACTGTACAATAAGCCAGGCGGGGAGTGTGAGTGAACGCCTGGCGGGTGACAATCCTCCGGGGCCTCCAACGGCCCCACTGGCGGCGGGCGCTAAGGACGCAGGAAACTGCCCGGTTTCTGCGTTTGCCCGTCGCCTTCTTTTTTCTGGCGAGCGCGTGCTCCGAATCTGGCACTGATGGTTGATCAGGGCGCGCTCGGGCGATCAATCCCCGCCACCGCAGCCGCCACAGCCGGAGGAGCAACTGGAATCCCCGCCGCCGGAATCGGACGAGTCGGCGTCGCTATCTGAGGCGCTTTCAGTACCGCCCGACCAGCCGCTCTCGGCCGGGGGGACGAATGCCTGCTGCATCGGCGCGAGCGTCGGGTGGTGCATCAGCATGTTCATGCCGTAGAGCGCGACCATCATGGTGATCGGATCAAACCCGCCGTACGCCATCGCCGGGGCGGGGCCGCGTCGGGCGTCGGGCGCGGTGTCGGCCGGGGGGCCGGCCTGTGACTGGGCGATCATCGCTTCGCGGCGGTAGCGGTTCTTCATGTTTTCGATTGCCTCGTCCCCGGCGCGAGTGCGGTGCAGCCGGCGCGACATCAGCGCGAACATCACGATCACCAGCGCCGCGACCATCATCACGAGAAAAAGCACCGGCCGATCGCGAGAAATGCCCACGACGACCTTCGCCACGCCAATCGCCGCTGCCGCCAGGAGGGCGAGCGTGCCGATCGCCGCCATGTTGCGCTCCGACGGGCCGACGAGCAGGCCTTTCTCGACCAGTCCGTTCGCGATCGAGTCGAGCGCCGGTCGCACGCGGCGTTCGATCGTCATGGCGGAGGCGGGGTTGGCGCCGGCGAGCAGGATCGCCTCCTCCAGCGGGTGCGCTGCCCGGGACGACGGGCTGACCCGCTCAAACGTCGAGCCGGGCGTTAACTGCATCGCGCCCTGCGACACGAGGTTGGCCAGCGCCGCTCGGACGGCGAGCGCCGGAGATTCGCGCAGGTAGGCTGTCTCATATGGATCGAGATTAGCATTCGGATGGGCTCCGCTGGGCGCGCGGCGCGCCTGCCATCGTAATGCCAGCGCCACCGCAATGGCCGCGACTGCGGCGAACGCGAAGAACGACAGAAAGTCGCTGCCGCGCATGTTCAGCGGGTTCTCCACCGCCGCCAGCGGGAACGAAGTGGTGTGGGGGAACGTCGTCGGGACACTGGCATCGCATCCGGATGCCACGGCCAACAGGGCAAGCAGTGCAATCATGATCATCGCCGCCTGCGCGAATCGCGCCTTGGGAAACAACAGGTACTTTGAAACGTCCACCCGTTTGTAATCGGGCTTCGATCGTTTTTCACCCGGCCCCGGCCATATGTCGGGCGGCGGTGCCTCGTGAAACGCGTCCTGGTAGCTCGCGAGCGTACGCGCGTACCAGTCGGCGAACTTGGCCGTCTCGTCCGATCCGCCGCGCGTGGGCTCGTGATGGAGTGACGTGCCGAGCGTGTCGCGGCAAAGCCGGTCCCAGTAACTCCGCGTGTACATTAAATGCAGATGCCACACCTGATCGATCTCGTCTGGCGGGCTCACCGGATGCCCCGCAGCGGCAGCGAGATAGAGGAATCGGCGGTATTCGTTGATCGCCTGTTCTGCCCGCGCGGTTGACCATGCGTTTTCCTTCGCCAGCCGGTCGCGAAAGCGGAACGTCGTCCCAGGTTCGTCGAACGCAAATCCCTCGATCCGCCGCCAGAGGTCGTGATTAAATGCGTGTGGCATGTGGGTAAACCCTTAATTCAGATGCCTGTATCAGGCATTTCCCTATCGCAAATTAACTGCTTTTTAGAACCGCGATAGAGCCTCTTCAGACGTCCGTCAGATCATAGTGGACGTTGTGGATCGGATAAGTGTCCAGTCCGCAAAAGGGAGCGAAAATACAATGCAGTATTTTGTGTCGTAACTCTCGGGTTTTGAACGGGTTGAAAAACGGAATCCGTTTGTAACGCCCGTTGCGTAACAAGTGTGGTAGACCACTGATCGAATAATAGTCTGCGTCCGAGAATGCCAAGCTCGGCCGCCTAACCTGAAGGGAGACACGGATGGGCACGACAATGACCATTTCCAAGCCGAAAAAGGCAGCCTCGCCGCGAGCACAGGCGATCTCCAAGGTTCTACGTCAACAGGCCGAAGAGATTCTGGCCGGCAACTATGCATACATGGATTCTCCGACATACAAGGAGAAGGGGATCGAGCAGGAGTTGTTCGCCGAGGATGAGAAGGCGCTTCCGCTGGTGGCGTGGTATCAGCCCACGCGGGACGAGTCGGTGAACGCGTCGCTCTCGGGCACGCCGCAACTGATGACCGCCGCCGAAGAGCGGCTGATGTTCCTGCGGTACAACTACTCGAAGCTGATGCTTTCGAAGATCCAGAAGCAGGTCGCCGACGCCGGCCTGACCCGCGACTTGGCCGAGTCCGCCGTCGAGTGGCACCGCCGCGCCGAACACTTCCGCGAGTACCTCACCCGTACCAACCTCGCGCTGGTGCTGGCGATGGCCAAGCGCACGCGGCTGGGCGACGTCGATTTCGCCGAGATCGTGTCGGAAGGCAACATGGCGCTTCTGCGTGCGGTCGATAAGTTCAACGTCGATCGCGGCTTCAAGTTCAGCACCTACGCTTGCCGCGCGATCCTCAAGGCGTTCAGCCGCACGGCGCAGAAGCACTCGAAGCACCGCCAGCGCTTCCCGGTCGAGTTCGAGCCTGACCTGGAGAAGAGCGACTGGAGCGACAAGAAGCGCGACGCCGTTCAGGACGACCTGACCGACGAACTCAAGCAGATCGTCGATCGCAATCTGGCGCACCTGAGCAACATCGAGCAGACGGTCATCAAGCAGCGCTTCAACTGGGACCAGCAGCAGGACACCCCGCTGACCCTGGAAGAGGTCGGCCGGATCATCGGCGTGACGAAGGAACGCGTCCGCCAGATCCAGAACAAGGCGCTGCTGAAGATCCGCCGCCTGATCGAAGACGGCGTCCTCAAACCCCGCGACTCCGTCCCGACGGCGGAACTGTCGTAACTAACGCACGCGGCTTGGATTTCCACCTTCTATTATTTCACTCAGAGGAAACCCGCGGCTTATCAAGGCCGTGGGTTTCCTCTTTTTGCTTGGCATTTCCTGCTTGTGAGTGGAGGGGGGAGCAGCTAATTTTGTTCGCGACGGGAGGGGTTATGCACACAATAAAGATTGCCATTGGGCTGTCAGCGCTGTTTGCAAACGCAGTGTTCGGAAGCGTTACCTTCAATATACACGCGCAAACTGGCATGCAGCCGCACGGCGTATCGGCAGGCCAGCTTTATTCTCAGTTCGACCTGCCGATGATAAACAACGCCGGGCAGATTGCCTTTCGCGGACAGGTGGACGGTCCTGGGGTAAACGTTACCAATGCGGAAGGAGTTTGGGCCGGCCTGTCAGGGCAGCTTACGCTCGCCTTTCGCAAAGGCGATGATGGCATAATGGCGATTACCGACGCGGCGCAAAACGATGTGAACGGCGTTGCGATTGGAGGTTGGATAGGCACGGCGCGGTCGCTACTCACACGCGTGCCCGGCCAGCCATCCAAGGTATTATATGAAGGCAGCACCTCGTTGCCATACGGCGGTGGAACGGTCGCCGTGTTGAGCGTCAACCGAATTCGAATCGGTGGTAACGGTAGTGCGGTTGCCAACGTGTCGTTGGGGGGCAGCTTTGGCATGGCCAATGGCATTATCGTCGCAACAGAGGCGGGCACGTCTGTCGTGGCTGGCCCAGGGCAAGCCTTGCCGGTCTCGGACACGACGCTTAGCGGGTTCCTCGGTGACCCGTTTGTTGATGACGCAGGCCACGTGTTTTTTAGACCATCCGTAACAGAGTCGCAACGGCCGTCGATCATCGTGCGTGCAAGTGGAACGAACCTGGCTGTCGTCACCAGCACCTACGACCCGCGAAATGGACCACCACAGCCGGGCGATATTGTTGGCCTTTCAAATTTTACGGTGAACGGAAATGGTGATGTCGCATACCTGGCAGATGTGGAGACCACCGGGCTCCGCGTTGCCCAACTGCGATTGGCCAATGATGGCGGCGATTCACTGATCGCATCGCAGAGGGGGAAAGTCTCCGACTCGGATCAGCGAACCTATCAGGCGTTCTCCAGCACGCTGGCGATGAATCGTCGCGGCGACCTTATCGCGAACGTTCAATTGAATCCGGCGACCCCTCCCGGCGCGGCAACGCCTGCGCTGGCGTTGTTCAGCACCGGCGCGACGCGCCTCCTTGCCGATGTTGACGTGCCTGTGCCACAGCTGGCCGGCCTTCGCTTTGCGGGTGATGCTGAGTCGGCGACGATTAATGATGTTGGACAGGCGGCGTTCGTGGCGAGGATTGCCGGGAGCGGGGTTAACTCCTCGAACAACACCGCGTTGTTCGCCACGCTTCCGAACGGAGATCTTCAACTGGTCGTCCAGAAGGGACAAGCTTTTGATCTGGACCCGAGCTTGCTTTCAGACTTACGGATCATCAGCAGCATCGGCTTGCTTGGCGGGACGAGCGCTGGCGGTGGTAGCGGCCATTCCTTTAACGACGATGGAACGCTCGTATTTCGCCTGAGTTTCACTGATGGCAGCAGTGCCATTGTTTCCACCTCAGTCGTCCCAGAGCCAGCGGTCCCCTCACTTCTCGCGATAACTGGTCTACTGATGCTTTCCCGTCGCCGTAGCGGGAGCAGTCGTCATCCATTTAATTGAATTGGCGCGTGGCCTCAATCGAATCTTTTCACAGCAGCGTACCAATAGAGGGGGGCACGTTCAGCATCCTCGCGCGGCAGAACTCTATCGGAGATGGTCAGCGTTCGTCCACGGCATGGCCAGGTTCAAGTTGGGGTGGCGCGGAACGTCGGTTTTCCTTCGCGGGGGTTTACGATACCCGCTGGTTGTGACGACTCGCAATCTGCGGTAAATATGCGCAGTTTCATGGGTGACCCCGTCACGATTCTCTTGGCCGGCGGTGGTACGGGGGGGCATTTGTATCCGGGGATTTCGGTGGCGCAGGCGTTGGTGACGCGGTGGCCGAACGTGAGGCCGGCGTTTTTGTGCACCACGCGGCCGATCGATACCACGATTCTGAAGCCGACGGGATTTGAGTTCATCACTCAGCCGATCCAGCCGCCGGTGAAGTCGGTGGGGGGGCTGCTGACGTTCTGGAAATCTTGGCGGGATACGAAAGACCAGGTCCGCCAGATCATCCGCGAGCGCAAACCCGCCGCCGTGCTGGGCCTGGGCGGATACGCGGCCGGACCGGCGGTGAAGTGGTGCTCGGAGAAGAAGATCCCCGCCGCCATCCTGAATCCCGACGTCATCCCCGGCAAGGCCAACCACTACCTGCTCAAGTACATCAAGTACATCTGCTGCCAGTTCGAGGCGACGCGCGGCTGTCTGTCGCACGCCCATCACGACAAGATGGTCGTCACCGGCTGCCCGATCCGCGAAGGCATCGCCCCCTTGCCCGACCGCGCCGACGCCGCCCGGCGGCTGGGGCTCGATCCCAAGCTTTCCACGCTCACCGTCACCGGCGCCAGCCAAGGCGCGCAGACCGTTAACGAGGCGGTGCTGGAGTCGCTCAAGTCGATCAAGCTGCAGGGCTGGAACGTACTGCACCTGGCGGGGAAGGATCACGCGCAGGCGGTCCGAGCGGAGTACCGACAGCTCGGCATCCCCGCGATCGTCATCGATTTCATCGCCGATATGCAGGACGTTTGGGCGGTGAGCGACCTCGTCGTCAGCCGATCGGGCGCCAGCACCTGCGCCGAACTCACCGCCTGCGGCATTCCGGCGATCTTCATGCCATACCCCTTCCACAAGGACATGCACCAGCGGGCCAACGCCAAGGTGCTGGTCGACGCCAACGCCGCCATGCTGCTGGACGATCAGAAGGATCGGAAGAAGAACGCCGCCCAGCTTCAGCCCATGCTTACCGCGCTCCTGTCCGACGCAATGAAGCGTCGCTCGATTGCTGAGAACGCGAGAAAGCTTGCCCACCTTGATGCTGCCGAACGCGTTGCCGAGATCGTGGCAAAACTGGCGGGGCAGGCATCCTAGACGCTCTACATTGCACGTCGTCTATCGCGTTCGCCGGTAGTCAGTGGGGGTAATGCCCGTCTTGCGTTTGAATTGCCTGGAAAAGAAGTAGATGTCGGCATACCCGAGCCGCTCGGCGATCGCGCCGATGGACAGGTCCGTGGTCGAGAGCAGTTCGCGGGCCGCATGCAGGCGGGTTTCGACGAGGAAATCGCGTGCGGTTTGTCCCATCGCCTGATGGAAGATGCGGGAAAAGTGCGCCTCGCTGAGGCCGACCTGCTCTGCCATCTGTTCCACGGTTGGAAGGCGATGTGGCTGTGTTCGAATGTCTGCGACGAGCTGCGAGATCTGTCGTTGATGAGCCGCCTGGGTGGAGGAGAGCGGGTTGTTTCGCGTAGGCTGGTCGAGCAGGTCAAGCAGCACTGCCTGAAGCAAACCGGCCGCGACGTTTGGGCGCGGGCCGTGCAGGTCGCGAATGCGGCGGGTGGCGGCGTCGAAGTAGTCCACATCCTGAAGCGAAAAGAACTCCGGCCAATCGTGCGGTATGGTCGCAACGGCAGGGCCGTCCTGCTGCGGAAATACTGAGAAGTGGATGAACGTGATGCCCAGCGGGTCGGCAGGGTTATGGCCGGCGTCGTAAATGCCGCCGGGGCGCATAATGGCACAAAATCCAGGACGCAGGTCAAACCGGCGATTGGCGGTCTGCATCCACCCCGATCCGCGCCAGACAAACCACAGTTCCACGTCGCGCAGTCGTTCGGAATCGGAGCGAGGCCTGCACCAATCTTCCACGCATAAAAGTCGGCCGCAGGGGTGATTGAGGCTGACGCTCCAGTTATTCCGCATCACGAGTTCCTCGCCTTCGGCCATCTACCCCTATCAACATGCTACTTAACGGCGAAATTGTCCCGGGATTGAAACCAGATGCGCAAAAAAACACAAATAAATCCTGCCTAAGTCCATAGTTCTACTGGCCGGCATCACGCAAAATTTGGAGGACGACAAGCAGCCATACGTCCGCGTGCTGATCAGCACGCCCACGTCTTGTTATGGCCGGCTTTCGGTGCGTGTGGTTTCGAATCAGTAGGAGATGGAGATGAGCTTTCAAGTTTTCAAGTATTCACTATTTACAGTAATAGCGACTGTAGCGGTGAACAGTCAGACCGAGGCTGCCGTGCTGGCACAGTACCTTTTCAGTGGAGGGTCGTCGGCATCCACTGATGCCGATCCCAACTCCGTTGCCAGCAATTGGTCAACTAGCGCTGGCGGCGTGACAACGGAGGGGGTGTCATATTTTCCCTCGTCGCTAACCACCAATAGCGAGGCGACGGCGGACGACTACTTCACCTTTACGCTGACCCCTGAGCCCGATCAGACGATCAATCTGACGTCGCTTACCTTCGGAACGGCATTTTACGGCAATCAGGTTGTCGTCTCGGC